>JAFDKH010000036.1 GCA_019307065.1 Deltaproteobacteria bacterium
GGCCTCGAGGCCGGACACTTATACATAGCGGCCCTGTTGGGGCTTGGGCTGGTCGGCTTGATCGGGTGGTTGATCCGGCACCGGCGCCGAAGAATGGTTGCAGCTGCCTGAAGACAATATTGACGGAGTGATTTTTTTATCATTATGCTAGCGGGTTGATGAAAACCATGAACGCGCCGACTGACGATATCTATAGAGTTGCTCCCGACGGAAGCATGCAACTGGCCGGGCACGCCGTCTCCGATTTGTTGGAAAAATTCGGCAGCCCGCTGATCGTGATGATCGAAGATCTGATCAGGCAAAACTGCCGGGCCTACCGGCAGAAGTTTGACGACTATCCCGAGTCGCGGATTTACTATGCCTCCAAGGCTTTTTTGACTACCGGGTTTTGCCGCTTGATCGAACAAGAGGGTCTCGGCCTGGATGTTGCTTCGGCCGGCGAACTGGCGACCGCCCTGGCGGCCGGGTTCAATCCCGAAAATATAATAATGCACGGAAACGCCAAGACCCTCCAGGATCTGCGGCTGGCGCTCGAGTCGGGCATCGGCCGGATCGTAATCGACAACTCGGCAGAAATAGAAAGTTTGAACGATCTGGCAGGCTTACTCGACTGCCGTCCTAGGGTGCTGATTCGAGTCACCCCCGGAATCAAGCCGTCCACCCATGAGTATGTGCAGACCGGGCAGGTCGATTCGAAGTTTGGCTTCAATCTCGAAGGCGGGGCAGCAGCCGAGGCCGTCAAGCGGGTAGTTGCCAAGTCTAACCTGAAGCTGGTCGGCCTGCACTGCCATATCGGTTCGCAGATTTTCGCCCTGAAGCCCTTCCAGGTAGCCGCCCGAACCATGCTGGAGTTCTATGCCCGGGCCTGTAACGATCTGGGGGCCCAGTTCAGCGAGTTGAACATGGGCGGCGGGTTGGGAATTAATTATACACCCGGCGATCATCCGCCGGCGATTGGCGATCACGTCGCCGGATTGTCCCGGGCAGTTTTGGCAGCCGCCCGGGAATTTGGAATTGCGCCCCCGATCTTGTGCGATGAACCGGGCCGCTCGATAGTCGGCCGGGCCGGGGTTACTCTGTACACAGTCCAGAGCACCAAGAAGATCGAGGGCATTCGCAACTATGCCAGCGTCGACGGCGGCATGACCGACAATCCGCGCTATGCACTTTACCAAGCCAAGCATCAGGTCGTGGCCGCCAAGCGCCTGAACGAACCGGTCGATACAGTCTGGTCGATATCGGGCCGCTGTTGTGAGTCGGGCGATATGCTGGCGCGTGATGTCGACCTGCCGAATCTTAAGGCCGGAGATATCCTGGCCGTCCTGTCGACCGGGGCCTATACCTACTCAATGGCCAGCAACTACAACCGGGTGGCCCGGCCGGCGGTTGTTCTGGCAACACCGGGAATGGTCGAACTGCTGGCCCGGCGAGAAACCGACCAAGATCTGAATCGCCTGGATCAGATCCCAACCTGGCTCGCTCAAATTGGAAAACCCTGATGCGGCCGCGACTGGTAATGAAGTTCGGCGGAACCAGTCTGGCTACCGCCGAGGCCATGCAGCGGGTTGCCGAGCACGTCATCTACGAAGATCGCCCGAAACTGGTCATCGTCTCGGCCGTCGGCGGGGTTACCGATTTGCTGCTCGAAGCTGCTTACGCAGCCTGCGCCAAGACCGCCGCCGAACCATTTGTTATAGAGATTCGCAAACGCCACTTTGAAATCGTCGACAAGCTCTCGATCGACTCACAGGTAATTGCCCAGCTCGATCAAGAGTTGGACAGGCTCTTGACCGGGATCTCCATGCTGGGTGAGTTGAGCCCGCGCACCCGGGACGCGCTTGTCTCACTGGGCGAAAGAATTAGTGCGCGTTTGTTTGCGGCAACATTACAAAAAAGAAACCATTCGGCCCGGGCCTATGACAGCTGGGAGCTGGGTCTGACCACCAACGACGTTCACGCCTGCGCCGAACCGCGCCCGGAATGCCTGGGCGAAATCAGTCAGGCCATATCTGCGATCGAAGACGGACTGACTCCGGTAGTGACCGGCTTCATCGGACGCTCGCCGACCGGGGAAATTACCACCCTGGGTCGCGGCGGCTCGGATTTCTCGGCGGCCCTCTTCGGTCTGGCGGCCGAGGTTGAAGAAATTCAGATCTGGACAGATGTCCAGGGCATATTGCGGGCCGACCCGCGCGTGGTTCCCGGGGCCGAAGTGATCCCGATGATTCGTTTCGAAGAAGCCGCTGAGCTGGCTTATTTCGGGGCCAAGGTCCTGCATCCGCGCACGATCGAACCGGCCCGGCGCAAGAACATTCCGGTCCGGGTGCTGGGAACTTTTCAGGTGGACCCGAAAGACCCGACCCCGATTTGGGAACAGGGTACCCTGATCGACGATCGCGCTCCGAGCGAACCGGTCAGAGCCCTTGCCCTCCAGCGCCAGGTTGAGTCGCTGCATGTTCATTCAATGCGCATGCTCGAGGCGCCCGGGTTTTTATCGCGGGTGTTCGAGATTTTGGCGCGCCGGCGCATCTCGGTCGACGTAATCGCTACCAGCGAGGTCAGCATCTCGATGACTTTCGATCGGACCGAAGGCGATCTGAACGCGGCGATTGAGGAAATCTCGACTTTTGCCGAAGTGGAAAGAGAGCCCAACCGGAGCATCTTGTGCCTGGTGGGGTCCGGCTTGCGCGAAGACGCCGGCTTGCTTTCGCGCATCTTCGATATTCTCAGTCAGAACCAGGTGCCGGTCTATGTAATCTCCCAGGGGGCCTCGCGGATCAACATTACCCTGGTGACCGACCCGGCGCATGCTCTAAACGGCATGCGCGCCCTCTACCAGGAACTGTTCGGCTGAGTTTTATCTTCTAAAGCTTGCTGGCAAACTTTGTAGCCAGTCTGTTGATCCGGTCGTAGACCGATTGGGATGCCCGCTTGAGTATCCAAAGCGGCAGCATACTGCCGGCGGCGGTGATTTTCAGGCTCTGGCCCGAGCGCACGGCCGCCAGGATGTCGGCCGCCACGGCCTCGGGATCGCTGCCGAAACGGTCGACGGCCCGTTGAATTTTCGAAAGCCATTGGCCTGGCAAATTGACCCGGCCATCCTTTAATACGTTGGTAGCCACCGCCCCCGGGCAGACGGTCGTCACCCGGATATCATAGGCGGCCAGTTCGGCGGCCAGCGACTCGGACAAGCCGACCACCGCGAACTTGGTGGCACAGTACGGGGCCACATAGGGCAGGCCGACCAGGCCGGCCATCGAAGCGGTATTGATGATATGGGCCGGGCCGCCTTGTTCGATCATGCGCGGTACGAAGGCGCGGATCCCGTGAATGGTACCCCACAGGTTGACATCCACCGACCAGCGCCAGTCTTCTAAGCTGATTTCATGAACCGGGCCGCCGCAGCAAACCCCGGCATTATTATGCAGGATGTCGACCCGCCCGTCTTGTCTGTAGATCTCCTCGGCCAATTGCATGACGGCCTGGCCGTCGCGGCAATCGACTAAGTGAGTCGTGATTTGAAACCCGCAAAGTTTGTCGGCGGCTGCTTTGAGGCGGGCTCCGTCAATATCGACTAAGTGAACCCGAGCTCCCTTTTCAGCGAAGGCCTGGGCGGTCGCCAGGCCGATTCCCGACCCGGCCCCGCTAATCACTACGATCTTGTCTTTGAGGTTTTTCATGCTCAAAACCATACGCATCTCGGACAACGAATGGCAAGCCAAGACTTTTCTGTTGAGGCAATCTGCGAATCTGCCTATTCTTTGGGCTACCGATGAAAATTGCTTGTTGCAAATATCGATTTTTTTGGCTGCTGAGCATTGTATTTGTTTTAGCCGGTCTGGTTTCTTGCTCGGCGGCAATCGACGATCGGCCACCGATTGTCAGAGACAAAGACAAAACCGTTCTGATCGGCCGGGCGATTAATGCCCAGAACATGCCGATCGATCGGCTGCAAATCAGCCTGCTGGCCGAAGAGCAACCGACCGGGCTGTCCGCCCGAACCCGGGCCGACGGCTGGTTCGTGATCGAACTGGACGAGACGATTGACAGTCACATGTCTTTGACCTTTTCCCGGCGGCACTATCGGACCGAGAATATCACCCTGACGCTCGAACAGCTCGAGGCGCTCAAGGCGCCCGGGGTTGTTTCGGTCGGCAGTGTAGTCATCGAACGCCAGCGCACGGCGGCCTTCTGGATAACTATTATTATTTTCTTGTTTATGATGGTTCTGATCGGGGCAACCCCGATGCACAATGCCCTGGCGGCCCTGGTCGGGGCTTCGCTGCTGCTGGCCACCAGCGCCCTCGGTCACCTTTTCTCCGATAGCCTGATCGTTTTTGGTTTCAATCAGGCCGTTGCGGCGGTCGACTGGAACGTCATTTTCTTAATCATGGGCATGATGATCGTAATCGCCGTAATCGAAGGCACCGGGCTGTTTCGTTGGCTGGCGTTTTTTGCCTACAAGACTTCGGGCGGACGCCTGGGTAAGTTGATGGTCATCTTGATGGTCTTGACCGCGGTCTCATCTGCGTTTCTGGATAACGTCACGACTATGTTGCTGATGGCCCCGATTACCATCCGGATTGCCCTGGCTCTCGATATCGATCCGCTGATCTTGCTGTTTCCCGAGGTCTTGGCTTCGAACGTCGGCGGGCTGGCCACCATGGTCGGTACCCCGACCAACATATTGATTGCATCTTACTCGGGTATTTCGTTTTCCGGCTTCTTAATTAATTTGAGCCCCGGCGTATTTCTGGCCCTGGGCGGTATCGCCGTATACATCCTCTTGCGCTATCGCAAGCAGATCGAGGCCGGCGGAACCGAAGCGTCGCCCGAGTTGCTCGAGCGCCTGAAACAAGGCGCGGTTATCGACGAACCGATCCACTTGAAAAAGGCCGGCTGGGTCGGGCTGGGGATGCTGATTTTATTTCTGGTTGGCGAACATCTGCAGGTCCCCCCGGCAGTGATCGCCCTGATGGGGGCAACCAGCTTGCTGGTCTGGATCAAGCCCAATGTCGAGGAGATGATCGAAGCCGTCGATTGGACGACTCTGGTATTTTTCATCACCTTGTTCATGGTGATTGGCGCGCTTCAAGAAGTCGGCCTGATCGATCTTTTAGCCGTGGGAGTCAGCTACCTGGTCGGCGACAGTCAGTTTCTGGCCATGCTGGTGATTACCTGGCTGGCGGCTTTGATTTCGACGGTGATACCCAATATTCCTTTTACGGCGACCATGTTGCCGGTGGTCGGCTACCTGACCGCCAGCATTCCCGGGATTGATCCGCACTGTCTGTTTTTCTGCCTGGCGGTTGGGGCCGCCATGGGGGGTAACGGGTCGCTGATCGGGGCCTCGGCCAACCTGGTGACCGCCGGGATTGCCGAACGGGCCGGCTATTCGATTACATTCGCCCACTTCTTCAAGGTTGGTTTTCCGGCCTTGTTGATATCGGTCAGCCTGGGATTTCTCTGGCTGTTGATTCGTTATTTGGTCTTCTAAGGACGAGGAGGGATTCAGGTGTCGCCAGCCGAAAAAAAAGAGAGGGCCATGACCCGAATCCTCTGCCCGATTCGTGGCGGCCCGCAGAGCCAAAAGGCAGTCGATCTGGCGATTGAGTTGTCTATTTCGAAAAATGCCAAGCTGATGTTTCTCTATATTGTCGATGTTGATTTTTTGGAACATGCTACGGTCGCGCGGGTCAACTTGATGGTCGCAGAGCTGAAAGAAACCGGCCACTTTGCCCTGTCGATCCTGTGTGACAAGGCCCGGGCCCGGGGCGTTGACGAAGTCGTTGCAATCATCCGCGAGGGGGACATTTTCGAGGTGATCCTGTCGGTCGCCGAAGAAAGCCAGGTTAGCCATCTGGTGATTGGCCGGCCGATCAGAACCCCGGGGATCAAAAGTTTTTCGGATAAACAATTCAATAAATTCTTGAAATCAATTGAAGAAGCCTCCGGTCTGAACATCGAATGCGTCGAGTGATGCCTGTTCGAATTCGAACAGGTGTGCTATATCGAACGCGCAGCAGCCCGTTTAATCGCGCTTGTCTTGGTAAAAACTTCAAAAAATCGGCCGACTAACGACCAGCCCTGGTTGGCCTGAATTTTGCGTGCCCATTTAAGATACAAAAGGCGGATGAGGACGCACCCACTAGAAAGGACAAAAGAATGCAACGATGTTTTGTCACACTTTTAAGTCTGGTTTTTATTTTCGTATTCTGCGCTTGCGGTGGAAGTGAAAGCGGAACCGATGCTGGAACCGACGCCGGAACAGATGCCGGAAGCGATGCTGGAAGCGATGCCGGGGGAGATCAAGGCGGCGGTTCCCAGGTACTTGGTTCAGCTTGCACTTGTGACGGCGCCGAATGTGAGCAGTCCGGAGTGCCCAAGCCGGCCGGCGGCACGATCGTCGGCTGCGACGACGTAGCCACCAATGTTACCGGGGCCGACCTGGTTTGCATGCGCAGCTACGAAGGCGCCATGGCCTCCGATACTTATTTCGCCAACGGCTACTGCTCGTTGATGGCTACCCAGTGCACCGGCGTAGATTTCATCTGCACCCCGGCCACATTCGGCGACTACGCCACTATGACGACTTGCCCGGCCGGGAGCGTCATGATTGCCGCAACCCAGGAGGTCGAAATCTTGACCTACACGGCGACGATAGACAACAAGAACTGCGTAGCCAGCTGCGCAAGCAGCGCTGATTGCCGAACCACCGAGACCGACCCGGTTTTGGGAGACGCCGCCACTCAGTATGATTGCATCGATAAAGCCGGCGTTAAGTTTTGCTATGACCCACGCAACCTGGCAGGAGAATACACAGCCGTAGCCTTTTGACCTTAAGCTAAGTATCTCCAACCCCTCTTCCTTGCTCCATCTCCAGCCGTCCCTTTCCTGCTTGGCGTCAATGCTGGTAGTATGTGTAGAACGCGCTGATTGACCAACCAGTCACCGGGAGCTGGAAATGAAAAAGATCACAAGCATACTATTTTATCTGGGCTTCTTCGTCTGGCTGGCCGGAATTGGTGTCGGGTGTTCTTCCGGCTCCGAGACTGCTGATGCCGGAGATATCGACGATGGTCAAGACGGGGCCACTCAGACCGATGACGGAATGCCCGCGGGAGATGATGGTCAAGCGGGCGACGACGGCGGTTCGGTCGGAGACGATGGCGGTCAAGCGGGTGACGACGGCGGTTCGGCCGGAGACGATGGTGGTCAAGTAAGCGACGACGGTGGTTCGGCCGGAGACGATGGCGGTCAAGTGGGCGACGACGGCCCCCCGCCGGACTGGTCCTGGTGCCCTCAGGCTTACGAGTATGTCGGCGGCGACTGGCCCTGGACTTTAAAGATCTTAGACGAATCTGTATATTGCGCATCATTCAATGAAGCTCGCACCCTCAAGGAAGAATACGACATGAAAGCCCGGATGAAGTTTGTGCCGGGCGACTATCCCTTACCTGCCGAAAACGGGACCTATCCGTTTCTGTTGCCGGTTTGTTTCGAGATGCGCGAAGCCGGGACCCAGCCGCTTATAAACGGCGAAGGGACAATCCTGGCTAATCACACAGATTATGACGGCGGCATTCAGTATCGCTTCACTATCGATCAGCCGATGCAAACAGCCGGCGGAGTCGACTGGATCTATCATCTCGAGCTGAATGCCTGGAAACCGATCGAGCAGACCGAGATCGCGATTCTCGACGGCGCCTACCAGGACCCTTACGGGATATTCATCACTAACATGCTGTGCATCGATGAGTGCTGGACCCCGGATTCCTATCAATTCGAATCCTGCCATTTCGATAGCGCCCGGCATCAGTATCACACAGTTGATTTCGAAGGCGGCCAGCTTGTGCTGCACGTCATGATGGGTGACAGCATGGCCTCGACCGAACCGGCCGCCTTTGTGCGCGGTAACGGGGCTCTGCACGGAACTGCCTTCGATCAGCTGGATTACTACAAATTGATTTACAATCCCGAGCATCATCATTTTGCGCGCGACTTTGCCGTCTTGTTCGATCAGCCGATCGGGGGGGCCTGCGGCCTGCTGGCAACCGGCATGGATATGTATGAACCGAACGGCAAAGGAGAGCTGGCCACTATTAATTGCGATCTTTCTGAGATCGACAAGCTGACAATTACCAATATCGCCTTCGAAAACGGTTGGTAGAGCCCGGCCAGTTCTGCTATGCTCGCGCCCATGGATCGGATTGGGAGTATACTGAGTGCGCCCACCAAGGGCCGAGTTCTGGTTGTCGGGCTGGATCGTTTCGGGGTTGCTGCGGCTTTAGCGCTGCGCCGGCTGGGGGCCGAGGTAATTGCCACCGATTATTCCAAGTCTGTCGAAGATGCCGATAAATTGGAGGAAGCCGGAGTAGAGATTCTCCTGGGCGGCGACCGGACCGAGCTGGTAAAGCGCGCCAAGTTGATAGTTCTTTGCCCCAAGATTCAGTTGCGCCCGTTGGCCGAGCCGATTCCTATGGAGGCCATGCGCCGCGGCGTGCCGATGCTGGGTGAATTGGAGTTGGCCCATAGGCTTTTAGGCAACGGAATCAGTACGCCGATCATGGCGGTTACCGGCACCACGGGAAAAGCAGTCACCGCGACGCTTCTGGCTCACATTCTCAAACAGGCCGGGCAGAAGGTTTTCTTGGGTGGCAGCCAGGAGTGTCCCCTGAGTTATCTATATCTGACCGGCGATCGGGTCGACTGGATAGTGCTGGAGGTCTCAAGTTTTCAGCTCGAACACCTGTCCCGTCCCGAGGCGTTCATTCCCCGGGTTGGGATCTGGTTGAATCTTCAAGACCAGCACCTCGACCGGCACGTTACCATGCGCAACTATGGTCGTACCAAGAGACGTCTTTTCGAAGGAATGACTGCCGAACAAACCGGCGTGTTCTGGCTGGACGACTCCAACGTCAACCAGCAGCACGAAGATCTCGAATGCACGATTTCGGGCGTTTCGAGAAACCCGGCCCGGGTCCCGTTGGTCGGCTCGTTGCTGATTCGACGCGAAGTTACCCCTAATGGTTGGGAGACACCCTTCACCCTGGAAAACGATAGCCTGGCCGGCGACCAAAACGCCGAGTACGCCGCCTGTGCCCAGAGCGCTGCTTTGACAATCGGCCTGGAGGCCGAAACCATCCAGGCCGGTCTTGATTCGTACCCCGGCTATTTCACCCAGGACGACCCGGATTCCAATTCGGCTGAACCACTAGCGGCCGAGCCGCAGGCGGACATCGAACCAGAAGCAGCGGCGGAGCCTGCCGACCTTTTTGAAGATGAAGAAGAGACAGAAATAGACGACCTGGAGTGGGAAGACTCATAACCTGACCGGCTGCCTGAGAATATTTGCCCCACTCAGCAGATAGACCTATACTGCCCGAAACATGGAAGAACAACCCAAAGAGCAAGCGCCCGAGCAGGCCAAAGAATACAAGTTCACGCCTGAGCAACTAAAGAGCATCAAGAAGTTCCGGCTGGCGATGGTTCCGTTTCGAATGATTCTAGCGCTGACTTTTTTCTCGATGATTGTCGGCGGGCCGCGCCGGTTCTTTTCCGAAACCCCCGGGCTGATTTTTGCAATTCTGTTCAGTTTGCTGTTGTTGGTCGAAAGGATTTTTCAGGCGCCAGATATCGGCGGCAAGCGAAAAGATCAAGGTTCCGCCCTGTTTTTGTGGAGTTCTTTCGGCCTGGCCTATCTGTTGGCCCTGGTCGACTACTATTGGGTCCGGCCGCACTGGTTCATCCTCGAGTGGAACTGGATTTATCCTATAGTGGCAGTTAGTTGCTATGTTGTCGGCCAGACGTTGAGAGTTACTGCAATACGAACCTTGGGCCGCTTCTTCACAATCAGTGTGCGGCTGCACGATGGGCACAGAGTCGTCAAGCAGGGAATCTACTCGGTCATTCGTCATCCGGCCTACACCGGCCTGTGGCTGGTGAACTTGGGCTTCATTTCAGTCTTTGCCAGTGTTTTTTCGTTTGCGGCCTTCTTTTTGCTCGGCCTTCCGGCTTTGGTCTACCGGATTAAAATCGAAGAGCAAATGCTGGTCGATGAGTTTGGCCAGGAATACAAAGACTACTGCACAAAAACCAAGCGGCTTATTCCCTTCATCTACTAGGTCTGTAAAAAAACCTTGAAAATAATCAAGACCTTTGGGAAATTTCTGGCATTCGTACATGACCAGCTAGTGGCCGCCTCAAAACTGTCGTTTTGATATGGCCACCAGGCGGGGGTGCCCTTCTTTTGGACTTACAGCGGAGTTACCGCGAAGATCTGAGCCTGTTCAAAAAGCCCTCCAGCCTGGGTGCCTTTTTTGTCTTGATTGTCGGCCTGATCGTATTTCCTTTCCTGACTTTGTATATGGCCGGGGGCGCCTACTACATCAATATACTCAACCTGATCGCGATCAACGCCATGGTGGCGGTCGGCTTGAATATTCTTGTCGGTTACACCGGACAGATCTCACTCGGGCACGCCGGTTTTTTTGCGATCGGGGCCTACGCCCAGGCCATGCTGGTGACCCAGGTGAATCTTCCCCTGCCGCTTGCGCTTGTCCTGGCCGGGTTGTTGGCCGGCCTGTTCGGCCTGCTGCTGGGTTTGCCGGCTTTGCGCCTGGAGGGGCCTTACCTGGCAATTGCATCCCTGGGTTTCGGGCTGGCGGTGACCCAGATTATCGGACGCCTGGATTTTTTAGGCGGGCGGATGGGGATTACGGTGCCGGGGCCCGGCTTCGAGCCCTGGCTGCGTGAACTGATTGGGGACAATGTCTCGGCCGAGAAGGCGGTCGATGCACCGCACTATGCAATTTACTTAATCGTCATGCCGCTTTGCGTGGTCATGACTATTTTTGCCGTCAATCTAATGAAATCTAAAATAGGGCGGGCCTTCGTGGCCATCCGCGATAGCGAAATTGCGGCCGAGACTATCGGAATCAACTTGACCCGCTACAAGACCCTGGCATTCGCAGTCAGCGCTTTTTACACCGGCCTGGCCGGGGCGCTTTATGCGCATGCCATGGGGTTCATCAATCCGGAGAGTTTCGACTTGCGTCTGTCGATTACTTTTCTGGCCATGGTAGTGGTCGGCGGCCTGGGCTCTGTCATGGGGGCCCACCTGGGGGCGATCTTGATGACTATGCTGCCGATTGCCTTGACGGCCGTGCGTAACGTTCCGGAAATCATCTACGGGGCGATCATGATATTGGTAATTCTCTTCGAGCCGTTGGGCCTCAGGGGCCGCTGGCTGAAGTTGAAGTTCTATTGGAAAACGTGGCCATTCTAGCAGGAGGCTGAAGCTTTGTTTGCACAGTTGATTGTAATGGGTTTGGCAACCGGGTGCCTCTACTCGCTGATTGCTCTGGCGATGGTCATTATATACAAGACCAGCGAAATCTTGAATTTTGCCCAGGGCGAACTGGCTATGCTGACGACTTTTTTCGCGTTTGTCTTGCTGGTCAACTTCGGGATGCCTTTCTGGGCGGCCCTGCCGGCTACTTTGGTTTTTTCTATGCTGCTGGGCGCCATGTGCGAACTTGTTTTCTTACAGCCGGCCCGCGAACGCTCGCGAGTTATGCCGCTGGTTTTGCTGTGGACCTTCACTCTCTTTGTGCTTTACCTGGCCATTTTCAAAAGTCCCGGGGTGCCGGCCAGCCTGGCTGTAATCGTCGCGATTTTTGCGGTTTGGATGACGGCCGAAACGTTTTCTAAAAGGCCGCTGCGTAAGCCGACCTTGCTGGGTTTGATAATTATTACTTTGGGGCTGGAGATGATCCTTTATGGGGCGGCCGGTGGGCTATGGGGTGCCAGCCAACAGGTCCTGCCGTCACCGGTCAGTGATATGGACGTGCATGAAGTCGGCGGAGTGATTATCAGCAACCTGAACCTGGTTATCTTCGCCGTCTCAATTATATTGGTGGCCGGCCTGTTTTTGTTTTTCAAATACACGCGCATCGGGGTGGCCATGAAGGCCACCGCCCAGAACCCGCTGGCTTCTCGATTGATGGGCATTAGGCCTACGCGGATCTACATGTTTACCTGGGCCCTGGCCTCGCTGGTCGGCGCCTTTGCCGGATTGCTGACCGCCTCGGCCCAGCCGCTCGATCCCAACCTGATGATGGAGTCTTTGCTGAAGGGTTTTGCGGCGGCGGTCCTGGGCGGCATGAACAGTCTGGCCGGGGCGGTCCTGGGTGGCTGCATTCTGGGGATCTTGGAAAATCTTGTGGCCGGTTACTTGCCGGACGGAACGCAATACAAGTCGACCGTAGCGTTTATTGTAATTGTGTTGATGTTATGTGTGCGTCCCAGCGGCTTGCTGGGACATCACTACGTTAAAAAAGTTTGATTATTCAGATCGAAAAGGGAGGCAAAATGAAAAGCTCAGTCAAGATTTTATTCGCAATTGGAGTGGCAATGTTTCTGGCGGCCGGCTGCAGTAAGGGCGGGGACAAACCCAAAGACGACTCGGCTAAAGAAACACCCAAGCCGAAAAGCACAGCAGCCAAGACCGGAGTCAGCCAGGATACTATTTTGGTCGGCCAGTGGAGCCCGCAGACGGGCCCGGCCGCGCTCTGGGGGGCAGTCGCCCGCGGCACGCAGGCTTATTTCGACATGATCAACGAAGCCGGCGGCATTCACGGCCGCAAGCTTAAGCTGCTCATCCGCGACGATGCTTTCCAGCCGCCCAGGACCAAGGCGGCCGTGATGGAGTTGGTCGAGAAAGAAGGCGTCTTCGCTTTTGTGGGCGGCATCGGAACCGGGACCGGCATGGCCGTCAAAGACTACCTGGCCGAGAAAAAAGTGCCCTGGATCGGACCGGGCAGCGGTTCGAGTCAGTGGGCCAAGAAACCGGGCCGCTATTTGTTCAGCGTTTATCCGACCTATGAAACCGAAGCCAAGGCGCTGGTTCGCTACTTACTCGATACTGCCAAGAAGGAAAAAATCGCCTTTTTGTACATGAACGATGATTACGGCAAAGAGGGTCTCGTCGCCGCCCAGGCCGAGCTTGAAAAATCCGGTAAAAAACTGGTGGCTGAAGTAAGTGTCGAGATGACCGATCAAGATCTCAGTTCGCATATTCTCAAGATCAAGTCGGCCAAGCCGGACGCGGTGATTCTGTTCGTTTTACCCAAGCAGGGAGCGATTGCGGTCGGCACGGCCGCCAAGCTGAAATTCAGCCCGCTCTGGGCCAGCACCAGTACTCTTTCTGACGCGCCTTTGATGCACAAGATTACCAAGGGGCTCTGGGACGGCGTGGTTTTCAATTGCATCATGGAACTGCCCGATTCGGACAAGCCTCTGGTGGCGAAATACAAGGCCGCTTTCGAGAAATACGGCAAGCCGCGCAATGCCAATGAACAATGGGGCATTTTCTTCATGGCCGGGTTTATGTTTGCCGAGCCTTTCGTCGAAGCCTTAAAGAATGTCGGCCCGGACCTGGATCGCGAGAAGCTGGTTGAGGCACTGGAAAAAATCGATACATGGAACGGCGGGATTGGGCATGACGTTACTTTCGGGCCCGATAAGCGGCAGGGGCAAAAGTCGGTCTTCATCGCCAAGTGTGAAAATGGCAAGGCGGTCAAGATCAGGGATTGGATAGCTGTTGAATAGTTAAATAGCTAAGCAGAAATGGCTCAACTCGAGGTAAAAAACTTATCGCTGTCTTTCGGCGGCATCCAGGCTTTAGCCGGCGTTTCTTTTACGCTGTCCAAGGGAGAACTGCTTTCGATCATCGGTCCCAACGGGGCCGGTAAGACGACCGTGTTTAATTGTGTGAATGGGATCTACAAGCCCGACCAGGGTTCGATTTGTTTCCGCGGCCACGAGCTGATCGGTAAAAAGCCCGACAAAGTAGCCAAGCTCGGAATTGCGCGCACGTTTCAAAATATCGAGCTGTTCGCCCAGATGACCACCCTGGACAATCTATTGTTGGGGCGCCATCTGCGGGTCAAGACCGGGTTGTTTTCGGGCTTGATTTTCACAGCACGGGTAATGCGTGAAGAAATCGAACACCGCAGGCGAGTCGAGGAAATTCTCGACTTGCTCGATCTGCAGTTCGCCAGAGACCAGCTGGTTGCCGGCCTGCCCTACGGTATCCAGAAAATGGTCGAACTCGGGCGGGCCCTGGCGCTCGAGCCGGACCTGCTTTTATTAGACGAGCCCTTTGCCGGGATGAACGCCGAAGAAAAACTCGATTTGGTTTTCAGAATATCTGATATCCGGGCCGAGTTCGGTGTATCGATTTTATTGATCGAGCACGACATGCATACAGTCATGAGCATCTCCGACCGGGTCCTGGCCTTGTGTGAAGGCCGCGAAATCACTTGCGGGCCGCCCGACCAGGTCCAAAGACATCCCGAAGTATTGCGCGCCTACCTGGGCGCCGAACCCAACCAGGAGCGTGCGGCGGATGTTCCGACTACGTAACCTCGAGACTTTTTACGGGCCGCTGCAGGCCTTGTTCGGCCTTTCGCTGGATGTCGAGCAGGGCAGTATTGTCACCATCCTGGGGGCCAACGGGGCCGGAAAATCGACTATACTGAAAACCTCGGTCGGACTACTCAAAGACCAGCCCGAAAAGGGAACCATCGAGTTTGAAGGCAAGCGTATCGATGGTTGCGACACGGCCGATATCGTCCGGCGCGGAATCGCCTATGTGCCCGAAGGTCGCGAGGTGTTTCCCGAGCTGACCATCTCGGAAAATCTGCAGATCGGGGCCTACCTGCGCAAAGATCGCCGGCAGGTCGCTGAGGATATCGAGCGCATGCTGGAAATGTTTCCGGTCTTGGCCAAGAGGACGACTCAGCTGGCCGGGACTCTCTCCGGAGGCGAGCAGCAGATGCTGGCAATTGCGCGCGGCTTGATGTCGAAACCAAAATTGCTGATGCTCGACGAGCCCTCGCTGGGGCTGGCGCCCGCCTTGGTAAAAGAGATTTTTGCGATCATTAAAGCGATCAACCAGCAGGGCATGACTATCTTATTAGTCGAGCAAAACGCCCGCCTGGCTCTCGAGACCGCTCAGCATGGCTTCGTGCTCGAGAACGGGCGGATCGTCATGGACGACAAATGCAGCGCATTGCTAGCCAACGAAGATGTCCAGGAATTCTATCTGGGTCAGCGCAAAGACAAGGGTGCCAGCGGCCAGCAGCGCTACAAGCGCAAGAAGCGCTGGAACTAAGACCAGAATCTACCAGTATAAACCCAAATGTTGCATTAAATTTTGTCATCCCAGTATGTTTTTAGCTGGGATCCAGTCTTCGCTGTATGGATTTCGGCCTAAACCATGCCGGAAAGACGTGGTTCTTAGGAAGTCACAAAAACAGGCTCTATTGTTTTTTCTTGCGCGAATAGATCGACTCGATCAGATCAGCGTAAGCTTGTTCGATTTGCTTGCGCTTGACTTTCATGGTCGGGGTGACTTCGCCGTCTTCTTCCTCGAGACGTTTTGTCAGGATCTTGAATTTTTTGACTTGTTCGACCTTGGCCAGGGTCTTGTTGACCTTGCGGACTTCGCCCTCGATTAGTTTGAAAATTTCTTCATTGCCGGCCAGGTCGGCGTAAGTTGTGTAGGGAACCCGTTCGGTCTGAGCGTAGTTCGAGACTGTTTCTTCGTCGATCAAGATTAAAGCGCTGACAAACGGACGCCGGTCACCGATCACTACGGCGTCGTTGATGTAGGGGCTGAACTTGAGCTGGTTTTCTATATTCTGCGGAGCCAGGTTCTTGCCGCCGGCGGTGATGATTAGATCTTTCTTGCGATCGGTGATTTTCAAATAGTTGTTTTTGTCGAACTCGCCCACGTCGCCGGAATGCAGGTAGCCCTCGCAAAGGGTCTCGTCGGTGGCGGCCTGGTTGCGGAAATAGCCCAAGAAGACATTCGGGCCGCGCACCAGGATTTCTCCATCGTCGGCGATCTTGACCTCGACTCCCGGCAAGGGCGGCCCGACCGTGCCTAGTTCGATTGAGTCGCCCTGGTGAATCGAGGTCGGCCCACAGCCCTCGGTTTGTCCGTAGACTTCGCGCAGCTTGAGATCCAGCGAGTGGAAGTAACACAATAGTTGCGGCGAAATCGGTGCCGCCCCGGAGATGGCCAGACGAGTTCGTTCCAGCCCGAGTCTTTTCTTGAGCGGGTGAAAGACCGCGAAATGGGCCAGCGAATAAAGAGCGCGCAATCCGGGATTGACGGCTTTTTTCTCGGTTCGCAAGCGGGCAACTTTTTCGGAGATAGCCATGGCTGCTTTGTAAGTCACCCGTTTGGACCAGGGGGCCTTTTCGATAGTCAGCTGTATGCGTGAGTAGAATTTTTCCCAGATGCGCGGGACGGCGAAGAAGACCGTCGGGGATACCTCGCGCAGGTTCTGCGGCACAGTGTCGAGATTCTCGGCGAAGTTGACCGTGTAGCCGATTACAATCTGGTTGACTACCGTCATCAGCCGTTCGGCGATATGGCAAAGCGGTAAGAAAGACAGAATTTCGTCGGATTCCAGGATTGGGTTGGCGGCCGCCAGGGCCTGGCTGGTCCAGATCAGGTTGCGGTGAGACAGCATGGCGCCCTTGGGCGGGCCGGTAGTGCCGGAAGTGTAGACCAGCAGAGCGGTTTTCTCGGGCTGGCCGCCGTCAATCAGGAGATCTAGCTGGGGCGCGTAAGTGTCGGCAGCTTGTTGGCCGGCCGCCAGGAAGTCGTCGAAAGACACGACCATTGGATCATCAAAACCGCGCAGTCCTTTCCAATCGAAAACAACGACTTGCTCCAGTTCGGGTAATTGGTCGCGGACCTTGAGGATTTTATCCAGCTGCTCTTCGTCTTCGGCGAAAATCAGCCTGGACTTGGAGTGCTGCAAGATATAGGCAACTTGCGCAGCAGCACTGGTTACGTAGATGGCGGCTGTGACGGCCTGAATGGACTGGATGCCGATATCGACAAACAACCACTTGGGCCGGTTCTCAGAGATAATCGCAACGCATTCGTCTTTGGCTATGCCGTATTGCAAAAGGCCGCAGGCAACCTTTCGAACCTGCTGCTTGTATTCCCGCCAGGAAATCTCCTGCCAGATGCCGAGGGTCTTTTTTCGCAGGGCTACCCGTTCTTTATATTGGTCGGCCCGCTCGGAGAGCAACTGGGGCAGGGTTTTTTCGATTTGACTCTTCCTGACTGCCGGCATGGGCTGATCTGGACACGGGCCGGTCGCGCCTGTCAAGACGTAAAGACTATTCGCAATGAAACACTTGACCTGCCCCCCGGCCGGCGAGCATAAGCCTTACAGGGAGAGAAACAATGAATCAGCTGTTGCGATTATCGGCCACCCAATTGGCCGGCCTGATTAGAAACCGTGAAGTCTCTTCGAGCGAAGTCGTCGGGGTGCATATTGAGCGGATCAAACAGGTCAACCCGATCATCAACGCGGTCGTGGTCAAGCGTTTCGAGCTGGCCGTCGAAGAGGCCAAACGTGCCGATCGGGAATTGAAATCGTCCGGCAAAGACCGGCTTGGGCCCCTGCATGGTGTCCCCTGTACAATAAAAGAAAGCTTTGCGCTAAGCGGCATGCCCAACAGCGGCGGACTGGTTGCCCGCAAAAACGTGATTTCCAAAAAAGATGCCACCTGCGTGGCTCGCCTGCTGGCCGCCGGGGCGATTCCTCTGGGGGTTACCAATACATCCGAGCTGTGCATGTGGATGGAGTCGAGTAACCACCTCTACGGCCGCACCAATAATCCGTATGATCCCAAGCGCCACGTCGGGGGCAGTTCCGGCGGGGAAGGCGCCATCGTCGGGGCCGGGGGAACACCCTTTGGCCTGGGCGCCGACGTGGCCGGCTCGATTCGCCTGCCCGCTTTTTTCAACGGGGTTTTCGGGCACAAGCCGACCGGCTGCCTGGTGCCCAGCACCGGGCAATACCCGATCGCCGCCAACCAGGCCCGCCGCTATTTGTGTACCGGACCGATAGCCCGCAAGGCCGAAGACCTGATGCCCTTGCTCGAGATCCTGGCCGGGCCTGACGGCCAGGATGAAGTCTGTCGCAAATTCGAGCTGGGAGATCCGGCCCAAGTAGATCTGTCAAAAATCAAAGTCCTCGACGTCGCCTCGAACGGCGCAATCGAAGTCGACCCGCAACTGCGCCAGGCCCAAGAGCGCGCTGCTAGAGCCCTGGCATCCGCCGGGGCAAAAGTCGAGCCGGCCGAGATTCCCGAGCTAAAAGATGCGTTTTATATCTGGTCGGCCATGATGCGCGCGGCCGGAGGGCCGACTTTTTCCGAGTTACTCGGAGAAGGCCGCGCGATAAATCTCTGGCTGGAATTGCCGCGCTGGGCATTGCGGCGATCGGTACATACCTTGCCGGCCCTGGGTCTGGCGGCCCTGGAGAAACTGCCCGATCTGATGCCGCGCCTCAACCGCAAGTCTTTAGAACGCGCGCCCGAGTTGAAGGCTGAGCTGGTCAGAAGAATCGGCCCGCAGGGTGTCATGCTCTACCCGACATTTTCGACGCCGGCCCAAATTCATCACCGCGCGATTCTCAGGTTTTTCCATTCGGGTTACACATCGATTATGAACGTCATGGAGCTTCCGGCGACCCAGGTGCCCCTGGGCCTTAACTCGCAAGGTATCCCGCTGGGAGTCCAGGTAATCGCGACTCACGGCAACGATCACCTGACCATCGCCGTGGCCATGGCGCTTGAAAAAGCCCTGGGCGGCTGGCTACCGCCCTGGGAGGTGGGTGCAGTCTGACCCAGCCTGGTAAGGCCTGACCCGCTCCGCCTGTTCCGTCGCCTGGGCTAACGGATTGAAAATTCAACTCTTTAAATAATGGCCGGCTTGGCTCGCATCTTGCTCAATGGGTTGATAACCAATCAGGAGGTTGATCATGCGTACCTACGCCAAAGACGACAAAGATGCGGCCTGCGAAACCCAGTCTAGAACCGCATACATGTTTTCTTCCGCTCAGTGTTTTGGGCCGTACGAAGTCCAGTCTTTATCCGCGGGAGGGGTCGTGGTGATCGGCCGCTACCTTCCCGAGAATGGCACGCGTGTAGACATACTATTACTCGAGTCCGGCAAGCGTCAGCTCAGGCTTCCGGCCCAGGTAATCTACACCGAGCAAACTGAACCAAAACTTTGTACCGGTGCCGTCGTTTTTCAAAAGCCGGCCTACGATCTGATCGAAAAGTGTGACATCGAAGAAATGCAGCCGCCCATAACGGGTGCCGAAAGCTGCGGGCCGATGGTTTTAGTCGTCGATGATTGCGAAGAAATATGCCGGGCCCTGAAGGGTGAGCTGGCAAAGCTCGGGCGTCGGGTTGTCTATGCCCTGAACCCGATCGATGCCATCAGTATGCTGATCGATCCGGATTTGTCGATCGATTCGGTTGTAGTAGATCTTTTCTTAGGAGAGTACGACGGACTGGACGTATTGCACTTCATCAGTGAAAAAAGACCGGAGCTGCGCCGGGTACTTATCTCGGGCCGGGTTCGCAGCCAGCATCTCGATTTGGCCCAGGCCTCCGGCAGTGCCCACGCGGTTGTGCCCAAGCCGTGGGACCCTGACCATCTCGCCCGCGCGCTCGAGTTGTGACTGCCAGATAGTGGCCCTAATAAAACTTTCGTCTTCCGAGTTCAAGGCTACTGCCGCGAGGCCTCGATACTCCAGCGATTGAGAGTCCCGCTGTCTATGTTCTGGTGGTCGCTGATTGTCAGGGTCCAAGTGCCCGTAGCATCCAGGCCGTCGAACTCGTCTGTGTGAAAAGTATCTCGGATGCTTACGTTGTAGTAGTCGTCGACCCGGTCGCGAAGAACGAAAACGGTCCCGTCGTGCTCCAGGGTGATGCGCAGGTCGCCGAGCCAGGAATGATCGAGATCGATTTCGATCTCCAACTCGCCGACGATCAGCGAATCCGGAACCTGGATCAGGCTGGTGACCCCGGCCGGGTCGTCGTCGGGGATGTCGGTTGGCTCTTCGTTGGAATAACTGATTGTATCGGGATCCGGTTGTTCGCACAGGCTTCCGTCGGGCGAGAAGCAATTGGTCCGGGCGCCGGAGACGCCATAGCAGGAATTGTAGGTATAGCGGCTGATGGCGCTCAGGACTTCCCCGTAGGAGACGCTGCCTTCTTGCGCAGCCCCCTGGAAGGTGGCTGCCAGGAAAGAGGCGATGACCTTGGGTTGCGGCGCGGCAGGTGTTTCCATGATGTTCGAGATCACGTCGGCCTTGTCCCAACTGCCCTTGCCGTCCAGGATGGCCCGCACGTAATACTCGTACCCGAGACAGCCGTTGAAGAAGAAGATTTGATAGGTGTCCGGGTAGATTCCCTCGCGCTGCCAGAAATTACTGGTGCCCATGATGGAGTGCCCGTTGTAGACGATGATCTCGTGGGTCTTGACCGCCGCGTCGAAGACGTCGGCATGCTTGAGATCGCCAAGCCCGGCGAAGTCTGACGGACTGGAAACGTCGACGATCTGCTCTATATTGTTTTGAGTTCTGCTGAAGCGGGCTAACCCGGCCGGCGAAGTACTCTGCACGAAGCCGGCCGCTTCCATTTTGCGCATGAAAGACTGCATCGACCTGAAGCCCTTGTCTTCCTCGATCGGGCCGCCGCCGCCGAAAGCTCCGAAAAAGATCACCGCCTCGACCCGACCGTCTGCGATGAGCTGGTCGTATTCCGGGTAGCGTGGTCCATCTTTCGGGATCATGCCGGTCACGGTCGCCGTCATGGTTGCCATCTCGATTTGGCACTCGCTGCGATCCGGATCCCAGAAGTACCAGTAGGTCTCATCCCACAGTTCGTGGGAACCGTGGGACGCGCAAGTTTCTCCCGCGCTTCCCACCAGGAAGTAGGGATAGAGCGGGACCGTGGCCTCGTAGATCTTGCCCACCAAAGCCTCGGGCTGATCCGGCTTGTAGACCACCGCGTTGATGCCGCTGATGCGGAAATGGTTCAGCTTCTCGAGCGGCGTGGTGTAGACGTTAACGTCCTCGGCATCTACCCAGATTCCGTCCAACAGCCACTCAACGGAGCGATCTTGCTCCGGCACGACCATCTGGGATTCGATAAACAGCTTATGCTTCTTGCGCAGGTAAGTCAGTGCGAACTGGGAGAGATCGTTCGGCCCGGTCACGGCTTGCCACTTGCCGGGAGTGTGGATATCGCTCTCCAGCGTAATCTCCACCTCGGGAGCGTTGACCGCAGAAACCCAACCGGTGTCTGCCTTGTCAGTATTCCTGAAGTCCTCCAGGAAGGGGTTGTCGTCGTCCGGATCTCCGGTTAGGCCGCCGCAGCCGACGGCCAGGGCGCAGATCGCCAGAAGTGCGCAAATGTGTGCGAGCCAGGTGTTGGCTTTGTTTTCATGAATTCTCACAAGAATTCCTTTCAGACTAAGGATCATGGTTAGCAGCCCTATTCGCAAAAAACGCACCAGAACCAGGGGCCCAGCGAAGATCATTGTATTGGCTGGATATTTTGTTGACTACCGGATTTATCTCGCGCACCCGACCGTTACCCCGGTGCTACGCCGAGAGATGCCCTGGTGATAATATTCTTGCATGATTACAGGAGTTAAGGCGCGCGTCTCGATCTTCGCCCTATTGTATCCAAAGGGTGTCGCCAAAGGGTGTCGGAGGGTCTCATATCTCATTTTCCCACTCTTCATGTGATCCGAAAGAAAATGAGATATGAGACCCTCCGACACCGTGGTTTTAAGGTTTCGTTTGAGTCAGGTCGTAAACAAGAACGATCGGCACCTCGTCGATATATAGACCGTGGGCGACTTTTTTGTGCCCGGTTTTGTTCCAGATCCGGTATTCGCTGTCGACGAACTCGCGATGGTATTGGTAGGCGGTCAGGTCCGAGTGGTCCGGCAGCCAGGCGATCCGCAAGTCGCTGCGTAAATATCCATCGCGTTTGTAGGTCCGGTAACATTCAGCGTTGACTTCGTGCAAATGGAGCCGGGCTCCCCGCGGAGCATTTTCGTTGATCCAGGGCAAGACCCCGGTCACGTTGTTGGACCAGTACTGGCGCTGCATGCCCAGATCGGCCGCGCCGGCAACGCCGCCGGCCAACTCGTTGTAATACGACGAGCCATAGCTGCCGATATGAATGAGACCCAAGAGCGAAGGTAAAAGCACCAGGGTGCTGACACCAAAATAGATTCGTTGCCGGGTCAAGTGCCAGCGTTCCAACTGGGCGGGCAGCCGGTTGATAATCTGGGCAAGCGCCAGGCCTCCCATCAAGCAGATAAACGGCATGGCATGCAGCCAGTGTTTCATTCCGCCGAAAATGGGTACCGACGGGATAGCAATAATCATCAGCGGGATGAAAGCGTTCAGGACAATCAGCCAGCGATCGGAAGGGTTCAAGAGATCCGCTTCGGGATCTGTTGCTGCGGAAGGGGTCTGCGCCCCGCTAAGCCGCGAAAAAAACCGATAAGTTGTCTTGAGCGGCTGGCCGAGGCTCTTGCCGGCCAGGCGGTAGAAACCCCAGGCGCCCAATGCCAGAGTCGGCAGCGGCAAAGTCAAGGCAGTCACCGCAAAAGGGTAAAGCCAGGGAAAGGGCGCATCGGTCAGGAGCCGGCCGAAGTATTCCCAGTAGTAGTTGATGTGATTCAGATGAAAACCGAAATACCAGCCGATGCGTTCGATAGTCTGGTGCCAAATAAAGGGCCAGTGCAGAAAGAATACCAGCGGGCCCAGGATCAACATGCTGAAAAATGCCAACGGAATACGCGGCATTTTCAACCCTTTACGGGAAATCGAAAGGGTCTTGCCCTCGGTCAACAGCCAGTGCAGCACCAGCAAGGGCGGCAGGAAAAAGGCGTTGTGCTTGACCGAGATGGCCAGGCCCCAAATCAGGCCGGTTGCAATTCCCCAGCTGAACGAGATCTTGGATTTGCGATAGGCCATTACGGTTGCCAGCCAGAGCACAGCGACCGGCATGTCGAAGCAGGCCAATTGGGCATGATAAAAGTGACGCGGGGCTAAGATGAAAGCCAGGGCGGCAAAAAGCCCCACTTGGCGCGAAGCCAGTGAGCAACCGAATAGAAACAATAGAGCCACGCCCAAAGCGGAAAAAAGTATAGCCGGCAGGCGCATGGCCGTAACGTAGGCACCGGCTTGATCGGCGGGCCACTTGTTTGCAGAATAAGTTTTTTGCGGGGCCAGGGCCAGGTAGCTTAAAGCCATCAGGTTTTTGACCAGGACCGGGTGTTCGCGATTGATTTCATAGTAGCGCCGAATGATCGGCTCACTGAAGGCAGTCGTTGGATTTTGGCCGAGCTCTCTAAACCAGCCGGCATAGCGTTCGGCAGCATCGAAATAATAACCCTCGTCGCGAGTCAGCCCCAGGTTGGGAGAAGACAACAGCAGAACGACAGTTACGGCCAGACCTAAACCCAGGGCGATAAAACCGTTTTGGTGGCGCTTGAAAAATTTCATCCGCGCACCTGCCCGTCGAAACAAAAGTGGCGCATGCCGCCGTTTTTTGCCTTGACCACAAAGGTGACTTCATGCGGACCGGGACCGTATGAGCTCAGGTCGAATCGCCGCGCAAAATATCCGCTCTGGTTCTGCTGAACTATTTTTCCTATTTCACGCCCATTCAGTAAAACCTGCAGAGTGACGTCGGCCCCGTCGGGTGTCCGGGCGGCCGGGGGTGTAAAGCCGGTGTGTACCAGGAGAGTCTTGCCGCCGGGCACCTGGCGATAGATGATCTCAATAGGATCATCGGCCGGATGGGCCCAGATGACTTCCCGGGGATCGTCGCCCAGTTCGACGATCATCCGGCCGACGTAGTTCCAGTCGTGGCGGCTGCAGACCCAGCGGTTATCTATCCAGCGCGCACATTGTTTGGCCGAATTCTTGGAGCGCATCAGTACCTGGGCGCTTTTGAGCTCTTTGCGAAAGTCATACAGGACTTCGGCCCGGTCGGGCAGGCGGTAGCTCTTCAGCACCAGGCTGCCGTGCTGCTGTTCTTTTTCGAGCTGATAGGTCTCGTCTAAAAAAGGACCGGACAGGTCGTTGTGATGCCCCGGCAGGCTGATAACCCAGAGTCGGGAATAAAGTGAAAGATCTTCGGCTGCCAGATCTCTGACCTGAACAAAAGAAAGATCGCCGACATATTCGCGGGCCCGGGCGGCCCACCAGGGCCGTGTAGCAATTGCATCTCCGTCTTTGAATTCAGATCGAATTGTTTTTTCGACTTGCTTATAGTCGGCCGGGATCGGTGACAGGGCCGGATCGATCAGCCAGAAAAACAGCGAATACAGGCTGATCCCCAACAGTAAAGCCAAGGGCCACAGGCGCTGAGCCTGCTGGCTGGGCAGAAGCAAGGACACGCCTAGTTTCTAGCAAAGATCGGCAGGAATGTACAAATAACCCCGTGTAAAAACAGCCCTGTCATCCCGGCATGGAGGGTGTTGTCATCCCGGTGTGCTTCTGGCCGGGACCCAGTCTTCGCTATATGGATTCCGGTTAGAAACTTGCCGGAATGACGTGCGCTGGGCATGTTCAACAACTTGGAGGTGAACGCAGTCGAACGACGTATCAGAAAGTGTAACTGGCGCCCAGGCCGACCGACCAGTCGTTGACCGATTCGTATACGCCGCTCTCCGGGTCGAGCTGCCAGATGCGCCAGTACTGACCCAGGACATACAAGAAAGAAGTGATTTGATATCTGGCTTCGACCAGGAAGAGGCTCTTGTCGTCGAAGGTAAAAGCCTCGGAGGCCCCTTCGAAATTGTGCTTGTAATAGTAACAGCCGAACTGAACAACTTCGAAGGCCGGGACATCCAGATACATGCGCAAGTTGGAATTAAACGGGCCGTCATAGTCGTCGTAGGAAGCCCCGATAGTGAACCATTCGTTTACCTTGAAGACCAGCTCGGCATAGTAACCGTTGAGGTTCTTGTCGCTCTGGTCCGCCAACATCTCGAGCACCTGGCGTTTGGGCAGCATGGTTTCGGTGCCGCTGGCTTCGTTTTTAAAGGGATAGGCGAATTTCTGTATTTCATAATAGCTGTTGAAATAAGCCGGGATGTAGTCGGCCGTGAAATAGCGGTACTCGATCCGGGCCGACAAATCCATCGAGATGACCGGGATGTGAAACACGCTCAGGATGCCGGCATGGTAGCCGATTCCGCCGCTTAAAATGCCGTTCAGATCCATATAAGGCGTCATGGTCAGCCAGGAAGTATTCAGTACCCGAAACTCGATATCACCGCCCATGATCGTGGCTGCTTTTTTTTCGTCTACTCGCGGATAGCCGCCATCCATCTCGAATGTTCCCGGATCGACCCCGGGCACCAGGCTATAGGGGGCGATCGCGTCGGAGACCGTGGTGAAACCGACCGCCAGATTGTTCATGTATGACTCGCTGTCGATAAACGACCAGGGCCGGACATAGGCCCGGCCGCCGAAGAGGGTCGGATAGAACATGTGATTGATCATGGTTTCGACGCCGCCATAGTCGGTGTTCAGATCGAACACCAGGCCCATCTTGTAGTGATCCAGGTCGATGTTGTTGTAGTAGTGGCTGACAATTGTTCCGTGGCCCAGGCTGGCGCCGGGCAGATCGCCGACGATCAAGTAAATGAATTCACCTTTGCGACCGTAACGGAAATAGCGAATGATCTTGAGATAGTCGCTGAACTCGTCCCAATCTTCTTTTCTAAAAACGGAAGCGGATTCTTCGTTCTGGGGATCATTGTCCATCAAGCGCAGGCGCAAGGGTACCCGCACGCCGAAGCCGATCTTGCCGAAGTCCATCGAGAAATCGAGGTTGATCGTCATGAAGAGATCGCCGTCGATTTGACCCATGTTCAGATCGCCGCCCACCCGGCCGAGCATATCGGTCGAGGAGGCCCCTACGGCGCCCTTGATCGAATCCGGGCTCTGGGCGAAGACGCTGCCGCTCAGCGCAACCACTATGATTATCGCGATACAACCAGCCTTGTTCATTTTTTAGGCTCCTTGAGCTTGGCGGAAACGTCCAGGATCAGGGTGCCTTCCAGGTGCTTGGGGCCGCCCAGCAAAGTCCGTCCGGCGTCGGTCAGCCTGAGATTGATCTGCAAAGCGGGCTTGATGGTCAACTGCAACGAAAGCATTTTCTTCTTCTTGTTGTCGAGGATGTCGATCCCTTGAAATTTTACGCCGATCGAGTGTTTGCCCGGCAGCTGAAGTTCGATGGTGCCGTCAAGCGCGACTTCGACTTCGAGTCGATCGAGCAAGCGAAACTTTGAAGCCGGCAAGTCTTTGAGCTCGTCCTTGATGTCGTCCAGGTCTGGGTCGATCGATTTCACTTCGCCCTTGACTGCATAAATAACCCGGATAGAAATCTGAGCGGTCTGCTCATCGCCCGCCTTGACTTGCCCGGGCCAGGCCAGCAGCAGGCTCAAGACCAGACTTGCAAAACTGAGTTGTAAAAAGCGAATCATATATCGTCTCCTCCAGCGGTGTTGTTTTCGGCCCCGTTGAAGTCGTAAAGCCAGATGACAGTAGTGTTGTTTTTCGAGACAGTGTATATCATCGAACGCTCTCCGGCGTATTCAATTGAATCAATAATCACTTCGTTGTCAATCGCGGCAACCTGCACAGAATGCTTACCCGGTTCGGTGGGGATAGCCGGTTTTACGACGGTACTTTCTGAACCCAGCAGCGGCACTAAGACGGCGATTAGAATCGCGGCGGTCACCAGTGAAGTTACCCAGACGGTTCGATAGTGATAGACAGCTTCGGCCGCCCACATTCTGAAACGCTCGAACACAGATGGCGGCTCGGCCAAGCGAATACCGGACAGGACCCGCTCTTCGAAACCGGTAAAGTCGACCCCGTCAGCCACGGCCTCGAGATCTTCTTTGAGGATTTCAGCTTGCATAACAAAAGCTTCGAGCCGGTTGCGGCAGGCGCTGCAGCCGGCCAGGTGCGCCTCGACCCGGGCTTTTTTTGAACGACTGAGTTCGTCGTCTAAGAAAAGATCAAGATTTATGTCTTGGCATTTATTTTTCATGGCTCACACTCCCGGGGCGTCCGACGCGTTCTTCTTGCTGGTCTCGGGTTTGTTGTCTTTCAGGCTGTCGATCAGCGCAGAATTATCGCCCCTTTCCAACAGGTAATCATGCAAAGCGAGCTGAAGATTCTTACGGGCATGATGCAGCCGGGACATGACTGTGCCCTTGTGAACCTTCAAAGTGCGCGCTATCTCATCGTAACTGAGCCCTTCGACTTCCCGTAAAAGCAGCACGGCCCGATGTTTTTCTGTTAGGGTTTCGAAGGCTTTGGCTAATTGCTCACGCAGTTCGAGGCGGTCGACTGCCTTGAGCGGGTTGGCGTCCAAAAAAGTCGGAGTAATCCTGGCCTCGATGTCATCGGGCTCACGCCGCTGCAGCATGTCGTCGTAGTCGACCATATCTCGCTTGCCTCTTTTCCTGATGAAGTCAATCGAGAGGTTGACCGTAATCCGGTACAGCCAGGTGTAGAAACTGGAGGTTCCCTGAAAACTGCCCAGATAGCGGTGGACCTTGATGAACACCTCTTGGGACACGTCCATAGCAGCTTCGGGATCGCGTACCATACCGTACGCAATGGAGAAAACTTTTCTGCGATACCGTTCCATCAGCATCCTGAACGCCTTTTGGTCCCCACGCCGGGCGCGGCGGACTAGCTGTTGCTCATCCGTCGTTGCCACTGGCGGTTACTCCTCCTCTATGGGTTGGGACGCGAGGAAAGGGCTTATTATTCATGGTTATATCCA
This sequence comes from Deltaproteobacteria bacterium, assembly GCA_019307065.1. GTDB lineage: Bacteria > Myxococcota > B64-G9 > B64-G9 > B64-G9 > JAFDKH01. The sequence continues at coordinate 27,733 of JAFDKH010000036.1, forward strand.
CTCAATAGCACCTGTGCGATATTCGTCGCCATACTAACAATGGGGTCTATGGCTGGCAAGAATAAAGAATCACGGAAGCGATCCCCGGGTTACTGGATTAGTAGTACATCCGTTCAGCATGGCCATTATCCAGCAATTGCTGATTGAGAAAAGTGCCTTTTTCGAAAACGAGCTCTTTTTTCTTGGCTTCGGTCGAATAGAAAACATCGGCCACATAGCGGGCGTACTTGTCGGTCTTATAGGTACGTAAAACCACGAAGGGCACATCGGCCAGCTCTCGGGCCACGAAGCGCTTGGCCGCCTGGCCTTCGGGAGTGCGCAGTTCGGGCGCGTCGAGGCCGCGCAAGCGAATGTGCTCGACCCGCCAGACATCGAAGCCGAGATCGACCCGGGCCTCGAGTGTGTCGCCGTCGATGACCCTTTCGACAATGGCTAAGTAGGTGTGCAAGCCGGATTGGGGCCGCTCGATCGAGGCGCGGTGTCCTTCGCCCTTGGCTTTTTCGACGGCGAACAGGTTGGCGCGAATGGCTTTACGCAAGGTTGCCCGCGACCAGTCTTGCTCGAAGGCCAGCTGAGTATAGAAACGTAGCGCTTCGGGGTCTTTGACCGACAGCAGATCGACATGCGCGCTCCAGCCCAGGCGCGCAATTTCGGGCGTGGCCGGGAGACCCTCCGGGTAGGCGCGGTAGAACTGCAAGGCCCGATAGAGCGCCGCCGGCGAGACCTCCAGATCAGCACTCAAGCGGCCGATAAACCCAGGCGACTCGTCTGGCACCTGGATCTCAACCGCCTGCCCGATTCGCCGGCCGAGCTGCCAGTTGGTCTGGATGAAGACCTCACTAACCGCCTGCACAGCCCGCAGCCGACCAGTTTCTATAAGCTCACGCAGATCTTCTATCAGTTTCTCATATTCGGTAGTTTTTTCGATAGAGTGTGTCATAACAAGATGTTAGACACACGGCCGCCAGCCTGTCAAACACTTTCACGCCATTCGCGCCATGCGCGAAACTAATTTCCAGACCTATTATTTGCCAGAACAGACATTTTGTAGTAGTTTCACAAAATACGAGGCAACACATGGCAACCGTCGCAAAGTATATCCAAGAGCTCCTTTTGCAGGGCCGGTATCATTTCACCACCAAGGACGTGGTTGTCGCGATCGGTGGTGACCCAGGTTCTGTCGCCCGCGCCCTCAGTCGTCTCAAGAAGAAAGGCGAATTGGCGACACCGCAACGGGGATTCTATGTGGTAGTACCGCCCGAGTACCGGACCCTGGGCTGTCTTCCGGCGGAGCAATTCGTACCGCAGCTCATGAAAAAAATCGACAGACCTTACCATGTAGCACTGCTGTGTGCCGCCCAATTACACGGAGCGGCCCACCAGAGGCCACAGCGGTTCCAGGTGATGGTGCAAAAACCCCGCAAGTCTATCGAGTGTGGAACGGTCTGTGTTGATTTTTTCGTGAGGAGTGGTTTAGCCCATGTCTCCTGCGTAACAATGAACACCCCGCGCGGACACATGCTCGTGTCGTCACCAGAAACCACCGCCCTGGAGCTGGTTGGTTATGCAAAACACGCCGGTGGGCTCGACAACGTTGCCACCATTCTTGCAGAACTGGCGGAAACGATTGCCGCCGACAAACTCGCCAATGAGGCCCGGCATGCCCCGCTTGCCTGGGCGCAACGCCTTGGCTTTCTGTTAGAGCTTGTAAAACAGCACAACACGGTCAGTAAGTTGCATCGCTTTGTCCACGATCGAGCGCAGCGGATTACTCCGCTTGATGCGTCATCTCCCAGAACGGGCGCCGAACGATCCGCACGCTGGCGAGTCGCCATCAACGTGCAGGTGGAGCCGGATATATGATCCCGAGAGATTTCATCACCGAACATAAGAGATTCAGGCCATCGTATTTCTCGCGCTCAGTTCGAGGAGAATCTCAGCAAGAAGATATTGGATCCCGTTTTTCGTGCTGACATGACGCCTCTTTTGCGGCCCGGGATCACCTGGGACCCCGATCGTGCCGGGGCCTTGGTAATGGAGAAGATTATCACCAGGATAAAGGGAGAACCCTGGCGGGCACCTGAATGAAAGAAAACACTTGCTAGAAAAACTGCCAGGCCAGACTCAGGTTGGCCATTAGGGCATGTACGTCTATATTCGTGAACTCGAGTGTGACCTGCAGACTGTGATGGGTGGTGGTCAGAAACGAATAGCCAGTCCGTAGACTAATGCCCCAAGAAAAGTTACTGCCTGAGCCGTCAACTTCTTCATAGGCGACAAAAACCGCCCCCGGCCCGCCGCTTATGAAAAACGAATTGCAGATCCAGTACTGAGCATGGACTCCGAAGAAGACTGAGATGAATTGGGCCATTCTCCCTTCATACTCCTCCCATCTAATATATACGGCGTTAGCTCGGGCAAGAATGGCCAGGTTCTCAGTAACAAATCCGCCCACGCCCAGGCCGGCCGAAAAGCCGAAGTGGGGCATATTGGAGAATGTTGGTTCGATCAAGCCCGCCCCGAAATCCAACTGGAGAGTAAAGCCGCTTCGCTCTTGTGCTTGGGCAGGATTGCTGTCGGCAATCAGCCAACAACCAAGGAGCAATAGACCCAGCAGCCATACTCCACGATTGTGCATGCGTTTGTCTTTTTGGTGTGCATCCATTTTTTCCCCGAATGCATATGTTATCACAATTATTGATTCCTGCCTTGTCCCCGTTTATGCATATAATAGTGGCTACATGGAACTTGACTGGTTTATGGGGTGCTGAACTGCAGATGGGGATCATTGGCAGACATAAGTCTTTTCGTCGATTGATATCAAGCTTCTTGGCTCTATGTTTGCTTTTGCCACCAGCCTTTGTCCTGTCGGAAGAACCTGAAAACGAGGAAATACCAAACGACTCCAATATAGAGGAGCTACCGTATTATTACAGAGATAGGATCAATCTGGAAGTGGGCTTGTTTGCTTTTCCTGTGGGTACGAAGTCAACCAGGGTTGCATATCAGCTTGGTGGATTGGCTCAGCTTTGGACAATGCACTTCGGCAATTTCACGCTGACGCCCATTGAAATCGGGGGTGCCTATTTAGTCGGCTGTGATGGGCGGTATGCATATGGTGGTGTACACCCTGGTTACTTGGTTCAGTTTGGTGGCCGCGAGCAATACCAGTTCGGCTTCGGGATTGGGATAGGAGGGGGAATCGTTTGGGCCAATTCCGGTACATATAGCGGAGAACCCATGGGCGCTTGGGGAGCCATTGTGTCTCCGGCCTTACGGTTTCGCTACCAGTCGCAGGTCGGTTGGTTTTACGGGGGAGGCATCCGCTGGGTTATTCCACTCGCGGAGTATGATGAGGCATCATAGGAAATGGCGGCTGACCTAAAATATCGGGAGGTAACGGGCTTGACTTTAGCACTCGAGAAAAAGATGGCGGTACCTTCCCCTGAGATGGAGGCTAGTCGAGAGGCTACGACCGACTGGCACGCCGTGCGGATCACGACAGATCCAGCGGGGGCCGAAATCGAAATCGATGGTGCCGATGCCGGTCGCTCGCCGCTAGAAGTTGCCATTCCTGGACGACTGGTGAAAATCAGCGCGGATTTGGATGGGCATCTGAAGCGCACCCAGAAAATTTTGGTATCCAAGCCAACCCAACTGGAGATGGAACTCATGCGCACACCCTGGCAACGTCACTGGGGGCATGCCGCTTTCTGGTTAGGGCTGGGTTTTGTGGGCTTCGGCGGTATAGCCACATGGCAATCTCACCAGGCTGGTCTGGATGCGAATCGTGACGCTTCTTCCGCCTGGGCTGGTACTATGTATGCTTCGTACGGCTTGGGTTTGGCTTTGATGGTTACCGGGATCACTTTGTGGTGTATTTCGCCTGGCTACAGTCAGTTTGATTCAGAATAAGGGGAGCAATTCAATGAAACCCGGATGGATTGCATTAACGCTAAGCTGTTTATTATTGGCAGGCTGCGATGTTTTTCATCGGGATTACATCGATGAGAAGTATATGGGCAATTTCCCCTTTTCGCTCGATATTTCAGCTGATGGTCGATTCTTGTTGGTGGGCTCGGCCGAAGCTGAGGTGAGAATTCTTCGTGTATCAGATTGGCAAACAGTATGCATTCTGCCTCTAGGAAAAGCTCTTCAGTGGGACGAAGCCAACCGAATCATTTACCATGTCGACGAGTTGGAATCTGATCGAATCACGCACTATAAACTGGACTTCGATCAGGACCCAGCTTGCGAAAAAGTCGGAAGTTTTTCTTTAGGTGAACCCGGGGAAACGATAAAGAGGATCGCCATTTCCGCCGACGGCTTGCGGATCGCAGCCGTCTATAGCGAAATCCTCGTCCTGGGAAACCCGTTGACCGAGACAGTACTCTGCGAGATTCCTGGAGGAAACAGGGCTGTTTTCGATCCGGCTGGGACTGATGTAGTTGTCAAGGTACAACCACGTTGGCATATCAAGCGGTTCGACAGTACGACCTGCCAGGAGCGCGCAAGCTTATTGACGACCAGCGACAGATTGCCTCCATGTGACTTGGTGTTCAGCCAGGATGGCTCCCGATTGATAATCCCAGCATATGACAACCACACTCAATTTATTGACTCGATTACGGGTGAATTTGTTTTGGATTTGGTGGGAGCTGATCCGCTCGGGGGAAGTTGCTTGGCCCACGAACCAAGTGCGGATGGACAGTTTTTCATCAATTCCAATGCGGACAGCGAGATCGGCGTTTGGTGGTTGGAAGATCGGCAATTGGTACGCATTTATCGTGGGCACACGGACACAATAACAGCTGTCGAACTATCACCAGACGGGTCTCTTCTTTATTCAGGATCGACCGACAATACCATCAAGGTCTGGCCGGTGGATTGGCAGTAGAAAAGGGTGGGGCCTGAAAACGGTGAGCCCCCACCCGGCAAAAACGAAATTGGCCAAATACTAGGCATGGAGATGTGGTAGCATTAGGTGAAAAGAGGGTTTGCTAGATGAAGACAAAACCCACTGGGAAATCTCGATCTAGGAAGAATAACAAATTGTGCATTGAAAATAATGCTGGTGTTGTTCATAAATATAGAAATTCGCTCCTGCTAGTGATTCTACTCGGCCTATTGCCGCTAACGCTTACAGTCGCTTGTGGCGGAACAGGAAATGACGTTTTACCTGGTGATGGTAGTGACGGCGGAGTTCCAGATGGCGATGGTGGCATTGCTGCAGATGAAGAATCGGAATTCGGACAAGGTGTTTATTCTCTCGTGTCTGCCGACGGCCAGTCACATGGCCCAGCTCCGGTTTGCGCCGCTGGACACTGGATCGATTTCAACTGTGATGCACTCTTGCCCATGGACTGCGCATCAGATGGCAAGCATATTGATTTCGATCCTGCCGACGACGTTCATTGCCCGGTCTGCGTAGAGCCCAGTCAGAGCGACCCGGATGATTGCGCTGCCTGGCAAACATATTACGGCATATTCCTGTACGAATTCATAAGTGACAGTTGTGCCAATTGGTGTGAAGAAACCCGCGATTGTTTCGCGTGGGAGATACATAACGCATGCGGAATTGTTGCTTGGTCGTTGCGGGGTCTTGTCGATGAAGAGCCGATCCTCTTTGCAGAAACCTTCGCCAAGGAGAACTGCAAGCTGTGCAGTTCTATCGGGCAAGTCTTGTTCTTGCGCAGACCAGGCTCAGACGAGATCGAGCCGATTGACGGTGCCACCGGACACGGCAGTGGTCTTCTGGAAGAATATCGTCCTGAGTGCCATAAAAACCAATGTGTTCTTGTCCAAGAACAATAGGGCGAAAACCTAGCCTGTCCCCAATAGTTTCACACACCTAAAACCTACCCCGTCCCCAATTGTTCTTGGGCTTGAGCCGGATTGCCATGGGCGATCAGCCAGCAACCAAGGATCAATAGACCCAGCAGCCATACTCCGCGCTTGTACATGCGTTTGTTCCCCGATGGATATGTTATCACAATATTGCAGAAGATAACCCGTAACCAATAGTTTTTAGAACTTTTGGCCGCGAATGGCGGACACATCCCGTATGCGAACCCAACTGCCATGTCCCGAGGCCAGATATTTCCCGTCAGGCGAAACCGCGACTGGCATGGGGGAATTATGCGGGCCCTCGATTTCCACAATGAGCGAACCATCCAGCGCATTGACCAGTCTGACACCGAATAGCATACTGCCCAGCGCGATCCACTCCCCGTGGGGAGCGAAGGCGACGTGCTCAACCGGCTCTGCCAACTTCCACAAAGGTTCGAACTCGGGGTATGACCACAAGTCGGCTGGAATTGTAAAGTTGTGAGAATTACCCATCATAAAGACCTTGCCATCGGGAGAAAAGGAGATCTCGGTGGCAAAGCATCCATCCCCGTAATCGACTACGGACACCTCTTGCAGCAGACCTGTGTCCGACAACTCGTATCTGTAGAATGATGCACTCTTCCGGTCATTTGAATAGCGGACGGCCAACAGTGAACCATCGGGCGCGAATTGTGCGACATCTGTGTCTTCCGCGACACTGTCGACCGTATGCAAATTGCTCATTGTCAGGATCTTGAGAAGCGATATCTTTGCATGGGCTACATATCTCGAGTCGTTGGAAATCGACAGGTACCTGCAGGGTTCCCGGAGCGATACAACTTTGGTGATGCCGCCAGGGTCGATGGCGAGCAAGCGAATCCACGAACTAGAATCATTAATGTCGCAAACCAGGGCCGATCTGCTGTCGGGAGAGAATAAAACTGCCGATGTTGTCTTTCTCGGGCCGCTGTCGTAGATCTCTTGCCAATCGGCAACCCGCCATATCTTTGACCTGCCCCCGCCGGCCATGAGCATGGAGCCGTCTTTCGAAAAAGCAATCGAACGGACATCAGTGTCCAAGTCAAAAGCTTTCAAGTAGTCTGCAGTGAAAAAGTCACATCCGGAAATGACCAGCATAAGCGCAATCATGATCTGGAACCGTTTTCTCATCTAGAACCTCATGCCGACATCAATACCCAGATTATCGCCATCGAAAGTCGGGAAAACCGTAATCGAATTGTCTGTTGCGGGTTCGTTGGAATAGGGTTCCAGCAGCCAAAGAACAATCCCGGTCGTCAGCAGGGCGGCTCCGCCTGCGTAACCCGCCCACATGGCACCCGACCAGGCCCGGCTGTCTGCATTGCGCCCTTCAAGGCCGGCTTCTTTCGCCATCCAGGTTGAAAGGCCGCCGAAGCCTACCAGCCCGAGGCCCGTCCAGAATGACATGTGCCCCCAGAACACCAAAGGTGACTGCTCAAGTAGCTTGATGCCCAGCGTTCTGTCGGATGAAACATCAACGGCATTCACCCAGGTACGGCAACCTTTTGATCCGACCCGAACATTGTGTTGCCCGGCTGGGACGTTGATGGAAACGGGAGATTCTCCAATTGGAAGACCGTCGACCATGACCCATGCCTGTGCCGGCTCGGTTGAAATAGACAAAGTCCTGACTTCAGGTTTCGAGTCGCCTTTGTCTTCAGGCAGGCCTGCGCCTGCAGACGCAAGAGCAGACCTGGATGTCTCAGGTCCTTTCTGGCCCCAGCCGATTTCAAGATAGAGCGACAACAGCGTGCCGTACAAATCACCATAGCCGCCCAAAGGGCCAATGTCCGGCTGGAGCGGGACGATTACCCTCAGGCCGCCGCCGTAGAATGTCCTGCCCTCGGTGTAGTAATTATAACGAATCGTGGGCGAAACCATGAAGCCCGCGCCCCCCATCACGCAGGAACCATCACACGAAGAGTCTGTAGACAATGCGCTCAAGGCGCCGCCTCCCAGCCCCAATCCGAATCGCAGGCGATGATTCGAGGTCGTGCCCAGTTCGAATTGCAGCCCGGCCTGTGTGCCACCATAGAAACTGAAACCGGCAGAATCACCGATATGCACGCCACCGCCCATTTCCCAGGGAGTCCAGTAGAAATTCTCCCAGTTGAGCGTCCAGAACCTGAAGATGGTCGATATCCCGGCTAAAGGCGGCGGACTGTCTTGGCCCGCAAAGACACTCAAAAAACCCCATTCAATACCCACGTATTCGACGAAAGGAGAAGCAGCCATACGGACGGCGCCGCTTTCGGAACTCGCTTCGAGGTCAGGCAAGCTTGCGTCAAGTGACACGAGGAACAGCATCCGGAAGGGATCACTCGAAGACTCGTCCACCAACACCACCGGAAAGAATGTTCGAACACTCGCGCCATAGTTGAACACTCCTCCCGGTTGGTATGTGTACCTGATACCGGCCCCGACCAAAAGCCCGATATCGGCTTTGTCATACTGGAATCCGGCGTTACGAATTTCGCCGCCCAGGATGCCAAAAGCCGTTGATATCCCCAAGAACAGTTGATGCTGACCGAAACCTCCCAAGTATAGAGGCCAGCCCGCTTGCGTGCCGGCAAAGGCCAGGTATTGGGCTCCGCTGTTGGAAGGCAAATCGTGATCGAGTTTGAACTCGGCGGCCTGAATCGCACCACCGATCTCAAAGGGCGTCCAGTAGAAATATTCCCACTTGTAGGTGATCAGGCGCACGATAATACCGGGTGAGATTGGCATGTCGATATTTGTGCTGAACAGGCCGATCAGGGGTAGTTCAACTCCGAGCCATTCCGTCTCCAGCTTCTTCGGCGCTGGAAATGAGCTCAAGTCTTCTGTGGGGTTGCTGTCCTCGATGGCCTCGCCGTCTTTTTCTGCGGTGGGTTGGGAGACAGCATCGGCAGCGAACAGGCCAATCAGCAACGCTAGGATGATGCGGCTCAACTTAGAGTCTCCAGCTCATCAGAAATACGAGACTACTCTGTATTTCGACAATCCCCCTAACACCCAATTTTCCCACACAAATTTTCAATCAATAGACAAATCATAGCTTAAATGACATCGTTGTGGCAATGGGCAAAGGCTACCCCGTCCCCAATAGTTTCGGCTAAATACACGCCCCAGGCGCCCGATTGTGGCTTGACACGTCTATTAGCTACACGTAGCGTGGTGACCATGGAAGCTGCTGTCATAATCAAGAAATTTTTGGCTCATTGCCGGCGCAGGCTTATGGGGCTGGAGGTGCTGGCCGGGGTCAGCTTGATTGCCGGTATGCTGTTTGCGGCGATTATACTCAGCGGGCTGTTGATGCTGATTGTCGAGCCGTTTGGTTGGATAAGGGTCGTGTTTCTGGTTGTTATTGTGCTGATCGGCGGGTTTTGTCTTTATTGGTACATCCTGCGGCCGGGGCTTGTTTATCGTCAGGAAACTCTGTTGTCCAGGGAGGTCGAACGCCGGCTGTTTTCGGCCAATCAGCTGGAGTTGGTCAGCGCGGTTCAGCTCGAGGGCCTGCTGCCTCAACTCGAACAAGAACCGAACGTCAGCCCGGCCCTGGTCAGGGCCCACTTGAACGATGTCGCTTCAGAACTGGCCGGTCTGAATCCCAAGCAGGTAATTTCCGCCCGCCGGCTGCGGCCGCCGATGGCTTTGTCCGGGCTGCTGCTGGTGAGCCTGGTAGTGTTTGCCCTGCTCTGGCCGAATTCTTTTGCTTCGGGGATGGAGTTTTTATTCGAAAGACAGACTCAGCTGGCCAGCCACGTTGACAGCTCCGAGCCGCCCTGGGTGGGAGACATACAGCTTAACTACCAGTATCCGGCCTATACCGGGCGCAGTAACCGCTTAGTCGAGGGGACCGATGGAAGTATCGTCGCCTTGCCCGGCACCCGGGTAACCATTAATTCACGGGCCGAGCGTAAGATCGTAAAAGCCCGGGTCAAACTAAAAGACGGCACTTTACCGCTGGCCGTGCGTAACGATGTTTTTCTGGTCGGCGACCTGGTGGTAATGAAGCCGGACCGTTACTGGTTCGATCTCGAAGACGCCGGCGGTCAAAGCTGGACCGATCAGTTTGGCCACCCGATAAGCTTAGAAGTCGATCGGCAGCCTGTGGTCCGCCTGACTAAACCTGCAAAAGATCTGGTCATCCAGGAACAAGACGCCCTGGACTTGATCTACGACGCCAAGGATGATTTTGGTTTGAGCGAGATTCGCCTGGTTTACAGAATCTTGGGGCGCGCATCCAAAGAGCAACGCCGGGTGCTGAGTAAGAACTCCAAGGGCACTCGTAAAGTAAGCCGCCGATCATATCGTTGGGACCTGGCCACCTTGGATCTCGAGGCCGGCGATCGAGTCCAGTTCTACATCGAAGCGACCGACAACGACACGGTTCTGGGCCCCAAGGCCGGGCGCTCGGCGACTTGCAACTTGAAGGTCTTCGCGGCCGAAGAGCACCATGATGAACTGATGCAGCAGGCCCAGTTGATCTGGGAGAAGCTGCTTTCGGGCCTGGGCGATGTTCTGGATCTCGAGCCGCAAGTTGCAAAACAGGCCGGCATCGACCTGGCCGACTACCGCAAGATTTACAAAAAGACCGAAGCCTTCTTGTCCGAAACGGCGCTTTTGCAAAATGAACTCTACAAAGACAAGCTGGTCTTCGAGCCCCTGGTTCAGGCCTTCGAAAACATGCGCCAGCGGCTGAACTCGCTGCAGCGAAATCTTAAAGCCATAACCGATCGCAGCGCCCGCGGTCACGATTCACCCAAGATCATAGAAAGCTACTTAGCTTCGCATCGCACCCGCCGCATAAATCGGATCGAGCGCGACGTACTCTATCTCGAGGATTTGCTGGATATGGTCAGGCTGGAAGAACTCGATCGATTGGCCAAAGACATGGCCCGCATCCGCGAACGCCTGGCAAAACTGATGGAGAAGTATGCCCAGGCTCGCAGCGAAGAAGTTCGCCGGCAGATCGAAGACGAGATCGCCCGGCTCAAGGAAAAGATCGCCAAGCTGTTGGCCCGTCAACGCGAAGTCCTCAAGGGTATTCGCGACGAGTACTTGAACCCGGATGCCTTGAAGAAAATGATGTCGGATAGAGACATGCTCGGCGCCTTAGATCGCATCCAAAAGCTGATGAACGAGGGCAAGGTCGAGCAGGCCATGGTAGAGCTCGAAAAGCTGCAGCAACAACTCGGTCAGATGCAAAACGCGCTCGACCAGGCCCGCTCCAAATACGGGGCCGGAAAATACGACCAGCTGGCCCAGGAGTTGGCCAAAACGCTCGGCGAACTGAACATGATTACCGAAAACCAGCGCAAACTCCACGAGTCTACCAAGCAGATTCGCGACCGGCTCTATGAAAAGATGAAGCAGAAGTCAATGGCGCAACTCAAGAAGAAATTCGCCGAGTTGCGCAAAAAACTCGAAAAAGTCATTGAGAAGATCACTTCGATACCCGAAGGACAGCCGGATCGTTTCAGCGCCCGCTACCGCGAACGTGCTTTGCAGCAAGCCCGCCTGCTGGACATGTCCCTGGATGCGCTGAATATAGCCGGTTCGCTCGAAGCGGCCGACAAGCTGACCGGGTCGGCGGCCCGATTGGCTCGCGAAATGGAAATGGCTGCCAAATTCGAAGGCCAGTACGACTCCAGGCGCCGCAAGAAGCTGGCCCAATATCAAAAAAGTTCGGTCGAAGCCCGCGCGGGCAGTCAAGAGATCCTGGACGAGCTGCGTAAATTCATGCCCGACCCCAACAAGCATCTTTCGAAAAACGACCGGAAAAAACTTCAGCAGCTGGGCAAGCAGCAAGACGAGCTGAAGCAAAAAATGCGCGGGCTTCAAATGCAGATGCAAAAGATCAACGAAGGCGCGCCGATTTTCGGACAGGACGCCATGGGGCGCATGCGCCGCGGTAAAAGCTTCATGCAGCGCGCGGCCGGTTCCCTGGGCAAGAAACGTCCCGGACGGGCCTGCCCCGATCAGCAAGGCGCCCTGTCCGAGCTCGAAGGCCTCAAAGACGCCATGCAGAAAAGCTGCCAGAAGGGCTCGAGCGGGGGCATGCCGATGCCGATGGGCTCCAGTCGCGGCCGCGGGCACGGGCGCGACATGGGCGGGCCGGGCGGCAATCCCCTACAACGCGATGTCGAGCTGCCGACCCCCGACGATTATGAACCCCCGGAAGCTTTCCGCAAGGCACTCCTCGAGGGCATGAAAGATCCGATTCCTCACGATTTCGAGCAGCAGGTCAAGCGTTACTACGAGGAGCTAGTTAAATGAAGAAGCTGGCCCTCATACTGGTTTTACTTCTGCCGCTTTTAGCCCAAGCGCAAGTAGATACAGCCGCCAAGGTCAGCCGCGA
>JAFDKH010000186.1 GCA_019307065.1 Deltaproteobacteria bacterium
TTCAAACCGACGGTGGTGCAGGCCACCGTGGATGCGAAATCACGTCTTGAGCTGTGTCAAATACCGCCATCTATAATAAGCCCGTGAAATTTTAATTGAACCGATCAAACCTGAAACAAGCACAGACCTGGTTGACTTTCAGATCTCAAAAGAATAAATTCACGTCGTGAGGTAATTGGACATGCCGACGGACAGATCCGATCCTTTCCAGGAATTGGTCAAGCTGAGAGAGCTGTTCTATGAACTTTTTGGCAGGAGTTTCAGCGAACATTTCTCTGATGAAGGTCCGGCCGGTATTCAATGGTCTCCCTTGGTCGATATTTATCAAACCGAAGAGGAAATAGAGATTTTGATGGAGATTCCAGGCCTTGAACGCGATGATATTCAGATCGAGTTTCTTGGTTCGCGAGTGATTATCAAGGGCGAAAGGGGCATGCCGTTTCCCGAGGGCCAAGCGTCGGTTCACAGACTCGAAAGGCAACACGGCCATTTCGAAAGGGTAATTGATCTGCCGATTGCTATCGAGGCCAGCGAAATTTCGGCCGAATATACGGCGGGTGTGTTGGCAGTCAAGTTGCCAATGCATTCAAATAAGAAACCCAGGAAGATTCCTGTCGAAAACAAGAAATGACCTGCCACTAATCAATTGCTATGAGGAACTATTACGACATCCTGGGAGTCAAGAAGAGCGCATCAGCGAAGGAAATAAAGAGCGCCTATCGCAAGCTCGCCCGAAAGTATCACCCCGACGTCAACACCGGTGACAAGACTGCCGAAGAGAAATTCAAGGAAATTTCGCAAGCCAATGACGTACTCTCCGATAAAAAGAAACGAGCCCAATATGACCGGGTCGGTCATCAGGCCTGGAAAGCAGGATTCAAAGAGGGTGCTCCGCCAGGTCCCGGCGGATTTGGCGGGGCCGAGAATGTCCACTTTCATTCCAGCCAGGGCGGGTTCGGCGACATCGATCTCGAAGACTTGTTCGGAGGCATCTTTTCGGGGGGCGGCCGTAGAAGACGCCCGCGGGGCCCGATTCGCGGTGAGAACAGTCTTTCGCGCCTGGCGATAACAATGCCAGACGCCGTGCTGGGCGGTGAGAAGAGAATAAGCCTTACCTCCGGGCTAGGCCGCAACGAATCACTAACAGTAAAAATCCCGCCATTGATTTGCGAGGGCAGCAAGATAAGACTGGCCGGGAAAGGGAACCCGGGATTCAACGGAGGCCCGCCCGGAGATTTGCTGATTGAGATAGTCTACGAACCCGACAACAGGTTTATTCGCGACGGATCAAATCTGACCAGCGAAGTCAAGATTTCGTTCTCAATGGCCTCGCTGGGCGGGACAACCTCGGTAGCTACTCTGGAAGGCAAAGTTGAGTTGAAAATCCCTCCGGGCACTCAAGGCGGCCAAAAGTTGCGTTTGCGCGGAAAAGGGTTGCCCTTAAGAAGCGGAGGGAGAGGGGATTTATTTGCCAAATTACTGGTGAAAGTACCCAAAAAACTCGACGAAGCAGGCAAGAAGTTGGTTGAAAACTTGAAGAAGTACGAATAATTCCTAGCTAGGGGAGGTATTTTGGCCAGGCGTACCGTCATACATACTCGCAGAACCGTGATAAAGAAATTGAAACTCGACGGTCAAATCCTCGATCGTCTCGAGGAACTCCAAATTGTCGTGGCGGTCAGAAGACCCGGCAAGGAGCGGGCCTATCGGGCGGTCGATGTCGACCGCCTGCGCGTCTACCAGGTCTTAATTCAAGAATTGGGCGTTAATCCGGCCGGGGCAGAGATCATTCTTAGAATGCGCGATCAACTGCTCCAATTCAGAAAACGAATGGGCCAGGTGCTGTCTCAGATCAAAGCTGAGGGAATGCTCGAAGATTTTTCAGAAATTCTCTCTTCTTTAAAAGACGAACCCTGGTAGTCTCTCTGAGGCATCTAGTCCTCGATCTGTCAGTCAGATAACAATTTACAACCAGTTTACCCAAACTATCCGTAAGATGTGCCACGCTTGAGGTGGGCATAATACTGGAGGTGTGGCATGCATAGATATATCAAGTTGTTGATTGTTATTGTCCTGGGAGCACAATCATCGGTCTGGGCAGCAACACAAGAATACGCCAGTACTTTGATCGAAGATGTGCCGCATGTCAGGCAAAAACCTGATTTCTGCGGTGAGGCTGCAGCAGAAATGGTGCTACGCAGTCTGAAACATGAGATCAGTCAAGATGATGTTTTCGACTATTCAAATTTGAATCCCGTACATGGCCGCGGATGTTACACAACCGAGTTGAAACATGCCTTGAAAAAAATTGGCTTTAGGGTTGGTAAGGTCTGGTATTCTGTTAAAGCCGAAAACGAAGCTGAAATCGAAAAAGAGTTCAGGGCTCTACACGAGGATCTCAACAACGGTATACCTTCGATAGTCTGCACTCATTACGACAAGTCTTTAAACACGACAGAGCACTTCAGGTTGGTAGTCGGTTACGACAAAGAGACTGACCAGGTCATCTATCACGAACCAGCGGTAGACGATGGGGCCTACCTGCGGATGAGTCGCCGGCATTTTCTGGAGCTTTGGCCCCTGAAATACGACCGCGAGCGCTGGACCCTCATTCGGTTCCGAATGGAGCCCGAAAACATCGTCACGGCCAAAAAGAAGATGTCTGTACTTTCCAAAGCCGGCTATGCCCAACACATAATGAAGCTGAAGCGCAAGATACCTTCAAAGAATTTTCATATTGTAATCAAGCACCCATTTGTCGTTATAGGCGATGAATCATTAGAAATTGTCCAAATGCGAGCCAAGCGCACCGTCGGCTGGGCTGTTGAGCGCCTAAAACAAGACTTCTTCGACAAAGATCCCGATCACATTATCGATATATGGCTTTTCAAGGACAAGACAAGCTATCTCAAACATACTAAGTCAATTTTTGATGACGAACCTGGCACTCCCTTCGGCTACTATTCTGAAACTCATAAGGCACTGATCATGAACATCGCCACCGGTGGTGGCACGCTGGTGCACGAAATCGTTCATCCCTTCGTGCATGCCAATTTTCCCGACTGTCCAGCCTGGTTCAATGAAGGCTTGGGATCGCTCTATGAGCAATGCGGAGACAAAGATGGTCATATTCATGGCTACACGAATTGGAGGCTGGCAGGTCTTCATGCAGCTATCAAATCGGATGAAGTACCTTCATTCAGGCAACTAACAGCGACCACTCAACACGAATTCTACACACAAGATCGCGGTACCAATTATTCTCAGGCTCGCTACTTGTGTTACTACCTGCAGCAAAAGGGACTCTTGGTTCGCTTCTATCACGAATTCGTCAAAAACCAGAAGACCGATCCAACCGGCTACCAGTCACTTCAAAAAATACTAGATCAGAAGGATATGAATGAATTCAAGAAAAAGTGGGAGGTCTTCGTCCTTAAACTGAGTTTTCCATGAAAGCTCTTTTTACGCCTAGAAAATCACAACCATTGATCCCTTGGGAATCTGCTCGTAGAAACCCTTGATATCCCGGTTGTGCATAACGATACAGCCCCAGGACAAATGCCGGGGCCCCTTGTCTTCCCATTCCTCGATCCAACCATGAAAACCAATCCCGCCACCGAGTTTCGATTTTCCGTAAGTTGGCTTGCGTCTGCGCCAATCTCGTCGAATTTCATTTTCACGGATGGCTGAAATGAATCCGAGTTTTCGTCCTCGTTGAGCATCATAGCGATTGGGATAATTTATCTTGATCCAATGCCCCCCATAGTAGGCCCCGTAGTCTCCACTGAATTCTCCACGGCGCTTGTCGATCACAAAGTACATACCCTTGGGCGTCTTGTTGTCGCCTCTTTTGATTTTCTTACCTTTGGCCTGGCCAAAGCTGACTGCATATTCGCCGACTTTCTTCCCGTTCTTATAATGACGCATTTGGTAGCCGGACTGATCTATAAGGACAAGTTGTTTTTCTTTGTGCGGCACGAAAAGCTTGCGATGAGATTTGATGAACGAACTTGGCTCGGCATAGTTTTGTCTAATCCAGTCGAGCGATTTTGAATTTGAAGAGGGCCAAAAAGTAGGGCTTAGATTCTCATTCCAGCGAAGTTCGAGATGTAAATGAGCGTAATAATGATGATCGGGGTCCCGGCCAATGCTTCCAATAATTTTCCGGCGTTTGACCAACTCGCCCTTTTTTATCAGTATGTTGTCGAGGTGCACGTAGACTGATCTGATTCTTTTCTTGAAATGATTTTCGTAAAAAACATGTTGAATTATAACTACTTTACCCCACAGCGCACCGCAGTCTTCGGCAAAAACCACTTTCCCGTTACCAATCGAATGCACCGGTTGACCCAAATCCGTGTTTCCACCGCCCTTGCCGTTCCAGTCTTCTCCAGGGTGAATACCCAGTGATATTTTGTCACCAAATTCTGTCGCGACATACCAACCATTGTGTTTCTGTCGACTCCTTTTGTCTCGATAACTTCCGCGACCATTTGAATTACCGACTGGAAAGTCGAACCCGTCGGCTGGCGAAATTTCTGACTGCAGATAGCTGTCGAAAATGTCCGGGCCGGTTTGATCGAGGGTAGCCTCATCTTTTGGGCCGGGCAATGAACCAGCCGATGCCAAAGATTTCTCGGCCACCAGAATCATTAAAATCCAGACAACCAGGTTGGCAAACAAGGCCGCTAGAACAGCTTTTTTCATGTCCGATTTCATTATCCCGCCTCCCGAGTGATAATACTTGCTAAAGGCGTGCCGAAAAACATTTTCTTACAATTTCAAGCACTTATCCTTGGGGGCAGCGTTTTGTGTTGCAGATTGGACGCACACTGGTTGCATCTTTGCCTCAATTGGCAACTGATGTTGTCAGGCACACTACAGATGAGTCGACTAGAAGTTCACATCCAGCGGGCTACGGTTGCCGCTCTGGATGGTCTCGGCAATGGCCTCTGCATGAGGCAGGTATGTATCAATGTAGAAACGCATGCTGTGTAGCTTGCCGTCATAGAATTTAGCCTCAGGATTTCCGTCAACGACCTTCAGCTTGTCTTCATCGCTCGAAGCGCCGGCCTCTTCAAAGATCGCTGAGAGCTTTTTATCTGCAACTATTCCCATATCAGCCAGGAAAAAGGCCATAACCAGGGTTCCAAACATATCTAAAAACGGCGTGGCATGTACCAGGGGGTAGTAGAAATCGCCATCCATTCCGACTTTTTGGAAGTGCATGACTACCTGAGTCAAGGTATCTCTGGTCTTGGCAATTTTCTGTACATAGGGACCCACGACAGAATGTTCCGAGTTATCGTCGATAAAACCGTTTATATGATTGAGGAAAGTCATGAATGACGCGCCGCCCTTGCCGGCCACCTTGCGGCCCAAAAGGTCAAGGGCCTGAATGCCGTTGGTGCCTTCGTAGATCGATGCAATCTTGGCGTCCCGGCAATACTGTTCGACAGGGTATTCTCTGGTATAACCGTAACCGCCGAATACCTGAATGCCGATAGCAGTCATGTTGAAGCCCCAATCAGAACAGTAAGCTTTGCAAATAGGAGTCAATAAATCGAGCATGAGCTTGTTATGGGCCTTGATCTCATCATCTACGGCATGGACTGAGAGGTCGCCACACTTGGCGGTGGTATAGATCAGGGCCCGCATACCTTCGACGAAAGCCTTCATTGTGAGTAGACTGCGCCTGATATCGGGGTGCTTGATAATCGGTACCCGGGGCGCGTCAACGTCCTTCATGTCCTTCATGTCCACGCCCTGAATGCGCTCGATGGCAAACTGCAAAGCTTCCTGGTATGACGCCGCCGCGGCTCCCAAACCCTGCAAACCAACGCCAATTCTGGCTTCATTCATCATCTGGAACATGAAACGGATTCCGGCGCATTCTTCACCGATCAACCAGCCGCGAGAAGGGCCGCCATCACCGAATATTATCGTACATGTCGGAGAACCCTTGATGCCCATCTTGTGCTCGATATTACCGCAACTTACATGGTTGAATTCACCAACACTGCCGTCGTCGTTAACCAGGAATTTTGGAACCAGAAACAAGCTGATGCCCTTGATGCCTTTAGGAGCTCCTTCAGTCCGGGCCAGAACCAGATGGACAATATTGTCAACCAGATCGTGGTCGCCGAAGGATATGAAAATCTTTTCACCTTCAATCAAATAACTATCGCCGTCTTTTTTAGCTTTGCTTCTTATGTCACCGACCGCACTGCCCGCAGAGGACTCTGTCAGGCACATGGTACCGCCCCAGATACCGGTGTACAGCTTCTCGAGATACAACTTCTTCATCTCTTCTGTTCCTGAAATCTCGATCACATGTCCGGCGGCTCTGGTAAGACCAGGGCACATTAAAAAAGCCATGCTGGCAGATCCCTGAATCTCAGTGATTGCAGTATTCAGAATGAGAGGCAGGCCCTGCCCGCCAAATTCAGGGCTGCCTGAAGGGGATACCCAACCTGCATCTCTGAACTTGTTGTAGACCTCATGACATTCTTTGGGCAAAGTAACCTTGCCCTTGTCGAATTGGACTCCTTGTTGGTCCAGAATCGGATTCAGCGGAGCCAGAACATCGACAGCAAACTTGGTAGCTTCATCGATGACCATATCGAACAGCTCACGATTGTGCTCGGTGTATTTCGGCAACTTACACAGTTGCTCAACGTCGAGATACTCGAACAGGCAGAACTGAATGTCGCGCTTGTCGATAGCAAACGGACTCATTGATATCCTCCTTGATTGGTGGACGGAACTTTGGTTCGATAGTTCATGACGCACTGAGTCTAACAATGATTGACTCTGCAGTCAATAGTAAAAGACAAAGGTAAGCTCGTGCAATAACACTGGTTTTGCCAGAATAAGTTGATTCTATTTAGGCTTATTTTCTACGGATTCTTCTTCCGGCGCTTTTCGGGCAGATTTTATGGCTCCGGATCGAAGTAGCCTGAAAAAATGCGGCCAGGCGAAAATAAGCGGATGCTTTCGTTGGCGGTCAGTCACGTCCAACTTGATACCCTTGGTTCGTTCAATCTTACTCAGAATAATATCTACCCATTCGTCAACGGTCACCAGGAATTTGGGCCATCTGAGGATGCCTCGAATCCGGCTTCTTCTCAAGAACCAGCGAAATCGTATGCGCCTGAGCCAGCGGACGAATCTTCCGCCGGAGGGGCGATAGGAACCGTCGGCTGTTAGTTGAGCCATTTTCTGAGCTTTCGGGTGCCTTTTCAAAAATGCCGGGTACACGTCTAAGTAAAAAGCCTTTTCCGACTTGAACAACTTGGGAACCTTAGAACCAGTCTCGACCCTGGTTTCTCCGGCATAGGAGAGATTCAGACAGCTGAGTGTAAAGTCCTTTTCACTGAATGGTTTTTGCATGCCGCGCAGCGTCCAGGGCACCACGTTCGACATGGCACTAAAACAACAATCCGTCAATTTGCGTCTGGCTTGAACATCTTTAGCGTAAATCAGTGCCACTCGTTTACCAAATCTACCCAGAATGTAGATATCTTTGGCTCGCCCGGAGCATTCTCGGTGGAAACGTTTAATTGAAACTAGGTTGTACTTACAGCGAAGTTGTTCGTCTAATCTTAAGTGATATATGTGTGGCGGCAAGAAATATGAGAGGGCCCAGTGCGATATATGCTTGAATACTCCCCGATAACCATCTGTAATAACAAAGAAATCAGGAAAACTAGTTGCTGTGGCGGTAACCGCGCTGAGCTTCGAGCCGTACATAAAAATGCCGACTACCTTGTTACCATAGCGGCTGAGAATGGCCTCAATAAAAGGCAGTGTATTTTCGATTGCGATATCGAGTGTTCGTTCATGGACTATTTTTCTTATTTCTTCCACAAGGCCGGTGTAGCAGTCTGGCAAAAAGGTGTCAACTGCAACATTTTTCCTCGCCTGCCCGCGATAATTCTTGGCATTGCACAGTTTCTGACTTTGGCCTACAATAAATAAAGGAGGTTTTTGATGGACTTTTCGCATGTTTTAGGATGGGTCCTGCTGACTGTCTTAGCAGTCGGCTCGGGTGTAATCGGAGGAGCCATGCTGCACTATTGGCGACAGCGTAAGCAGCTGGCCGATTCGACCAACTACCTCCTGGACCGTCTAAAAGTTGCCGAATCGGATATCAACCGGCTTCAAGAGGAGACCTTCTTGTTGCGCGAGTACTTGAATCGTCGCGGACTCCTGGATGAAGATGACCTGGCACTTTTGCGAAAAGAACTGATCGAACTTCCCCGGCAGCTGGAAGCCGAAAGAGCCGAGTTATTGAAAGGCGCTCTGAAAAAGGATGAAGAAGAACGTTTGGTAAAAAACATCCCCGACACGCTTCACTAGTATCTATAGGCAATCGCATCACTCTTGATCTCGATAGTCATCTCGATAACATCGGAAGTCCATATCCGGAAATATGTTATGAAGTTGCTCGAGATGACTGACGAAATCTTCATCAAGCTGGCAGGCCTTGATCTGCTCGTGTAATCGTCTAAAAGCCAGTAAGTGTTCGTTGGTTCGCCTCACCGCATAAGGCACCATTGTCTGAGTCTTCATGATGAAAGCCCAGTCGCTAGACTGAGCCAGCATCAGCTCTCTGGCAGCTTGGTTGAGAAATCGCTCAACTAAATCCCGAGCCTGCCCATGTTTTTCAGCCAAAGCGATCATCTCCTTGCTGGCCCAATGAATATGGTTGTAGATCCAGTCATTGGACTCATTGAGCCACATCTCATTGTACCCATTATGGCCCCAACTCGAAGGCGACGGAGTAGCTACTTGATGAATCGGATGCCGCTCTAAATAGTCTCCCAAAGTTATGCACTCGAACACACTCTGCTCGGAGTCTATTTTCCTGAACACGTTTTCCAAAAACAGCGGCCCCTCGTACCACCAGTGTCCGAATAATTCCGCGTCGTAAGGCGATACCACGATTGGCGGGCCGGCGCCTTTGGTTTCGGACCACAGTTTTTCGATCTGCAATTTCCGCTGCTGAACAAAATCTTTCGCGTGGCTATCACATTTCTGAATCGCTTTTTTTTGACTGTAGTATTTCTTGTTTCTGGTCTGACCCGTGATTCTAAAGTATTTGATGCCCGTGTTCTTGCGGTCGCCGGTCGGCTGGATATGTGGTCCTAAATCCTGGTGTTCAAGATCGAATCCAATGTCACGGTAAAACTCACGATAGTCTGGGTCTCCCGGGTAGCCCTCTTTTGCGCTCCAGACTTGCCTCGAGCTTGATCGATCTCTCCCAAAAGCGGCCAAACCCGGCCGACACAAGATCGGAGCATAGACACCGTAGCTAGGGCCGGGATTGGCATGCAGCAGGCCGTGTGTATCCAAAATAAAGTAGCCAACACTGGATTGAGCGAGCTGATCAGCTAGTCCTTCGAAATAGCCACATTCGGGTAACCAGAAACCTCTTGGGGCACGGCCGAAGAGTTTTCGATGCGACCATATTGCTGTACGAATCTGGGCCGCAACCGCGAGAGGATAGTGCTGCAGGGCAGGCAGATAGGCATGAGTTGCAGCCGATGTAAAAAGTTCGAGATGTCCGCTTCTGTCAAACTCGGCAAAGGCTGAAACCAAATCACCACGATGATGTTCCACAAAACGTTGCTGGGTTTTACGAAACCTGTCTAGATACATCCGCGCTAACAATTGAAGTTCTTGACTCTGACGGGTTCGGACTACCTCACGTTCAGCCAGTTCTATCAGTTCTTCAAGATGCAGCCTGTAGCGACTGCATAATAAATCATCAGATAGCATGGCAAGCAGGCTGGGTGTCAGGACCAGGCTGAGCTTGAAGGGAATATGATCACGGGCAAGTCTTTCGAATACTTCCAGCAAAGGCAGATAGCACTCGGTTATCGCCTCGAAAAACCAATCTTCTTCCAGAAACCGGTCGTGCTCGGGATGACGAACAAAAGGCAGGTGGGCGTGCAGGACGAGTGCCAGGTATCCCTTGGGAGGCATGGATTTTACAGTCTTAATAATTCAGCTGGGTTAACTATCACTCGACGGTCGATTCTTCTGGAGACCTTCAGAACTCATTTCCTCGCGGAGCCAACGGCGTTCCTTTAATGACTCACCAGAATCAATCCCGGTTTTGCTGGCCTCAATTGATGACCCCTGCGATAAAGAATGCAGGCGCTCGACAGTGGCCTTATCCGCTTCAGCTAATTTTACCGGCCCTGAATTCTGCTCAGGAGAAAACGATTCAAATTGTTTCTCAAGCTTTTTCGAGATTGCGCCCGGAGGCGTAGTCGAAGAGTTGGAGGTCAGGACGATGTGAAATACTTTTTGCTCGTCCATCAGGCCAAGTTCGGCAAGGTACTTTTTACCAGGTGAATCGACCTGTACGTACCAGCTGCGGGCAGCTTGGGTCAACGGAATCAGCTGAGTTAGCTGGGATTTTCCGTTATCTTCAATTTCCATGATTCGCAACGAGGGAACCCCCCAATCTGCTAATTGTTTGGCCTGTGCCTGCGTTGGATCCCAGTAGCAGTACAACCAGTTCGGATCGCGAGGAAGCAATACCATTCTGCCATCCTGGTATTCCTCAGGAAGGACCTTGGTTTCTTTGGCGGCTTGCGATCGTCGATTGGCTGTCGCAACCACTTTCCTGGCAGCCTTTTTCGATCTGGTCTTTTTTGCTCCGCCAGTATT
>JAFDKH010000037.1 GCA_019307065.1 Deltaproteobacteria bacterium
GAACCCCTCTCCTCCATTGGAGGTCGAGGTCACCGAACATTGCTCAGATCCAGGCCGCTGGTTCTTCCGGATGCTGGGTTTTGCAGTCGAATCATATGAGACCCTCCGACCCCGCTCTAATCATCTTTGCTGGGCCTTCGGCGAAAACGCTTGGTTTGAGCCCGTTTTGTTTTCTGGGTCAGGCGGCGCTCACGACTGGCGCGCGACGGGCGGGTCGGCCTTCTTTTCTTGGGTTTAATATTCAATTGCGTCAGGCGCTTGATCAGGCGGTCGAAAGCAGCCTCCAGATTCTGGGCCTGTGAACGACGCTCGGTTGCGGTGACGACTATTCCACTCGGCTCATGTTTAATTCGCACCGCTGTCCGCGATCGGTTGCGATGCTGTCCCCCGGGACCCGAGCCGGTGAAGAACTCTACGATTGAATCACGCTCTAGCGAAGTCCGATCAATCGAATATTTTACTTCATTTTCAGTTGGCGCTTCAGTCATTATTCCGGTTCGATTACATTTAGTTCCAGCTTGACCGAGAGGTTTTTGCGATGAAAGATCAGGTTTGAGCGTCCGGGCTTGATGCGCAAGCGACTCCGCGGTGTCTGGCCGGCCGGCTGGCCGTTTAAAGTGATTTTCATCCAGGGTTTTGAGTTTAGAGTCAGCGCCCAGTCAGCCATTCCCTCAGGCGGCGGGTTCAGCCTAATCGTGATTCTGGGTTGTTTGTCTTTAATCGGTACCAGATGAATCAGGTGCGGGCGCAGGGCGGCGATTTGGAGCTTGGAGCCTTTGATCCTACGGTGATCAAGCTGGGCCCGAAAGCCTGGTTCGAAAGAGATGGTTAGTCTGGGTACACTGTTCTTACTTTTGACGTCTGGGTTTGGCTCGCTAATTTTCGGTTTTTTAGTGTCAATTACTAAGGGCGCATTGACAATAGTCTCTGTTTGTTTCGGCGGCAGTTGGAGTTTCAAACCCTGAGGGGCACGGGGCAACGAAGACGTTGGCGGCGCAGGTCGGGCGGATGGTTTTGTGTGAAAGACCCACCAGGAGAATCCGGCGCCCCAGCCGACGACGAATAAAGCGACTAGCGTAATCAGCCAGACCGGCATAGCATGGCCTGTCGGGCTGACAGGCTTTTGGGCCAATTCGGTAGGTTCCGGAGCGAGGGGCTGAACCCCGGTTTCTACACAGGTGTTTGTCTGGACGAATTCGGCAAGCTTCTCGGGCCCGCAAAGCGCACAAGTCTCTAACAATGCGCGCGACATTTCTCCAGCCGACCTGAAGCGCAGTTTCGGATCAGTTGCCAGGGCGGTTGCCAGGAATTTCTTCCAACTCTCTTCCAGGCTTGGATCCAGGCGCTCGAGGGCTGCTGCAGCGCCGGCCTGAATAGTTACCAGGGTCAAGGCCTGCGGATCCTCAATAGGGAATACACGCTGAGCAGTCAGCATCTCATAAACGACCAGCCCAAGCGAGTACAAGTCGGACTGGGCAGTCAAGGCAGCCCCGCGAGCTTGTTCGGGACTCATGTACGAGTATTTGCCAGTGATCAGGCCTTCCCCGGCAACAGCGCTGCGTACCCGAGCCAGGCCGAAATCGGCCAGTTTGACTTGACCCTCGTTGGATACCAGAATATTTGCCGGGCTGACATCCCCATGAACTATGCCCATCGGCCGTCCCTGGAAATCCTTGCGCTCATGGGCATGACCCATCCCGCGGCAAAGTTGAATCCCAATCTCGGCAGTAACATCGCCGGGAAAAGGTTGTTGCTTACAGGCGCATATAAGTGCGCCGAGATCGGGTCCTTCGACATATTCCATGGTCAAGAATGATCTACCGGCGATGCAGCCATGGTCGAAAATCTGAATGATGTTGACGTGGTTCAACATGGCCGCCACGGTTGCCTCGCCTTGGAATAACTCTCCGAATCCGGCACGTTTTTCTGCAGACGGTAACATCATCTTTAAGGCGACTGCCTTGGCGAACCCTCCTTCTCTTTCGAGGACGGCCAGGTAGACCTCGCCCATCCCGCCAATGGCGATCGGTCTAATTAACTTATATTCTCCGAAAACTTTTGCCATTTGAGTTCCAGATTGTATTGTAAACAAGTGAAAAACCATTGTCACGTATCTAGGCCCGTGTTAGCGTCAGTCAATCGTAAGGTAAGCCAAACATGCCGTTGACTTGCTTGACCTGCAAAAAAGTCATTCAAAACATCGCGGAGCCTCCGATCTGGGCTTGTCCGGAATGTGGTGGTGAACTTGCCGGTGAAGAGGGTGCCTGGCTCGAATGGCAGGGACCCGGCGGGAATGGAATGATGCTGCTGACTGACGAACGCGTAACCATCGGTCGACGCACTGAAAACAAGCTGGCCCTACAAGACGGCCAAGTATCCAAAATTCATGCAACTATTCATCGTGAAAGCCAGGATTGGTACATCCGCGATTGGTGCTCGGCTAATGGTACTTTGGTAAATAATCAACCGATAGCCGAAGTAAAGCTTGAAGATGGTGATCAGGTTTCTATCGGAAATACCTCGATATTATTTCATGCTGGCGGAGCTCCGGCCGGAGTCGGCGGAATTACGATCGTGCCTCAGTCTGATCTCCAAGAAACTATCCAGGCTTGCCTGACATGTGAGCCTGGGGATTTCATGCCTGAATGGGACATCAGTGATGAGAAAGAACTTAGAGACGATTACCAGCGATTGCGTACTGCTTATTTGTTCAATTCTTATATGCGCCGCGAGCAAGACGAAAAGAACCTGATTCATAATATATTGAGATTTGCTTTCGAGCTGTTGCCTGCTGATCGGGGAGCGATATTGCTCAGAGAAGTGGAGGGGGCACCCCTGGTGCCGGCTGTGGTCCTGCACCGGGATAGCCTGGTAGGCAATCAGACCGACTCGCAAGCCGAGATCGTCATACCCGGCAGCATTCTCAGACGGGCAGTCAAGGAGAGAACTGCCGTGCTGTCCGGTGATGCGACCGTAGACTTGCGTTTCAAGGATTCCCACAGCATCTTACGTGAAAATGTGCGCTCGGCGATGTGCGTGCCGCTGGTTGGCAGGCAGGAAGTCCTGGGAGCCATCCATTTGGACACACGCGAACTTACCGGAGCATTTTCAGTCAAAGACCTTCAATTGCTCTCGACCTTGGGCGGGCAAGCAGCCTTGGTAATTGAGCAGGCTCGCTTGCATAGCAGGCTTGAGAAGGAAGCGATTACGCGCGAGCGGCTCAGTCGATTTTTGTCCCGCGAATTGATTCAAGAAGTCGTTGAGCGGGGCATCGATTTGACATCCAAGGGCCGTACCGGGCGAGTGACCGTGTTGTTTTGCGATATTCGCGGGTTTACCTCGCTGGCCGAATCAATGGACCCAACCCAGCTAGTCCGAATGTTGAATGCCTTTTTTGAGCAGATGGTGGATGTGGTTTTTCGGCACAATGGAATGCTGGATAAATTTATCGGCGATGGGCTTATGGCAGTTTGGGGGGCGCCAATTCAGCAACAATATGGTGCTCGTCAGGCCCTGGAAGCCGGTCGGGGTATTATAGAAGCGGTTAAGTTGTTCAACCTGGGAGGCAGTAGCCAAGGTTGGCCGCAGTTGGAGGTCGGAGTCGGAGTCAACACGGGGGAGGCGGTTATCGGAGCAGTTGGTTCTTCGCGCCGAATGGAGTATACGGTTATGGGCGATACGGTTAATCTGGCTGCCCGGGTATGTGATCAGGCTGCCGAGGGCCAGGTGCTGGTAACTGCCGAAACCTTGAAGGAGTTCGAAGAGGAGTCTGGTAAGATTCCGCGCGTAAATGAACTGCCGCCGGTCAGGGTTCGCGGGAGAAAAAGCCCGGTCAGTATGAGCGAGCTTCTGGAGATTTGACAAAGGAAATACCGGATGGCCACTCAGCGATGTCCAGCTTGCCTTACTCTGCACGATGTCAGCATCTTCGTGAGCGGTAAGCGCGTCAAGTGCTCATCATGCGGGTTGCCTTTCGTCGTCATTCGTCCCGAATCAATGATCGGCGATTCTCCCCTCGATCCTCCGAAACAGGCGGTTACTCCCGTCAAGCCGCCGCCTAAGCTAGAAAGAGCCAACCAGGCCATACCCAAGGCCCCCCCGTCTGATTCAGACACGTCCCCGCGCGACGATGTCTTGCAGATTCCCGGCTTCGAAATCTACGAAATGTTGGGCAAGGGCGGGATGGGGAGAGTCTACCGGGCTCGCCAGATTTCACTGGATCGGCTAGTAGCAATAAAAATTCTAAATGATGACCTGGCGAGACATAAAAGCTTCATCCGCCGGTTCGAAAAGGAGTCAGGTGCGCTGGCTTCTTTGAACCACTCGAATATTACAACCATCATCGATCGTGGACATGTCGGCAGCACATACTATTTTATTATGGAATATGTTGCCGGGGTGAGCTTGCGTCAAAAGATCAACAGCAACCTGTCAGCTGATGAGATCATCGATCTGGCAATCGAGCTTTGCCGGGCCGTCGATCACGCTCATCAGCGCGGAGTGATCCACCGTGACCTGAAGCCGGAGAATGTATTGTTCACCGAAGAAGGCACGCTCAAAGTGGCTGATTTCGGTCTGGCCAATATAATCGTGCCGGATAAGCGCTGGGAGTTGACCCGTACTCAAGTGAGTATGGGTACCGTCAACTACATGGCCCCGGAACAGCGACGGGATGCCAAGCATGTGGATCACCGGGCGGATATCTATTCACTGGGTGTCATGATCTACGAGATGTTCGTGGGAGAGCTGCCCCTGGGCCGGTTTGATCCGCCGACCAAGCGACGTAAAGATATTGATGAACGAATCGATCGCCTGGTGCTCAAGATGCTCGATTTCGAACCCGATCGGCGTCCCCAGCAGGCGGGACTGGTAGCTGCCACTTTCGAGAGCATTTTTAGTCGTGCCAAGCGCAAACCAGAACCAAAGCGGGTCGAGGCCGTCGATGAAACAGTTGATACTCAGCCGAAATCCGTGCCAGCCGGTACCCAAGGGCACACCGAAAGGCGCCGTAAAGAACACGGCCGCAAAAGACGCGGTCAGAAAGCTGTTTTTGAATCGGTGGATCTTAGCTCTCAGTCACCCGATAGTAGCAAAAGATCGGCCCGCCGCGCCCGTGACCGCAAGAGGATTTCGTCTGCGCTAGCCTGGATCATTGGCGGTGTGATTTTGCTTGCCCTGGCCTCTGTTGGTGTTGTCACCCTGCTGGTTTACAACAATCTCGAGAGCCGGCCGGGTGATCTGGTAGTTCGCAAAACCGAACAGGATTTTACGACCAATGTAGTCCATCCCCGCCAGGATATGCCTATTTCACCTCAGGCAGACCGCAAAGAACCTGACAAGACGATAACCAGTTTCGATTTTATGCCGTCTCCCTTGCCCGTTAAAACGGTGACTCTGATTGGAGGATTCTGGACGGCGGAGCGTGGCAAGCTCGTTCAGGACTCTTGCCGGAGGGAGTTTACCATAAACCAGGTACCTGCTCGAGCCCGGTTCGGCGATCAAGCGGGGCCCCATCATGGGGCTACAATAAGTATTTCTCTGGCAGCCCAGCGCGCCAGGTTTACACGAGAAGATCGTCAGACGGTCAGTATGGAACAATACTTGAAAGACACGGTTGGGGGAGTTCGGGTCCTGTTGCCGCTGGGTGTGGAATACCGGGTCGGGGCCGGTTTCCTCGACAAGCAGGGCCAGGGAATAGAATTACTGTTGCCCCTGGACGCGAATCAGCCCGGTAAACTGATACGTTTTGGCGAAGACATGAAGGGCGGCAATCAGGAATTTTCCGTGCCACCCAAGGTGATTGCGGCTTTGGGGAACCTCGAACTGAGACTGTCATTTTCAGAAGGCAGGATAAAATTTGTTGCCCAGGACATTGAGCTGGTTGATGAGTTGGCCGGATTTCCGCTGGGGTTTGTAGGCTTTCCGACAATAGCCTGTCAGAACGTCAAGTGTTCGATCGACAAGATTGAGTATAATCTTCCCTGATTGGTTTGACCGAGAAAACTGGAATTGAATTAGTCGACACGAATTAGTGAATATTGAGGACCAGGTCGCCGCTGCTTGAACCGCCTGAGGATGAAACCAGAAAATATGTGCCAGTAGCTGCTCCGGCAGCGACCACACCGATCGCAGTCCAGAACCACCATTCTTTGTAAATCACCATACCTTGGTCGCCTTTGTCGGACGGCCCGATAGGCTTGGTGCCCTCGACTGTTTTTTTTGCTTCATCTGCCTCGGCTGTTTTTACGTCGTCACCGGAGGCCTTAGCCAGCTCTTGGGTTTTTGTATCAGTGCCGCTGGCGGAGTCTGTTGTGCCTTCAGCTCCGAGATCGAGACCCACCATGCCTTCGCTGCCTTCTTCGCCGGACTCACCACTGCCGGCTAACAATGCAGCCGCAGCTTTGGCGCCTTCATCCTCTGCAGCGCTGGTAGTACCCGTGTCAGTGGAAGCTACTGACGTATCGGTTGCCTGATCGCCGGACAATACTTTTCGTAGAAATTCTTTCACTTGATCATTGAAGTCCGGACCGGTGGCATCCAGGACCACTTGTTGGGATGTCAGTCTGAAGTCGCCTTCTGTGTCACATAGATGTCCATTCAAGGTAATGGCTGATTTCGAGCCTGAAAGCGTAATGATTGCCAGTCGATCGGCTTTCAAGAATCGAGACATACTCATGGCCGCCTCGCCCGGTTTGTCTTTTTGACTTTCGGCAGCCATCTGCATGAAATGTTTTGCAAAGATCCTGTGTTTGGCAGCCTTCTTCATCTTGATTTTTAGATTGCGCTTTTTACCGGCGACACTCTTGATTTTACCGCCCCAGGGTTGGTAGCCGTCTTTAACTGACTTGACCATATGCATTCCGGCTCTCAATCCTTCAATATTCAGCGGTGATCCGCCTCGATAAGCGCCGTTGACGTGAATTTCGGCGCTCAGGGGAACAGTGATTAAGGTAACGTTACCTTGCGGGCCTGATTCAGAGGCATTTGCAGCTGCCGTGAAAACTTCCTGAATATTTGGAGGAAAAAGATTGGGATCAAGAACTTTGCGTCCGGGTAAATCCTGAGCCCGTATAAAGGCCTTGGTTGCTTTTTCCGGTTCCCCGACTAGGACCCAGGTGGCTCCCAGGTACATCAGGCATTCAAGCATGGGAGCTTGCTTCTCGAGATAGGCATAGCCAAATTCGAACTTTTTTAAAGCAGTCGAGAAATATTTCTGAGCGACTTCCAGATCGAGTTGTTCATAGGCACTTTTGCCTTGATCGACGAGATTCATGGCTTCTGCTATGGCTTCTTGTTTAGGGTTATTCGAGACTGGATGAACCAGGCTGTGCAGATCAACCATCTCAAAGGCGCCCGTGGTGGGAATCAGTTCTCGTAAAGTTCTCTGCACATCCACTGCGATTTTAGCCGCTTCTTTGCCGCGACCTGTCGCAAATCCAGCAATAGAGGGCGCATCGTCCTGGCCCGCAACAGGCCCGGGCGCCAATAGAAGACTTAGTGCGATTGTCAGTACGCTAGTTGTAAAAGGGACAGTCCGCATTGCATATCTCCCGTGACCCTTAGGGACCCATTGCAGGGGTGAAAAGTTCAGCCGAGCCGAGCAAGCCGTCAGGGCCCAGGCCCCCGGCGATCAATGCTCTGCCGCCGGTTACCCTAAGAGTTACATGACCACCGCGCGAAATGCTCAGGTTGGTAGGATTCGATAAAGCTGAAGTTGTTGGATCGAAAGCCTCGACAGTTTGACCCGGTGTTAGCAACAGGTCGATGAATCCACCGGCGATAACCAGGTGGTTGTCTGCGGTGGTCGTTAAAAAATGCATTAGATGAGGCTCTGTCATGGCTGGCCCTTCAGTCGACTGTATCTCGGGAGTTGAAATCTGACTGAGAATGCGAACATTCGTGTTCAGGGGGGCATTCAGGCTGTCATCCCCGTCGAAAAACGAACCGCCGGCAACTAGAATTTCATCTGGCCGTAAAGGTATTATTTTTGCATCATGAAAAAACAAATTGCCCGGTGAACCTGCGAAACCTTTAGATGCAAAAACTCCACCCTCTGCCGAAGGCGTAAATTCTTCAATTATTGGAGCGGTAGGATAGGTTGCTCCGCCAACAATTAGAACCGACCCGCTGGCAGTAAGGACCGCCGCATGACCGAAGCGCGGTGAGGCCATATTTGACTGCACTTTGACCATAGTTCCGACCGATTCTCCGGCAGCCGGATCAAACATATAGGCGCTCTCCGAAGCTTGATCCGTACCGAATCCGACGCCGCCTCCCACCAAGAGTACCCGGCCGTCACCCAGCGACGTAGCCGAGTGAAAAACGAACCCAACCGGCATTGGTTTTTCGATCCAGAGTTTTTCAGCTGGCAGGTAAATCTCAAAAGTCTTTATCAGGTCGGCCTGATTTACGGTCAGCGGCAAGCCGGTCGCGATGTCTGCGCTCACGCGGGACGCTCCGCCAACCACCAGGACAGTACCATTCGGCAGGGCAGTCGCCGTAGCCAACGTCCTGGGAGTGTTCAGCTTGGTAGTTGGATAAATCATTCCTGTTCCGGGGTCGAAGATGTCTACACTGGCACTGGCTGTCATCAGATCGCAATCAGCTCCACAAAAATCGGCAACAGTATTATCGACGCCGCCGATCAGCAGAAACCTTCCATCGCCCATAGCTGCCGCCGAGAGGAAAGCTCGCGGAAATACTAAAGGTTGCTGAGCGCAAGAAATATCGCCGATGGGTGTCATAAAGACTGAAGCAGAACTGCTCTTGCCGGCCAGGATGTTTATCCCCGAGGCCGCGCCGCTCCAGGCCGCACTACCGCCTTCGTAGCCGATGACTTGTAGGGTAAGGTTCTCTCCCTCCGAGATACCGCCAGCCTTGGGGGCTTGCCCACTGGTGACGCTCAAGCTCTTGGAATAATGCTCCAGGCCGTCTTGTGTGAATAAAGTGATATCGAGACGATCCAGGTTGGGAGGCGTCGCCGAACTTGTCGGCGATTCGGGGCAGGGCCCGTCGATTGCTTGCCTGGCAAATGTGAAATCCAGGTTTCCACCGCTGCTTGTGTCCATTTGTCCGCAGGAAGCCAACAAGGCTGTCAAACCTGCCAGCGTGATAATCCACCGCAACATTTCTAACCTCCCGTTAGTTGCTGTTTTAAACCGTAGTCTGGTTTGTTACAGCAACTTATGCTGGTAATATCAGTGGAAACTCAGTTCAGTTAGAGTATCCTACCCGATCATGGCGATTCTGTCGAGGACGGCTCAACATCCGGCTTCTTTTCGGGGGCCTGAATGTCTGACGCTTCAGGTGTCTTTACGGGTTCGCCCTCAGCTCGGTTTTTCGGTGTGACTAATAAGTCCAGATCGAGATCAGGGAAACCCTTCCAGCTTTCGACCAGGTCTTCTTTGAGCACGACTATTCGTTCGGGGGCGTATTGCCATTGTTCAATACGGGCGCCATCTACGACTTTACGCGAGATTTTGTCGGGGTGACCGCGTGATCTGAGCAGTGCATCCGCACGCATACCCTTGACTATCTTCTTGGTGTTGACTGCCTCAAGCACCTCTTGCGCAAGGCCGATAAACTCGTCACTGGGGTCATCCTTGACCAGATAAACCGCCAATGATCTGTCAAAGTCGGATATTTTCTTAAACTCCTGAGTCAGCACCAAAACATAAGGTGTTTTTTTAGGTTTGTCTTTGATATCAATCATGACCCAGGTGAAGTGCCTCGGTGATTTCAATTTTCGGTCGGAAACAGCAGAGCTGGTAGGAAATTCTACCTCACGGATGTTTACCTCAGTGCCCAGCGGAATTACCCCCGTCGGATCACTGGAGAGAATAGGATCACCGCCGATGCTTTCGATCAGCACACGTTCATCAAAAGCCCGCTCGGAAATGAAGAAACGATCATCGTAGGCGAAGAACGGACCGGCAAAAAATGATTGCTTCAAATAATATGTCTTATTTTTCTGCTGGGACTGGATCTTCTGTTGATCCTGTACCGTCAGTAAAGTGTGAGAGGGGCATCCCGAGATAAATCCAGCAACCAAAAAGAATAAAAAAATAATCCGATAACGCATAGAAACCTCCTGACAGACATTTCGTGTTTCCAACCCTGGCAACATACATCAGAGTTTTTGTCTGATCAACCTCCAAGAGTCCAGTTTGGCTGAGACCGAATCGGGCGAAAAACCGAAAAGTATTGACAGGATAAGCGCATCCGGATAGGTTGTGGTGCAATTGAACAGCTTGTGTGTGAAGGTATGATTCCTTTCAGAAAATATCACGGTCTCGGCAATGATTTTATGGTGATAGATGCCACTCGGGGAGGCCTGCTGGTCGACTCTGATAAGGCTAAATTGTTGTGCAACCGGCATTTTGGCGTCGGAGCCGACGGGATTCTGACGGTTTTACCTTCTGAATCCGGGGCTTATCGTATGCACATCTACAATGCCGATGGTTCTGCGCCTGAGATGTGTGGAAACGGAATCCGCTGTTTTGTCAAATACATTGTTGAAGAAGGTCGAGTGGAAGGAGACGAAGTCAAGATTGAAACAGGCCGGGGTGTTCTCACTTGCCAGTTTCAATTGGATCAAACCGGTAAAGTCGAGACAGTTACGGTGAACATGGGGCCGGTTATTTTAGAGCGGTCAGAGATCCCCATGGTTGGGGAGGGGCGCTGTGTCCAACAGGACATCGAAAGCGGCGATCTGCGCTTCAACGTCACGGCTCTGTCGGTCGGAACTCCTCATTTGGTGTTATTCGAAGATGCCGACATCTCGATGGCTCGCAAGCGGGGTGCGCTACTTGAAACTCATCCATTATTTCCTGAGCGAGTGAATGTCGACCTGGCTACGGTTAGCAGTCGGCAGGAAATCGACCTAGTGGTTTGGGAGCGAGGCTGCGGCATTACTAAGGCCTGTGGTACCGGCGCTTGTGCGTCAGCGGCTGCTTCGGCCATCGCCGGGAAAGTTGATTTTGACACGGAGATCAAGGTCAATCTTCCGGGCGGAAGTCTTTTTGTGCGTGTGACCAAAGATCTTTCATCCGTGTGGATGCGAGGTCCGGCCACTGAGGTGTTCAAGGGTGAATTGCCCACATAGCTGGCGAAAAATATGAGCGACGTTGGCGTTCTAATCGTTGACGATGAAGATTTCTACCTCAAGTTATTCAGCGACATTCTTGCGGGCAGACGTTACCGGGTAAAAACCGTCCATAGCGGTGAAGAAGCCCTGAGCATGCTGCGTAAAGAGCAGTTCGATATTATTATCACCGACTTGATGATGGATGGTATCGACGGGCTGGTTCTAACGGAAAAAGTTCGTGAGAACTATCCCTGGGTGGATATCATAGTCATCACCCAGCGTGATGACGTGCGCCTGGCTGTTAAATCGATGCGGATGGGCGTCTTTGAATACCTGGTAAAACCTGTCGACCGTGACGAATTGCTACTTACTCTCGATCGGCTCCTGGAACGCCGCCGTTTGCTCGATCGGCAAAATAAGCTGCTCGATGAAAGCATGCAATACCTGCACGCCCAGACCATTTACCGGCGCTGTTTAGAGATTCTTTCCACGCTTGATTTCGAAAACTTGTGTGAGATGATTCTGGGTCACTTGATCCAGGCCACCGGTGCTCAAGGGGGATTGCTCTGGTTGACTTCACCGGAAGATCGTGCTGAAGCGGCCGCCGAGAAGCTCAACCTGGCTGGTTATCGGGGCCTGGTGGCCCCGGAAGATTTTCCGACTGCAATTGCGATTCTTGAAGACTCGTCCCTGGCGGCTTTGCGCAATGGGACCCCGTTTTTTGCCAGCCCGAGAATGGTGCTGGGGTTACCCTCTAAACGTCATGACCGAGACGCGCTCTTCATCCCTTTGATCGTCGAAGATGTACCCGTCGGGCTGCTGCTGTTACTTGACAAACTCCGGGAAGATTTCACCGAACGCGATCAGAATATTGCCAGTACCATGGCTGAATTCTCGGCTATAGCTCTAAAGAACTCCCGTCGCTTTCAGGCTCTCGAGCGAGTCGGCCTCAGGGATCAAGGTTCGACAGCCTATAATATGACTTACTTCATCGATTACGCCGGCAAGGAAATATACAAAGCCCGCCGCTACGAACGGTCGTTTTCGCTAATATCGGTGGTGATCGATCGTTATGATTTTCTCAGGGAACATTTCAAATCAGAAATCTGTTTGCAGATGTCCCGCAAATTAGCCGAAAGTATTTCCCGGGTAGTACGTGATTCAGACATTCTGGCCAAGGTTTCTGATCATGAGTACTATCTGCTTTTACCCGAGACCGACGCCATGGGCGCGCAGATGTTCGTTCGTCGTAGTCGGGAGGCGTTTTGGGCTGATCCTTTTATCAGTAAAATGAGCACTGATTACCCGGTCAGCATCACACTCGGAGCGGCCACTTTCCCGCTGGATGGTTCCGACTTCGACGATTTACTCGGAGTCTGTCGCGATAAAATGGACAAGGCCCGGGCGAGCCTGTATCAGCGCCTGCATCTGACCGACAAGAGTTTTTGGGAGATGGTTGAGATTCTTATTGGTCGACCGGAAGACTACGAAGGGGCTTTGGAAGAAGCCAGCTCGAACTTTCGCATGAGCGAAAACACAGATGGTAGCAGTGCGCACGGTGTTTTCGATGAGGTCGTCTTTGAGGGTATTCAGCAAGAGATATCTCAGCAGGCCGTTCATGGAGCTGATAGTAAAGCGATTCTTTACGAAGTCGGTGGAGTCATAGATCGAGAACCACGCGCAGTCGAAAAGATCCTGGCCGAGACCGAAAATGCCAGGGTTTTTGTGGTGGGCAGCCGCGGCAAGGGGACTATGGTCTCGGACCATCCGGCTTTAACGAGGGTTTTTCTCAGTGATGACAATTTGGACACCCATCGGCTGCTGCTTGTATTGAGCGAGAGACTCGCTTATGCGTTTTTAGGCGTTCGCAAGAATGACAATGAAATGTTTGGTTTTCATACTCATGATCAGTTCCTGGTAGAAAACCTGATCGCAAAATTGCAGGATCATTACAACTTCCAGCGCCAGTACTGAAATTAGAGGAATGAAATTGGGCAAGGCTGCAAAGGACAAAATAATATTGGTTGCCGATCCTGACCGTGAGGTATTGCGCGGTCTGGGGAATGCCCTTCACGAACAGGGCTATGATGTGCGAGCAGCCCTGGACGGCAGTAAGGCCCTGGAAAAGGCCATCCTGGTGCATCCTGAATTGATCTTGTTTGATGAAGAATGTCCGCTTATTCCGGCCAAGAAGTTCGTTCAGATTCTGAGATCCAACCCACGCACTGAAAATATTCCGGTAATCGTTATGATCTCGGAAGGCACCGACGAAAATACGATCTGGGGCTATCGAGAGGCTTTTATACGCAAGCCGTTTAATAACGATGAGTTTTTGTCCCTGGTTGCTTCCACTTTTCGAAAAATGGACACGGCCGACCAGGTGCGCGAAGAGGGTCAGAAGATCGAAGGCAGCCTGAGCCAGATCTCCCTGGCTGATCTTTTACAGATCTTCGGCATCAACCACAAAACCGGGCTGCTCGAAATGAAATCAGAAGAACAGCAGGCCCGCATATACATCCGAAAAGGTAGTGTTGTACACGCGAGTATCGGCCGGCACAATGGAGAGAAAGCGCTTTTTAAATTGCTGGAATGGGACTCGGGTAGTTTTGGTTTCATCTCCGACCAGGTTACCGCCGATGTTAATATTCGGCGGAGTACCGACATTCTGTTGCTCGATGGGGCCAGACAAATCGACGAACTAGAACGCCTGCGGACCGATTTGCCCGGGCCTCAGATGCGGTTGAAACCCGTGCCGGAACTCAAAGGTCGCTACGAGGGTTTGCATCCCGTCACTCAGGAGATCATGAACCTGCTTGAGTTTTACAATACGGTCGGTGAATTGGTCGAGTATTCCCGGGTCAGTGATTATGATGCCTGTCGCGCAATTCGCACCTTGCTGGACAAGGGAGTTCTACAGCTAGCCGACGAGGTAGTTGCAGAAGAAGAAGACGAAGAGCCATTGCTCGAACACGATCGGCTCTATGAATTGAAGGTCAAGCTTTCTCAGCGTATCCAGAGCAAATCCCGGATAACTCGGGCAAAGGTTTGTATAGTCTGTCCAGTAGAAGGTTTTTTGAAAGAGTTCATCGGGGGAATTCGTAAAATACAAGGCATGGAATTAGGCGGGCAGATTGAAGCCTTGCGTTTGGGCTTTGGCAGAATAGGCACCCTGCACCTGAGCGAGAATTTTTTGCTGGATTGGATGTTGCTGCCGGCCCAGGCCGCTCTGCGGCCCCTATGGCAGCCGCTAGGGGTCGGGATGGTCGGCGGGATAGTGATGCATTCGTCGCAGGACGATCAAGTTCTTTATCGGCTCAGCTTGTTGGCTCAAGAATTGTCCCAGAAAACCGGTACGCCGGTTCTCCAATTTTCGCCCAAGAACCTGATTGGCGACGCCGATCCGAAAAGTCAGGACGGCACTCCACAATTCAGCCCTGCCAAGGTACGCAACACAGTAATTCAACTACTCAACCAGTTAGGCTCTCAAGATTAGTGTCCATCTCAAAATTGAGACGAACACCAAAAAAACATAATGATTTCGTGGTACCCTCTTCGAGGGCTGTAAAAAACACTGCCCGTCCTCGAAAATTGGGGTTTTGAGAAGGGTACAAGACTAGAATGCCGGGTTCGACCGACCGGTCACGCAAGCACTGAGAAACAAAACAAGGGGTCAGGATGTTCCCACTGACCAGGACAATAACGGCAAAGTAGCCGGCAGTTGCGGTTGTGGGGGAGCGAGCCACTCAGGGCTCGGGCTGCTCTTTCTCGGTCTGCTCGTCTGCTTGCGGCGCCGCCGATGTTTCTCTGGCATGGATTAATTGCTTTTCATTTCTGAGAATATCGTATTCAATTTCACTATTATCTCTTGATCGTGGAAGGAAGACATGAAGAAGTTATTCTATTGTGTCTGGGTTGTGGCTGTCTTGGCCGGATGTTCGAACGGGTCCTGTCCGCTGGATGCGAATCTGGACCCGCGCTGCCAGTCTCTGTGTACGGATGATCCGCCTGCGGTCGAAGGTGCATTCGATGTTTGCAGCTCTGACAGCCTGACCATATGTAAAGCAAGCTGTATGGCCCAGATCGAAGACGCATCTTCGTTGTGTTCGGCCTGCCTACTGGAGGACGCCTACTTCGATACTCCAACGGCAGGGGGTGGGGCCGGCGCCTGGTGGAATAAATTCAACTGCGAAGCCGAACCGAGCACATGTATTTTTGAGGATTGTTACGGAGGCATGTGTGGAGAGATTTGTCGATTCACAATCGGAAATCAAACGGAGTTCGATGCTTGTCTCGATCAAGGATACTGGAATGTCGAGCTGTGTCTGCCTGGTACGAGCACCTGCGACATTTATGATACCGACACCCATTTAGTCGTGTGCAGTTTCACAAAAGACAACAACACTCAGAGGGAAGACTGCATCAGGGTGATCTATCCAAGAGAAGAAGTCGAGTGTGACGCGCCGAATTTCCGGCCGGTTTTAGAGTGTGAGAGTGTCTGCCTGCAATCCGAGTAGGGTTATTAATCCGACTGCGGGGCGGGTAATTCTTTTTCTAGTTTATTGAACAAAAGTTCGGCTTTTTCTTTTGTCAGCCCGCTATTTGCCAGGGGAATGACGGCCACCGAGAAGTGTTCGCTGGTTTTGGGGTCGACCCAGCGATCGGTTATGCGGGTGCCCTTGAGGGTCGTGTCGGTAATCGTCTTCTTATGTACAACTTTTCCCTCGGTAGTTTCACTGGTCGCCGTATAAGTCTTTCCGGCAATCATTTTGGCCAGAGCGTCGCGGGCGCGCATGTCGGCTGCCTGGCGGATCAATGCCGGGTTCTTTTCGGCCACGGCCGCAGCTCGGCCCAGGGCCCAGAGAACACGGGTGCCTTCTAAAGTGAACGCCCCGGTGGTTTGAAGGACGGCCTTTTCCTTAGGCGCTTCGCTTTTGGCAACAGCGTCTGTTTTGACTGCTGCATCTTTAGCGGGTTCAGCTTTCTTGGCAGCGTTTTGATCTTCGCCCGCTTTTTCGACGCCGGGTTTTGGATCGGCGACCGTCTGTTTGTTGGCGCCTGAACTGCAGCCGGCAAACATGCAACAAACCACTAGACTGATTATCCATGAAAAACCTTTGAGCTTGACTGACATAGTTATGATTCCCTTATTCGGTTAGTTGTCTTCTTTGAGATCGTATGCGACTTCGACCTTTAGTACACCGTCAACGACTAGGTCACAAGTGTTGAAATGATCGGCCAGGCTGATCCGACCCATAGTGTTCTCGGTCGATGGCAGGTGATGGGTCCAGGTAGCCACGCAACTGCCTTGTGTGCAGGACGGGTCATTGCTGTACTGACAGGCTTCGACATTATCACTGACACTGCAAGAATAGCGCGGGACTTTGACATCGTTGATCAGTATATCGGCCGTGGTTGGATCGCTGATCTCTTTGGTCAGGACAAAGCCATGCGGGCAGCCGGCGATTAGTTCGCCGATTTTTTGCATGCTTTCTGAGTAGTCGCTTTGGCAGATGGTGTCGACAAAGCCGTTGGCCTTGATTCCGAACATCCGGGCCAGGGCGATATAGCGCGGGCTGGGTTCCGAATAACAAAAGGCACCGCTACAATCCGGTGTCTGGCAGGCATCTTCGATCTGGTATCGGTTATGACTGGCATCCCAAAAGAACTCGATAGTCGTTGTCGAAAGATCGTTCAGATCTTTTACACCGACGATTGCCGCGAACTTGACCATGCCGGGCTTATTGTCTTTCAAGTTCATCAGGAAATCGTAGTAGTCGCTGAGCGGGGTCAAGGCGTAAGGTTTGCCTTCCGGATCGGCTTTGCCGCCCTCGGGATCGGCCCCGTTGGCGGCATAATAACAGACGCTGCCAGCGATTCCACCCAGGCCTTCAGTGACATCGCCGATCTCACCGCAATCGACCTCATTGGACAACTGAATTACGGTCAACCCGGCCGCCTGGCGCAAGAACCCGGCGTTGTACGAACCGGCCAGCTGGTCCAAAGCGGGCCGGATGGCGGCCAGGCCTCTTTCGTAGCCGCAACCGTTGGTGCCGACCATGGCAAAGCCTTTTTGCTCGACGGTATTATAGAAGCAATCTTTTGTTGCATGGGTCAGCACCTTGGGGTAGGCCGGATTGGTCTCGTGAATAAAATCGGGGTTGTCGTCCGTACCCTGGTTGTAGCCCAGCCGGTCCTGGAGCCGGCCGGTTTCACCGGTTTCGTTTTGGCAAGAACCTTGAATAAATTCACTACAGAGAGGACAGCCCGGTGATTCCATACTCGATGTAATCACGCCGACATGGTAGTCACTGCCGTACCGCTCAAAAAGCCTGTAGGCTAAAACACCGAAAGCTTCGCCGAGCTGACGTTCTTCGGCCACCATATCGCCGGAGTTGTCGAGCACGAACAGGACATCCATTTGCGCAGGGACAACCACTTTGGCGACCGTGTATCTGTTGGAGTCCTTGCTGCAACATACAAAAGTGCAACAAACCAAAAGACAGGCCAGCCACGAAATTGCTTTGAATCCCCCTGACATGGCACCAATTCCTTTTTCAATTGCGGTAAACAGACTATACAACCTACAATAGATAAGAAGTAAAAAACAGTTGTTACTATTTGAAAGGTCGATCATGCGACTGATGATAATCGTGATTTGCGGTCTTTTGGCGGTCACGTTGGCCGGGCCGGTATTTGCTCAAGAAGCCGAGGCCGCCAAGGAGACCAAGCCGGAGACCAAGCCGGAAGCCAAGCCCGAGGCGGCCAAGAAAGCCAGCGTCAAGAAGCTCGACCCGATTGATTTTATCGCCAAACATCTTGGGGTAATCATGCGCATCGTCAAGAAAGGCAAAAAGCGCAACCCGGCCGAATGCAAGAAAATCGTCAGGCGCGTCAAGGCTTACGCCAAGAAGATCAAGCCGGCCTGTGAAAAAGTAAAAAAGACCTTGAAGGCGATGCCCAAGAAAGACATGAAAAAAATGGACAAGAAAGGCTTTCGGGTCATGGGTCGTTTGGTCAAGAAATACGACCAGGTCATCACTGAGTTTGGCGAGAAATGTTGGCCGCAGTTCCATGGACTGGAGGGGGCCATCGATGGTCTATTCTCCACCGTCAAACACAAACACGGCCAGAGCTGCAGTCACTGAGAAAATAATAATCAGTACTTGCGTCGAATAACCAAACCAACCATTCCCATCAACAGCACGATCGCCGGCAGACTCGAACTGGTTTCTTGCTTGCCACACGAACAGCCTCCACCCGACTCAGGTTCGCCGCCGCCGTCCGCCTGGGGCCCATCGTCGCCCGGACCGGCATCGTCTTCAGGGCCGCCATCGGGACCGGCATCCAGGCCGCCATCTTCCTCGGGCCCGCCGTCGGGTCCGGCATCCAGGCCGCCATCTTCCTCGGGTCCGCCGTCGGGTCCGGCACCCTCCTCGTAGGTTATTTGCAGAATCGGACGTAACGAGGTGTTGCTGTTTTCATTGCTGGCAAAGGCAGCCCCGTCGTCCTGACTCGAGCGAATCACGAACGTCACTTGCCCGTTGCCGCTAATGGCCGACTCCAGGTTTGTGTAGAGGTGCGTTCCGGAGCCGGCCACGGCTCCAATGTTGAACAAGTCTCCGGTTGCGTCACTACCGGCAAGTGAGTTGTTCCAGGTTGGCTGGCTATCGAGCCACTCGATTGTCCCTGGATCAAAGCGCCGGATAACGCCCCCGAGACCAGCATTCGAAGTGTTGACGATCAAACGCGCATCGGACACGACGAAGTTAGCCGGCAAACCATTGATGTTGAAACGAATGAAGATCTCGCGTTGGGCCGCGCCGCCGCCGACAGCCAGTTCGGTCGCCGCGCCGAAATTCGTGTCGGGGTTCCGCATATCGGTATGGCAGTCGGCTTCGGGCGAAAATACGATTGTATGTTCACCTGACGATTCGTTTACTTCGAGTGAGAAATCCTGCTGATCGAAATCGCCGTCATCGTCGGTGACTCGCATGCTGAAGGTAAAAGTGCCGGTTTCCGTCGGGGTGCCTGAGATTTGAGCGCCATTTCGTAAAAGGCCGTTCGGCAGTTGCCCGCTTGGCATGCTCCAGCTAAGTGGGGCGTCGCCGCCGATTGCCTGGATGGTTGCTGAATAAGACACTCCTTCGGTGGCGGCTCCCAGAGAAGCTGTGGTGATTTGCGGCTGACTGTCAGCGCCGCTGCGTTCTACAATTATGACATCCGAAATTATTGGGGCCGGATTGGTGATGCCGTACTGATCATCTTTGCCGATACAGAAGTAACGCATGCTAAAGCGGTTGAAGCTCCACTGTCTCAGCTCGGTCCCGTCGAAAAGGAACTTAATCGTACCGTTTTGCCATTCTACCCGGTAGGTGTGTTGATCCTGGCCGTTGACGTCATCGTTGGAGCCAACCCGAGCTTCCACGCGGGTTTCGATCGTCAGGGGAGCTGCGAGAACTTTAAAAGGATTATAACCTTCGCCGATTCGCCAATTCCAGAAAGAACCAGTCTGCAGGTAGTGCCCATACTGATCTTCGTTCTCCCAGCCGGAGAGCGGATGCGACTTGGCGATTCCCTGGGCGGGAGTAGTGAAGCCCCGCATTTTACACTCGAAATAGCCATCGCTGACGGTTTGGCCGGCGTCGAAGACAATCTTGCCGCCGGTCGAGTGCCAGCCGCCCCCGGGATCGAATACACCGCCGCCTACTTGTGTGCCGATCGTAGACTGGTCGAGAGGATCGCTAACCAGAGTAGTCTGGGCCTGGGCGACCGAGGACATCAGGATTAGTGCAACCAGGTAATAATATGCGTCTTTATACATCTTCATTGGTCACTCCCTGACAAATGCTGGATTTGGTAGAGCCTACCACAAGCCAAAAACAAAAAGCCATGTCGCAATTCTAGCCTGATGTGGTAATAATAGTACGAGTCACAACAGAAAGCAGGTAGGAGATGAAAAGAAAAAAGCTTGCTAGCCTGAACTTGTTGATCTGGGCGCTGGTCTTGATTGTCTGGTCTTGTTCCGACAGCGCGGCACCCGGGCCTGATTTGTGCAACTCGAATGCCGATTGCGACGGTGGAAAGATTTGTGTGAACGGAGCTTGCCGCGTCGAATGTCAGAGCAACGCTGATTGCGCGGCCGGACAAGAATGTAAAGATGGTGCTTGCGTAGTTCCTTGCACTGTAGACGGCGACTGTCCGCATGGTGAGGTCTGTCAAAACGGCAACTGTGTGCCGGCCGCCTGTATTGATATGGACGGTGACGGTTATGGTGTCAACTGCGACAAGGGCGGTGACTGCGACGATTCAGACGCGACAGTCTATCCGGGTGCCCCGGAACTATGTGACGGCAAGGACAACGATTGCGATCAAGAGTCTGATAGCGGAATCATGTGCCTGGCAGCCTGTTGTGCGGCCGGACAACTTTGCTTAGACAATGTGTGCGTCGATGATTTTGGAGATTGTCTAGAAGATGGCGAATGTCAGGAAGACAGCTATTGTCATGAGGGTAACTGTATTCCTTATGGCACCGGTCCGCGCGGGGAAACGAATCCGGATTGTACGCGCCTGGTTGTGGCCGGGTTGTTTCAACCGGCTATGCAATGTGAATGGCTCAGCCCCGAAAACGGCGACTATCCAGTTCACGTTCAGGTGCTTGGCACGCCGACCGTAGCCGATTTCGACTTCGACGGCACCCGCGAGACCACTCGACCTTCGATTGTCTTCAATACCTATGATGCCCTGGATGGCGATTCGGGTGTCTTGACTGACCTGGATGGCGTCCTGCGGATCATCGATGGGGCTACTTGTGAAACCCAGTTTTCACTAGGTCCCTATTTGAACGGTTGCAACCCGGTCGCCATTGGCGACCTGGACCGCGCCGCTGATCGCCGGCCTGAAATCGTAGCCCATAGAAACACCGGCGGAGTCATTGCCTATAAGTATAACGATCAAACCCAAACCTTCGATACGCTCTGGGTCGGTCACGATAGTGGCGGCAGCGAAATCGTCTTTGCCGAGGGCTCGACCGGCTGGGGCGGTCCGTCGATTGCCGATCTTGACGATGATGGTTCCCCTGAAGTTCTCAGCGGCGGGCTGGTATACGATGCGACCGGTTTGTTGATTGATAACAGCCTGGCGCAGAATGCGCTTTTTAGGATTGGCTTTCCGGTGGTCGCCGATCTGGACGCTGACGGAAAAGTCGAGTTGGCCGGCGGCAATGCCGTTTGGGAGTTCGATCCAGTTGGGCTGGCCTGGTCGGCTGAGTGGAGTTCGGGCACTGGGTCGGGCTACACGGCCGTGGCCGACTTCGGAACTTTCAACGCCGATCCCGGTCAGGATGACCGGACCAGCCTGGACGGTATTGCCGAGGTGGCTGTCGTGGCCGGCGGCCAGGCCCGGGTTGATACCCTGGCCGGTCGGACTGTATTCGGGCCGATTAACTTGCCGGCCAGCTCGGGCGGTGGGCCGCCGACGATTGGTGATTTCGACGGAGACGGACGGGCCGAACTGGCTGCCTCGGGTTCTGACTCGATGACGATCTTCGACCCGGATTGCACAGGCGTGCCGGAAGTGGCCAATTGTCCGACTTTGCGAAGCGACGGTATTTTATGGAGCCAGCCGTCTCAAGACCACTCTTCCAATATTACCGGTTCTTCTCTGTTCGATTTCGAAGGTGATGGCCTGGTCGAGGCTGTCTATGCCGACGAATGTTTCGTTCGCGTTTACCGGGGCACCGACGGAACCGTGCTCTATTCGCAATGGCGTTCATCTTGCACATGGAATGAAAACCCGATCGTGGCCGACG
The DNA here is from genome assembly GCA_019307065.1 of Deltaproteobacteria bacterium. Taxonomy (GTDB): domain Bacteria; phylum Myxococcota; class B64-G9; order B64-G9; family B64-G9; genus JAFDKH01. The sequence goes on from JAFDKH010000037.1 coordinate 21,894, forward strand.
TCGACGGAGACTTCTCCTCGGAGTTGGTTGTTCCGTCCAATCAAAGTTGCGGGACTGCCCCGTCCAACATGGGCGCAAAAAACTATGAAACCAGCCCGCACGGCAACCCTATGGATCCACTCTTCGTCGGGTTGCCCTGCAAGGAAAATATTGACTGTCAAAGTTCGGTTTGTGACGAGGGTTACTGCCGCTGCATTGATGATTCCGAGTGCCCCAGTGGCGGCTTCGTATGTGCCGGCCCGCCGCCCGGAACAGCGGGTAACGGAAATACCTGTCGGGCCGAGTGGCTGGGCAGCATCAGTGGCGTCAGGGTTTATCGCGACGCATTGGACCGCTGGGTGGGGTCGCGGCCGATCTGGAATCAACACGCCTATGCGATCACCAATATAGAAGAGGATGGCCTGGTGCCCCAGACATCGGCCGCCCAACTCAACTGGCAGGTAGCCGGTTTGAACAATTTCCGTCAGAATATCCAGGGTGATTTGAATCCGAATCACTCTCCGGACGTGACCGCCGGCGGGGGAGCTTTTGAGATTCATTGCGACGAGGATTTGAACCTGACCATGACAATCAGGGTATGTAATCGCGGTACCAATCCAATCGCCGCCGGAGTTGCAGTTGGTTTCTTCGATGGAGATCCCGGGGCCGGGGGTCAGCTTGTCTGCACGACCGTCACAACCGATGATCTATTTCCCGGCAGTTGTGAAGAAATCAGTTGTATTTGGCCGAATGCTCCCGAAGATGATCCTCGCGACATCACCGTTGTCGTTGACTACGATAACCAGAGAACCGAATGCGTCGAATCCAATAACCGGGCCGTCATCCCGGGTGTCACCTGCGAAGGCTATGTGCCCTGATCATAGACTACTAAAGGCGAACAGAAATGAAAACGACCCGTCTTAGCCCGATCCTGCTGTGTCTGATTCTAGCGGTTGCCTGTCAGGAAAAGGCCCGGCACTCGAACCCCGAACGCGCCATACAAGCTTGTTTGAAAGGGATTCAGAACCTGGCCCGCGGTCGATTGCGGCCCGAATCACAATCGCTGGTTTTGGCAAATGCCTGCAAAGATCTGTATGTCGAAAAGAGCTGTCGGCAGGCCTTCGGAAGCCAGGGGGCTTTACCGGCCGACAGGCGAGCTTCGGCGATTGCCGAGATCTGTAAAAAGGCCTATTGCCCGAATCTAAAAGAACCCAAGCCGCAGATCTGTGGTCAGTCGGCCTTACCGCTCAGTCCGCTGCGCTTGTTACCCATGTGGCACGAGCTGCAATGGGCCATCCTGGCCCGCGACCTGGGGCCAGAACGGGCGGCTGGTCTGTACGGCCGGCTCGTATTTGCCCAGTTGTTGATGCAACCGATTATGGCTACCCCGTTGCAAATCGAGTTGCCCAAAGCCATACCCCTGACGCCAAATCCTGCGAAATCGATTGTCTCGATTGGGCAAAAGGACAAGAAAATTATAGTGTCAGTTGACGGCCAGGCTATTGCGGGCTGGAGCATGCCGGCCAAACCCAGTCAAAAAGATCTTGAACCGTTAATCGCAGTTCTGAAGAAACACGAAAAACCACCTCAGATTATTATCCAGGCCGACCAAAATGTACTCTATGAAAACATTGTTGGTCTGCTGGATGCCCTCAAGTCGGCCGGTTTCGATCAATTTGCTTTTGCGGTTAATGAGAAAGAAACCAAGTAGTCTCCAGGATCTCCCGAGTAGTTTTTATCCCCCTTGTCTATCGCTGTCAGTAGTGTAAACTGCCTGACGAAACTTCTAAGGAGGTTGTGGCATGGCCCTTGACCTTGATTCGATTGGCAAGAAAATTGGTCCGCTGACCAAGGACTACGATTGGCGGGATGTTGTTTTGTATGCCCTGGGAGTCGGGGCCGGGTTTGACGACCTGGAGTACTGTTATGAAGACAAGCTGAAGGTGATTCCCAGCTTTTCGATCGGAGCGGTCTTCGACTTTTTGGCGCAAGCTGCGATTGGTTCCAACGCCAACCTGGCGGGTATCTTGCATGGTGAACAGGAGATCGTGTTCCACAATGCCATTCCCACAGACGGTACCTTGTCCTCTACCGGCGCGATAACCAATATCTACGATAAAGGTGACAATAAAGGCGCTCTGGTTTTGGCTGAGGCCGATACTGTCCACTCGAACGGTCAGAAGTTGTTCACTAACTACTTCACCCTGTTTTGCCGCAAAGATGGGGGCTTCGGTGGCGACCCGGCCCCCAAAGAAGATTTTGATTTTCCCGAGCGTCAGCCCGATTTCGAAGAAGATGCCCAGCCGTCTGGCGACCAGCCTTTGATTTACAGGCTTTCGGGTGACATTTTTGCTCTGCACGTCAATCCTGATTTTGCCAAGGCGAGCGGCTTCGAGAAACCAATTATGCACGGGCTGTGTACTCACGGCTATACCTGCCGGGCGGTTGTCAAACACCTGTTTCCCGGTCAGCCCGAATTGATGACTCGCTTCAAGGTTCGCTTCTCGAGGACTCTCTATCCGGGCGTTCCGATCAAGACTCAAATCTGGAAAATATCCGAAGGCAAAGCGGTTTTCAGAACGCTCAACGCCGATTCGGGTGAAGTAGTCATCGACCGCGGTGAAGTCGAGTGGATCAGCCAGGCCGAGGCCAAGATCAGGGCAAGTCGGACAGGTATCCGGTTCGACGATCAGGTGGCGATTGTGACCGGGGCCGGAGCAGGACTGGGCCGGGTTTATGCCCTCGAACTGGCAAAACGCGGCGCCAAGGTAGTCGTCAATGATCTGGGCGGTACTACCGACGGCTCGGGTTCCGGCCAGGGCCCGGCCGATGAGGTAGTTGCTCAGATCAAGGCCCAGGGCGGTGAAGCGGTTGCATCCTATGCCAACGTGGCAACCGAAGAAGGCGGCCGGGCGATAGTTGACACAGCCGTTCAAGCTTTCGGTCGGCTGGATATTCTGATCAATAACGCCGGGATCCTCAGGGACAAGACCCTGGCCAAGATGGAACCGGCCGCATGGGATAGTGTCTTAGCGGTCCACCTGGTCGGGGCTTACAACGTAACCAGGCCGGCTCTGCAGAAGATGAAAGAAACCAATTACGGCAGAATCATCATGACGACTTCTGCCGCAGGCCTGTTCGGCAATTTCGGCCAGACCAACTACTCGGCTGCCAAGCTGGGTCTGGTCGGGTTCATGAATACGCTCAAGCTGGAGAGTGAAAAATATAATGTTTTAGTAAATACCGTCGCGCCCGTTGCGGCAACCCGCTTGACCGAAGAACTGTTGCCGCCGGATCTGACGGACAAACTCAAGCCCGAGTTCATTGCTCCCTTGGTCTTGTTCCTGAGCTCGGAGCAATGCCCCACTAGCGGAGGCATCTATAATGCCGGAATGGGGCATTTCAGTCGGGCTGCTATCGTTACCGGACCGGGAGTGGTTGTCGGCAAGGACGGTCAGGTTCCCGAACCCGAAGCAGTTGCCGCAAGCATGTCGGCTATCTGCTCTATCGATCAGGCCCAAGAGTTCGAAACCGCCACTCTTTTCCTGGGATCGATGCTGGATGCTTTTTCTCAAAAAGACAGCTCCCAGGCGTCGGGTTCAAAACCGGCTAAGTTGTCAGTCGCGAAAATATTCGCCAAGATGCCCGATGCTTTCAACGCCGACAAGGCAGCCGGAGTAGATGTCGTATTTCAGTATTGCATTTCCGGCTCGGACGGCGGGGATTGGTTTGTGACCATCAAAGACGGCACTTGTGCGGTTGAGCAGGGCAAACATCAAGCCCCGACCACAACCATAAAGATGTCGGCTGAAGACTTCAGCGCCATGATCATGGGCAAACTCAATGCCATGCAAGCCTATACTTCGGGTAAGCTGAAAATCGAAGGCGATCTGATGAAATCACAGCTAATCGAGAAGCTTTTTAACTTCTGAGGCTACGGAGGAACTGACGATGATTGGAATCACCTCCTTTGGCGGCTACATTCCCAGACTACGCATTGAACGCATGACCATCTATCAGAGTATGGGTTGGTACATGCCGGCTACCGTCATGGTTGCCCAGGGTGAGCGGTCTTTCTGTAACTGGGATGAGGACACCCTTACTATGGCTGTTGCTGCTTCGCGAGACTGCTTGATTGGAGTGGACAAACAAGCAGTCGATGGTCTCTATCTCGGTTCTACGACCTTACCCTTCGACGACCGGCAGAATGCCGGGATTGTCAAGAACGCCCTCAATCTCAGAGACGATGTGGTTACCAACGACTTCAGCTCTGCCTTGAAATCCGGGACAAGCGCACTAGTAGCCGCTCTTTCGGCGGTAGGTTCCGGCGACCGCAAGCAGATTCTGGTAACTGCCTCTGACAAACGCGAGACAAAAGCAGCCGGCTTCTACGAAATGTGGTTCGGTGATGGGGCGGCCTCGGTTCTGGTAGGCGACAAAGACGTGATCGCCGAGTTCATCGGCAGCCATTCGGTCTCATATGATTTTGTCGACCACTATCGCGGCGCGGGCAAACGCTTTGACTACACCTGGGAAGAACGCTGGGTCAGGGACGAGGGTTATTCCAAGATTATCCCCGAGGCTGTCACGGCTCTGATGGAGAAGCTCAAGATCAGCATGGCTGATGTCGATAAGCTCGTGTTTCCTTGTTTCTTCAAAGCTGAGCACCGCAAGATTGCCAAGAAACTTGGGGCTGAGCCCGAGCAAGTCGTTGATAACCTGCACGAGGTTTGTGGTGAAACCGGCTCAGCCCACCCACTGGTGATGCTGGCGAATACCCTCCAAAAGGCCCAGCCCGGCGATCGTATTTTGCTGGCCGGTTTTGGCCAGGGTTGTGATGTCCTGTATTTCAAAGTTACCGACAAGATCAAAGACCTGCCGAAACGCACTGGTATCCATGGTTCGCTTGAGAATAAAAAATTAGTTTCCAACTACACGAAGTTTCTCCAGTTTCGTAACTTGATTGAGACCGAAACCGGAATCCGGGCCGAGGCCCCGACCCAGACTGCGATGACTGTCCTCTGGCGTGATCGCAAGATGCTCTTTGGCCTGGTCGGCGGTAAATGCACAAAATGCAATACGCCCCAGTTTCCCAAGATGGATATCTGCGTAAACCCCAAGTGCAAAGCCCATCACACTCAAGAGGATTACGAGTTCGCCGATATTCCCGCAGCCGTAAAAACGTTTACCGGAGACTATCTGGCGGTTTCAGTGGATCCGCCGACGCTTTACGGAATGATTCAATTCGAAGGCGGCGGCCGGATGCTGGCTGATTTCAGTGATTGCGAACTCGACAATGTCTTTGTCGGCCAGCCGGTCAGCCTTTCGTTTAGAAAGCGTTATTCCGACGAAGAAAGAGGTTTCTCGGGGTATTTCTGGAAAGCAGTACCTTTGCCTGGAACCAAGCCGCAAAAAGCCGCCAGCGGCGGAATTCGGCTCGACGGCCAGGTGGCGATTGTTACCGGGGCCGGTGGGGGACTGGGCCGGACCTACGCGCTCGAGCTGGCCAAACGCGGGGCCAAGCTGGTAATCAACGATTTGGGTGGCACCCGCGACGGCAGCGGCGATTCGTCCGGGCCGGCCGATAAAGTGGTCGATGAAATCAAGGCTGCCGGAGGCGAAGCCGTTGCGAGTTATGCCAGCGTTGCTACGATTGAGGGTGGCCAGCAGATAATCGATACGGCCATCGAAGCCTTTGGTCGCCTGGATATCCTGATTAACAACGCCGGTATCCTGAGAGACAAGACCTTACTCAAAATGGAAAGCCAGGATTTCGAGCAGGTCCTGGCGGTCCATCTGCGAGCCGGCTACAACCTGACCCGACCGGCTTTTTTGAAAATGAAAGAGGGCGGCAACGGCCGGGTTATCATGACTACTTCGGCCGCAGGGCTCTACGGCAATTTCGGTCAGACCAACTATTCGGCGGCCAAGTTGGGGCTGGTTGGTTTCATGAACACGATGAAACTCGAAGGGCAGAAGTACAACATCATGGTCAACACGATCGCCCCGATCGCCAAGACCAGGCTGACCGAGGAGTTGCTGCCGCCTGATTTGGCCGACAAACTCATTCCCGAGGCAGTTGCTCCGCTGGTTGTTTATTTGTGTTCGGACAGCTGTAAAGAAACCGGCATGATATTCAATGCCGGGATGGGATATTTCAACCGAGCCGCAATCGTGCAGGGCAAAGGCACATTCGTCGGAGACGGTCAGGTGCCGACCCCGGAACAGATCATGCAGAACTGGGATGCAATCAACGATATCTCCGGAGCCGAGGAGTTTGTCGATGCCATGGCGGCTTTGGGGCCGATGGTAACCGGGGAAGCCCCTGAAACACCTGCGCCTCAAGCTCAAAGCGGACCACAGGTCAAGGATGTATTCGCCAAGATGCCGGAGGCCTTCCAGGCCGACAAGGCCGGTGGAGTCGATGTCGTCTTTCAGTATTCGATCTCGGGTGGCACAGGCGGTGATTGGTACGTAATCATCAAAGATGCCGCCTGTACGGTCGAAGCCGGTCTGCACGAGAAGCCGACGACCACGATCAAGATGTCGGCCGACGACTTCCTGGCAATGATCGGCGGCAAGCTGAATGCCATGCAGGCCTATACAACCGGCAAGCTCAAGATCGAAGGCGACCTGATGAAGTCTCAATTGATTGAGAAGTTGTTCAAATTCTAAGGGAGATAACATGGCCACGGGAATCAGAGACAAGGTGGCGATTATTGGAATGGGCTGCAGCCGCTTTGGAGAGCGCTGGGACATGAGTGCTGAAGGGTTGATGGTCGAGGCTTTCGAAGAGTGCCTGCAAGACGCGGGACTCGGACGCGACGACATTCAGGCTGCCTGGTTGGGCACTTGCATGGACGAAGTCAACGTCGGCAAAAGCGCCTTGCCGCTGTCACGCGCCCTGCGCCTGCCGTTTATTCCGGTTACGCGCGTCGAGAACTATTGTGCCAGCGGGACTGAAGCTTTTCGCGGGGCTGTCTATGCCGTGGCTTCCGGGGCCTATGATATCTGTCTGGCTCAGGGAGTTGAAAAGCTGAAAGATACCGGTTATGGCGGCTTGCCCAATCCTGGTTCGGGAGCCGGCGCATTGAACTGGCTCTGGTTTCCAAATATGTCCGCGCCGGGAGCTTTTGCCCAGTTGGCCAGCGCCTACGGGGCCAAGTACAACATTCCCGATGAGACGCTGAAGCGGGCCATGGCGCATGTTTCATCCAAGAGTCACGCCAATGGCTTACTCAATCCCAAGGCCCACCTTAAAAAGGCTATTACGGTCGAACAGGTCATGGCCGCCCCGATTATCGCCCATCCGCTGGGATTGTTCGATTGCTGTGGAGTCAGCGATGGTTCGGCCTGCGCTATTGTCACCACGGTGGAAAAGGCCCAAGAGCTTGGCAAGCAAGGCCTCATTTCGGTCAAGGCTCTGCAGTTGGCCCTTTCGAGCGGTGAGGAAATGGGCTTCGATGACTGGGACGGAGACCATTTCGCAACTACCGATCACTGCAGCCTGCGAGCCTACGAAGAAGCCGGGATTAAAAACCCGCGCGAAGAGATCAGCATGATGGAACTACACGACTGCTTCTCGATTACCGAGCTGGTAACCTACGAAGACCTGCATATCTCAAAGCGCGGCGAAGCCGTCAAGGATGTGCTTAATGGTTTCTACGATCGTGACGGGGGTGTACCGGCTCAAATCGACGGCGGATTGAAATGCTTCGGCCACCCGATCGGAGCTTCCGGGCTGCGTATGCTTTACGAAATGTATCTGCAGTTGCAGGGCCGGGCCGGCGAACGTCAGCTCGATAACCCCAAGTACGGCCTGACTCACAACCTGGGCGGTTTTCCTTTCATGAATGTTTGTTCGATTGCCATTATCGGTAAATACGAAAACTAGTCAGCGAGTTGGTAAGTTCAGATGCTTCAAATCAAGGTCAACATGAATTCGACTGTTGAAGACGTGCTGGCTTTTAAAACCTGCTGTAATCTCAAGATGGATGACCAGAACCTGGAAATCCTGGTTACCAATAACGGCCCAAGTCCCGTCGAAGTCCAAAGTTATTTTGACCTCGAAGGCGATCAGGAGACCCGGCGCATCAATAATCTCATGCCGCAACCGCACCAAGTAATCGCGCCCGGCCAGGTCAAGGCCTTTTATTGCCAACTGGATGAAAGTAGCTTTAAAACCGCCAGGCGAATCGTCATGTTCGACAAAAACGGCCAGAGATATCCAGTCGAAATCAACTGAGCCATAGCTTTTCAGCCAGGGGAAAGATTGAATGGAAAAGAACTTCGTCTTGATTCTGACAGCCTGCCTGACCATCAGCGGCTGGGCCAGGGCCGAAACAACTCAGAAGCCCCCTGAAGAGAAAAAACTGGTCGGGACGAAAGTTGTTATGCTGGGTTGTGGCACGCCGATTGCCGATCCGGCGCGATCTGGTCCGTCGCTGGCTATTCTGGTGAACGACTCTTCGTACATCGTCGACTTCGGGCCGGGTGTCGTCCGCCGGGCATCGGCCGCCTATGCCAAAGGCTACCTGGCCCTGGGGATGGAGAAATTGAACCGGGTTTTTGTTACTCATTTGCACTCGGATCACACCGCCGGGTTTCCTGACTTGATTCTGACTCCCTGGGTCTTGGGACGGAGCGACCCCATCGAAGTATACGGTCCAGCGGGCATCAAGGCCATGAGTGAGAATATCCTCAAGGCCTACCAGGAAGATATCCAGGTTCGTCTGCATGGCAACCAACCGGCGACTGCCAACGGATATAAAGTCATCGCTCACGAAATCGGTCCGGGAGTCGTCTACCGCGATAAGAATGTCAAAGTTACCGCTTTTGCAGTCAAACACGGGGCCTGGAAGAAAGCCTTCGGCTACAAGTTTGAAACCGCCGATCGCAGCATTGTCATCTCAGGTGATACTACACCCCTGCAGGTCATCGTCGAACAATGCAACGGCTGCGATTTGTTGATTCATGAGGTTTACTCAAAAGCCGGCTTCGATCGCCGGGCCAAAAACTGGCAGGAGTATCATGCCGTCTCGCATACCTCAGGTATAGAACTAGGCCGGATAGCTGCAAAAGCCAAGCCGCGGCATTTGGTTTTGTACCATCAATTGTTATGGGGTTCCTCTGTCGAAGATTTACTTGGCGAGGTTCGACAAAACTTCAAGGGCAAAGTGTCCTACGCCAACGACCTGGATGTTTTTTAGGATTCCTAACAGATGGGGTCGGGTCTTGACACTTGACACTTACGGTGAATTCTCTATCGCCCGCTCAGAGCCGAGCATATTTTGATGTATTTTGCAAAACAGTAGTTATCTTAAGAGGTTGTACAATCTACCCGACTGCATCAACTAAATTCGAACAATTCGAACACTGTTCGAATTTGATAAAACCCAAAAGCCTGAGCCTGTTCAGCAATGAGAAATGGCTTGATCTTTGTGGGTGATATATGTACATTGTAAATATGGGAGAAGTTCGGTTTGAGTGGGATCAGGCCAAGAGTCGAAAAAACAAGAGCAAGCACGGCGTATCATTCGAGGAGGCACAGACCGTTTTCCTTGACGAGAATGCCATCCGATTCTTCGACCCGGACCACTCGGATGATGAGGATCGTTTTTTGATGCTGGGCACCAGCTTTCAGTTGCGCGTTCTTGTTGTATGCCACTGCTTTCGGGTGAACGATGATGTGATCCGAATTATTTCCGCTCGTAAAGCAAATCGAAAGGAAGATGCTGCCTATTGGGCATGGAGATGATACCATGAGGAAAGAATACGATTTTGAAAACATGAAGGGCCGGCGAAACCCCTATACCAAGCGACTCAAGCAACCCATCACGATTCGCCTGGACAAAGCGACAATTGCCTACTTCAAAGCGCTTGCGGACGAACTTGGGATGCCCTATCAGAATCTGATTAATCTCTACTTAAGGGATTGCGCGTTGAACAATAAAAAGCTGAAGCTGAAGTGGGCATCATGAGTGGTGGGCGAATCGTCATATTTTGCACTCGAATCAATTTTGAGGAGTGGATTTATGCCGCTATCACAAATTGTACAGAGAGTACCGCCGGTTTATGAAAAACCGCCCCCGTTTTTAGCCCGCTGGTTTCCTCCGGTCGGTCCGCCATCTTTGAGCCAGGTAGAAACCGAGGGGACCGCGGTGGTCTCGGTTCCGGGTCGTTATTGCATGACTCACCTGGTCGAAGGGCCCGAGAGCCTGGTGCTGGTGGATGTCGGATCGGTGGCCGACATCCCGCGGATAGAGGCGGCCGTTGACTGGCTGGGCAAACCGGTCAGCCTGATTATTCCCAGTCATCTTCATTTCGATCACATCATGGGTATCGAGGCCGCCGCCAAGCACTTCGATGCCAAAATCGCGCTCTCTCAGGTTGCGCATACTTTCGTGTCCAACGGTAAACGTTTGCGATTCGTCCGTGGACTGTCGTTTCCCACAGCGGTACGAGTATGGGTGTGGCAGGGCGCGCCGTTTTTTGCAGCCGAAGACATGCCCGGAGGTTTCCGCTTCGGCTTTCCCTGGAGCCGCAACCCTTTCGGGGCACTCGATAATCGTGTTCTGAGAGACGGCCAGGCGGTCCCAGGTCTGGATGGCTGGTTGCTGTTAGAGACGCCCGGGCATGCCGACGACGCCGTTTGTTTGTACAACCCGGCCGGGGGCCTGCTGATAGCCGGGGATACCGTGCGCAACTATCAAGGCGGCGAATGGAACGAGATCATGACCGATCCGGCTGCCTATGAAAATACGATTGCTCGTCTGGAAGCGCTCGATGTTCAAGCGGTCTTTCCCGGGCACGGTCCGGTTCTGGTTGGTCAAGGAATAATGCAGCGCTTACATTTTTAATTTGAGTATTATTCGACTCAACTCGTGGCCGTCTCAAAACTGTCGTTTTGATATGGCCACCGAGAGAAGCTGGTAGGGGTTTCAGTGCGCAATATGGTTTGTTTTTTGAGAAAGCTGATTTTGAGACGGAAACTAACTCGAAACATTGAGCATCGAAATGTATTCCTCGGCAGCTAATGGTGCAATGGCCGCTAAAGCCAGGTTTTCTTCAACGTGTTCGGGTTGCTTCATTCCGACCAGGGCGCTTATAAAACCGGGCGATGAGCGTGTGAACTGCAGGCCGCGCTGGGCGTCTGAAAGACCCTGGCCCAGGCCCTGAGACAACGGGTCGGGGATCTGACCGATTATCTGTGCCTGACAAATTGAAGCCGAGGAAACTACCTGCAGGCCGAGCAATCTGGCGGCTTCGAGTACCGGGACGGCTTCGTCGCCGGATTGCTGGGTAGCCATCAGGGCCTCCATCATCGCCAGATTGAACGGTAGCTGCACGTAATGGAAATGATCTTCACGTGAACCGGCGGCTTCTTTAGCCAATTCCTTGACCGCGAAGAGGTCGATATGTTCCTTAGTCCCGGCCGGAGTCCGAAGCGCATTCCAGGTTGCCAGGCCGTAGCTTTTGATCTTTCCCTGGGAGGTGGCTGCCTCGAGAACCTCAAAGGCCTTGAATAGACGCTCCTGGAATAGTTTAGGTTCGATCTCGCTGAGTTGGGTCTCGGGGTTGTGAACATAGTAGACGTCTATGCAGTCGACGCCCAAATTAGCAAGGCTGCACTCGAGCTGATGATACAAGTAACTGGGGTGCAGACAATGAATGCCGGCAGCCAGATCGGTTTTTTTGATTTCGTACTCCTTGTTCTTGACATATTCTTTTTCGAACCAGGCCACCGGATTTGTAGGCTCGGGAAGATAGCCGCCCTTGGAACACAACACAATCTCATCACGCGCGAAATCGCCGGATTCAATCAATTTAGCTAGTGCTTTGGCAATTGACTTTTCGGCCCGTTCCGCGCGGTAGTTGATCGCCGTGTCTATCAGGTTGATACCGCCCCTGACTGATTCGAAGACGGCCTGGCTGACCAGCTTGTCGGTCTGGTCATCGAGTTCACCAAGATAAGTGCCAATCCCGATCGAACTCAGGGTCAGGCAGGCTCCCTGGCGAAAGTGATCTTTGCCGACCTTGGTCGCCAGGCGCTCCCGGTAACGATCGGTTCCCTCAGCCGTGGCGTAGCCTGAGATGGACATGTTCCCCTCCTGTTCGGGCGGGATTCAGATTGAGTTCAGCGACCGGTGAATTTGGGATCACGTTTTTCTAGAAAGGCTTTGATGCCTTCTTGCTTGTCCTCGGTGCCGCAAGACAATGCATGTAAGTATGATTCATGGGCCAAGCCTTCGGCTAATGATCCCTCGCAGGCCTGGTATACGGCGTCTTTGGCATACTGAATGGCCAGGCGCGGGCGAGCGGCGATTGTCTCGGCCAGACTGCGGGCTTCTTCGAGTACTTTGTCGGGCTCGACAACTCGGTTTACCAGGCCGATAGCCATAGCCCGCTCGGCCGTGACTGGATCGCCGGTCAAGACCATCTCCATGGCGCGGCCGACACCCACCAGGCGGGGCAGACGCTGAGTGCCGCCGGCTCCCGGAGTTATACCCAGCTTGACTTCCGGTTGCCCCAGCTTGGCCTTTTGCGATGCGATTCGCATCGAACATGACATGGCGATCTCCAGGCCGGTTCCCAGAGTCCAGCCGTTCAAGGCGGCGATCGAAGGGATCTCCAGTTGCTCGATACGAGTATAGACTGCCTGGCGGCGACGGGTAGCACTGCGGCCTTTAATTGTGTCACGTTTGTCGAGTTCGTGGATGTCAGCTCCGGCTACGAAGGCTTTCTGGCCGGCACCGGTCAAAATCAATACTCTCAGATCCTGGTTGGCCTCGATTTGCTCGAGGGCTTGATCGAGTTCGTCGACCGTGGCTGCATTAACGGCGTTGAGCTTGTCGGGCCGATTGAAGGTCAGAATCGCGATTGGCCCTTGGATTTCGAGAATAATATTTTCGAACATGGTTAGTCCCCGTAATCGTAGAAACCCTTGCCGGCTTTCTTGCCCAGGTGTCCTTCGGCGATCATATTATCGACGATCTTGGGGTGTAAGTAGCGCGGATCATCCAGAACGCTACGCAGAGTTTGCATCTTGGCGCGGTGGACATCCAGGCCGATCAAGTCGATCAGTTGCAGGGGGCCCATGGGATGATTTGCACCAAGCTTCATGGCCTTGTCGATATCGGCTGGTTCGGCCACACCGGCTTCGACCATCCAGGTGGCTTCATTCAAGAGCTGGCCCAGGGCCCGGCTGACGATCCCGGCTGGAGCTTCGCTTTTACAAATCACCGGGTCTTTGCCCAGTTGTTGGGCGAACTGATCGGCGATTTTGATGGTGGCCGGGTCGGTTTTTTTACCAGGCATTATTTCGACCAATTTCATAATCACCGGCGGGTTGAAAAAATGCATTTGGCATACTTTCTCGGGCCTTTTGGTCGCTTCGGCAATCGCGCTGATTGACAGCGAGGTTGTGTTGGTCAGCAGAATGACCTCCGCTCGGGCAAGTTGATCGAGCTCGGCGAAGACTTTCTTTTTAATGCCGAGATCTTCTACGACACTTTCGATGATTATATCGGCATCCTTGGCTGGATTCAGGTCGCCTGAAGTCGAGATACGCCCCATAACCGCGTTCTTGTCATCTTCGCTAATCTTGCCCTTGGCTACTCTCTTGCTGAGGCTTTTTTCTAAGCGGGCCCGGGTCTTGTCGGCCAACTCCAGACTTATATCGCTGATTGTGGCCTGCATTCCTTGTTGGGAGCACAGCTGGGCAATGCCGCCACCCATGGTTCCGCCGCCGACCACTAAAACTTTCTTGATATCCATTTGCCAGTCTCCTCAGTTAAGACGTTCGACTACAGCGGCCACACCGTTACCGCCGCCGATACACAGACTAACCACGCCCAATTGCACGTCGCGTTGCTGCATGGCGTACAGCAAAGTGGTTAAAATTTTAGAACCGGTTGCCGCAACCGGATGACCCAAAGCAATTGCGCCGCCATGCACGTTGACTATCGAGCGGTCCAGCCCGAGTTCCATTTCGCAGCCGATATATTGGGCAGCGAAAGCCTCGTTGAGTTCGATAAGATCCATATCGCCTATAGATAAGCCGGCCTGTTCGAGTGCCTTGGGAATAGCTTTGGCCGGTGACATGCCGAAACGGTTGGGGTCGACGCCGACGAAGGCATAGCCGCGCAAGAGAGCCATCGGTTTGAGACCGAGAGATTTCGCCTTTTCGCGTTCCATTAGAACCTGGGCAGCAGCCGCGTCGCACAGGGCACAAGCATTAGCGGCCGTGATCGTGCCATCCTTCTTGAAAACCGGTTTGAGCTTGGTCAGTGATTCGGGAGTGACACCTTCGCGGAAGATTTCCTCGGTCTCGAATTGGGACACTTTTCCCTTGCGGCCCTTGACTTCAATCGGAACGATTTCTTCTTTGAACTTGCCTTCCTTGACGGCCGCTTCGGTTTTGTTGTGCGAATCGGCGGCGAACTTGTCTTGATCTTCGCGGGAAATACTCTTTTCTTCAACCAGCTTTTCGGTTATCCCGCCCATCAGGTCGCCGGCCAGAGGGCAGCGAAATCCGTCCTGGTGCATCAGGTCGACCAGATCGCCGTTGCCCATGCGATACCCCCAACGGGCTCCCGGCAGCGCAAACGGAATCTGGTTGGCGCTTTCCGTGCCGCCGACCAAGACAGTCTCCAGATCGCCGGCTTTAATCGCCTGCGCGCCAAAAATCAAGGCCTGAATAGAAGAGCCACAGCGGACATTGACCGAGACTGCCGGTGACTCGACGGGTACACCTGCCTTAACGGCCGCAATTCGAGCGGGGTTGGGCCCGACCCCGGCCTGCCAGGCGCTTCCGAAGATGGTTTGCTCGATAACATCCGCAGAGATGCCGGAACGATTGATGGTTTCTTTGATTACCGCCGCGCCTATTTCCGGAGCAGTGACATTTTTTAAACTTCCACCATATTTCCCACCGGCGCTACGGGCCGAACCTAGTATGACGACTTCTCTCATGGCTCCTCCTGATTTAGCGATTGGCTTTTCTGTAGCCGAGTTGATCAAGCGCGATAATCATCTTCTGAACATTAACCGTACCTTCGACGATCTGGTACAAGACTGCGTCCCGGTAATAACGTGCCACCGGGTATTCATTCGAATAGCCGTAGGCTCCCAGGATCTTCATGGCACTCTGAGCGCAAAAGGTGGCGGTCTCGCCGGCAACATACTTGGCATACGACATTTCTAAAGTGTTGCCGAGCTGGCCCTGGTCTTTCTGCCAGGCGGCCCGGTAGGTCAGCAATCTGGCCGCCTCGATTTGGGCTGCCATTTGTCCGATTGTCTCCTGATTCATCTGGAATTTGCCTACCTGCTGACCGAACTGCTCGCGTTCGTTGCAGTACTGGATTACGGCTTCCAGACAGGCTTGGGCCAGGCCCACTCCGCCGGCCGCACAACACAGGCGAGTCTGGTTGAGTGATCCGAAAACGATCTTGACGCCGTCTCCCAGGTTGCCGATCAAGGAATCTTTTGGGAGCTTGACATCCTCGAAGAAGATTTCGCTGGTCGGCGAAGAACGGGTTCCCAACTTGTCCAGGTCGCTGGTCGAGATACCTTCGGAGTGCATGTCAACCATGAAGGCGCTCAGCCCTTTCGAGCCGGCCGATCGGTCGTGGTAGGCATAGACGATGGCAATATCTGCCCGCGAGGCAAAAGAAATCCAGGTCTTTGAGCCATTCAAGATAAAACCGTCACCATCGAGTTTGGCAGTCGACTTGAGTGACATTACATCCGAGCCGGCGTTGGCCTCGGTGATCGCAAAACAGCCGATTTTTTTGGCCGAGATCAGATCCGGGATGAATTTTTGCTTTTGTTCCTCGGTTCCGTGGCGCAATACGCTCAGAGCATTGCCCAGGCATTGAGTATTGAAAGCCACCCGGATGGAGGAAGAACCCCGGCCGACTTCTTCGGTCAGAATTGTCTGGGCTAAAAAGCCGACATCACTGCCGCCGTATTTTTCCGGGATCGGGCAGCCGTAGTAACCCAATTCACCCATTTTTTTGATCACTTCAACTGGGAAAAAATGCTCCTCATCCCATTTATCGGCATTTGGAATGATTTCTTTTTCGGTGAAATCCCTGGCTGCTTCTTTCATTGCCTGCAGTTCTTCGTTCAAGCCGAAATCCATGGTCGTATTCCTCGCTGGCTGAGATAAGTATTTTGGGCCATATCGCGAAGGCTAGAATGCCCTTGCGAACTTAGCCTGTCAACCCCAATCCGCCATCTGACTACCCGGAATTTTGTCGTTCGTAGACGCTGATATGCTCATTCATCCACATGAATTCTGTACGGTTTTTCTTGAAGGTTTCTAAAAGGATTCCGGTACGTTTGCGGTTATAGCCAAAGCGATGTTCGGCCAGGCGCTTGATCCAGTAGCGTTTGGGTTGCTCGTTGACGTGATGATGACCGCCTTGCCCGGGAGGGGCACAGGCCAGTAAAAGAGTGTCGCAAAATGATGTGATATTTTCTAGAAATATTCCGGATAGGTCTTTTGGGATATGCTCGCCGACATCCAGGCACAAGGCCAGGTCGAAGTTACCCCAGATGTTATCGAACCGAACCGTCAGATCCCTGATATGAATATCGCTGACGAAGGAGTGTTCTTCGGGGGGCTGCACTCCGTCCAGGCAGACCACTTCAACGCCTTTTTTCCTGAGGAAATAGCTATGGACTCCGCAACCGCAGCCGAGGTCGATAACCCGGCCGGGTTTGAAGTTTTCGAATAAAACATCGATGACAGTTTTTGCCGACGATACGTAGGCTGAGTTAGTGCGACCCCACTCGCTGAAGAACTCTTGATCGTACTGCTGGGCGAGATTGGGCATCGACATGGCTATTGGGTAATCGGCGCGGGCAACACCAGCCAGGCGCTGGGACTGATTTCAAGCTGGATTAGCAGGTGTTCGACAGTTGAGTAACCGAAGCCGACTTGAAAAGCTCCATCAATAGCGGTGCCCAGGTAGCCATTGGCCGGCTGACCCAGGAATACGTCGCTGAATAATTCTTTATGCAATTCTGCAAGGCGACGGCTGACTTCTTTTTTATCGAGACTGGATCGATGAATCACCCAGGCCCGGGCCTGGTATCGCAAGGCTGTCAGCCCGGCTTCGAGGCCATAGGCTTCCAGCTTAGCTGTCGAATCCCCGGCCGGCTTGGCTACCAAGCGATTGATGTTCGCAGCCTCGTATTCAGCCCCGGCCTTGATCGATTCCTCCCAGCTCGACTGTGCATCTGCGACTTGGCCCTGTTCGTAGAGGGCCACGCCCAGGTTGTTTTGTAAGCGCGGGCGTTGCTCGGATTTGCAATGCTTTAGCAGTTTTCGATAAGCCCGCTCGGCCTGGGCCCAGATAGTCTTATCTTGCGCTTGACGGGCATTCAGGGCGAGAACGTCAGCCTCTAAGCTAGCTGCTTCGAAATTCTTTTCAGCGGTTCTGGGTAACGATTCTATCAGGGCGCGCAGCTTCGGTAGTTGAGCCGAATCGTTGAAGTCAATCATCAAGAGGTACATCACCTGGGCCCGTAGCATATTCAGCTCGGTTCTCTCTTTTACGCCGGCCGGTGGTTCGGCGACAACCAGTGAGAAAGCCAGCTTCTTGTTACCCAGGAAACGAGTCAGCAGCAGAATCATGCGATAAATGTCGGGTTCAGTGGGATACTTGGTTTTCAGTAGTTCGGCTTCATTGATGGCACTCTTGATCAATTGCAGGGCAAGTTTGTGTTGATCGGGATTGTCTTCTTGCTTGGATACCATGATCATCGAGGTACCGGAGTCAACCATCAAGGCCAGGATGGCCGCTCGTTTGGGATCGAACTTGGCCAGGCCGTCGATGTCTGCGCGGGTGGTTTTTAAAAAAGGTTCCATGTACTCGAGCAACCGGTCGGGATCCTTCACACCCGGCCCAAGAACCTCTTTTATGAATGATCCAAAAGCGGTGCCGACCGCCACCTCGTAATATTCGAGATCTTTGTTTTCCAGGTTTGCTGCTTGTCTTATCAAGCGAACGGTTTCTTGGGTGCGCAGATTATTGCTCAGGGCGACTTTTGCCAGGCCGGTATACGGGCGAGCGTCTTTGGGATGAGCTTTGTTGAGTTCAGCATACATTCGCCCGGCTTCTTGGGTGCGTCCCAAGTCGAAGGCCAGGCCTGCCTTTTTCAGCTTGCTCTCGAGCGTAGAAACATCCTTCATTTTTTGTAGCTGATCAGCCCAGGCTGCAGCTTGCTCTAAACTTTCGATGGTTTCTTTCTGCTTGTCGTCAATCTCGTCGCCCAATACTTTTTTGGCGTTTGCCAAAGCAAGGTCTCCGCAAGTCGGGTCGAGGCCCCGATAACAGTAGCCGGCCAGTGAGAACCAGCGTTCGGCAGTGATTGCCTCGCGGGTGCGGTGCATGGCTGCGTTGTGAAGCAGCCTGGCTCGGTCGAAGTCCTGTTTGTCGGCCGCCCGGCCACTGAGCTGATAGAGTATTTTGGCGGCCTGTTTACTCTCGGGGGCCCGGCGCAATATTTTGGCGGCAAACTGCCGATGATGCAGACGAGCCTTGGAAAAGACCTGATGAACGAAATTGAGTAACTCGCTGGTCTGGCCCTGGGTCAAAATGTCGTCGGTCAAAGCTGAACTCATGAAAGAAAAAATCTGGCCGAAGAATCCTTCGCGGTCTGCGAACATGGGTATGTCGAGAGTGTTGTATATAGTAGCGCGTACGCTCAGGCAGTCCAGATTGCACTTGGCCCCGCTTTGGGCGTAGCGCTCCATAATAAAGAAGCCGCGTACCAGTTCGAGCATCAGCTTCAGGTTGTCGAGGGACAGGTCGGGGATATCATCTTTCCAGTCCTCGACTATCTGTTTGGCCTGGTCGTAGAAACTTTGGGGTTGGTGATACTTTTTGTCGCCACCGCCGAGTGAGGCCTCCAGCCAGCCGGGCATGCTGTCCAGTAACGAATCGAGCGGGCCGGGTTCGATTTCAGCCGCCAGGGCTTTCAAGTCGAGACTGTCGGGCATGATCGGCGGCAGGCTTGCCCGTTTGGCACAAGCTGCCAAAGAGACGGCAAACAGAACAAGCAAAGAACGCCGGATAAACCTATTCAAATTCATACATACAACTTACGGAAATAAGTACTATTTTCCAATATGTTTCGACAGGCAACAGGTCTTCATACAGGTCACCAGTAAAAAAACGGCAGGTGCAAATAGCTGCCGGTCTCGTAGCCGCCGGGAGGGCCGATCAGTGTCAACAGAATCCAGCCGAAGATCAGGACGACGAGTACCCAGCCCAGGCCTGCGAATGCCTGCCCGCCGGCACTTGGCAGCTTGCCCTTCTTCATCCGGCCAAATGCGAGTTGGGATCCCACCAGGTCGGCCGTGATACCGAGGGCCAGCAGGACTACTCCAATTCTGGCCGGATCCAGGAGTATGGCACAAAAGAGGGCCGCCAAAACGCTCAGGCCAACTAGTGCCCCGGTGATCGGTCTCAGAGCATAGACGTGTCCTCCGCCGGGTAAAAAGAAGCACATCCCAAATGCGACTGCTCGTTTCTTCTGGAAGATCGCCTCATCAAGCGAGGAGATCCAGTTGCCTTTTGAACTCTCGGCGTCCGACCGCAGGCCTTCCAGGATCTGTTCAGCTCTTCCCACTTGCGATTCGGGGACCCGTACTTTTAGTCGAAAGATGTGTGGGGCCGCGCCGATTAAAGCCGGTATGCGCGTGCCGATGACCTGGCTGGGAATGCCGTGCTTAACTAAAACGCCCTGGACGAACTCGGCCTGCATCGAGTCAGTGCAGCGGTGCACAACTTTGTAAGGCCCTTCGGGTTCAGGGACGGGCTCGCCTTGCTCGTCTTGCTCGACTTCAGCTACTGCATGGGCTGAGGCCGCCTTTTTGGCAAGCTTATAGGCAAGGCTAGCCACTCGGTCTATAATTCCAGCAATAGTGGCAGCAGAATCCTGATGGGAGATCGGGCCGACCCGGATCCACTCATCGGTCAGCACCAGCCGATGTCCGCTGTCGAGTTCCATGATGGCATCCAGGATTTCGTCTGAGAGTGCCTCCCGGACTGAGTCACGGTTGATGGCTGTCCATTGGAACAAGCGATCAAGCACGTCGCCACTCTCGAGCCTCTGCCATCTGGATTCCATCCATAGGTCGAAGGCCAGGGTTTGTGGCAGGTAGATCCGGAAACTCCAACCTCGGCGCTTCTTGAATACGCGGTCTACGACTCCGTAGAACCAACCCGATGCGAGCGAGGTGAACGCATCGGGTGAGCCGAAAGATCGACTCTCTATTTTCAGGTCTTTGTAGCTGAAAAGGCTCTTTGTGCGTGGAAGTACTTTAACAATCTTCGTGAGGGCTTGAATCTCCGACTGTTCAACGCCCTGTTGCTCACCGTCCATGCGCGTTCCTCCTTCCTACAACTTACGAAAATAGGTACTATTTTCCAATAGGTTTCGGCAATAAACTGGTGTTCTCCCAATTTCAGTTCGTATTGACAACTCAGGTGCTCGCATGCAACCCTGCTGACGAGCCGTGTGCGTCTATTCTAGCGGAGGAGAAAACAGATGAAGACCGTCGCCGAGCTGATCAAAGAGCTGACCGAGCGCGAGAATAAAGAACGTGAAATGGGCGGAGAGAAGGGCATTGCCAAGCAACACAAGGGTGGCAAACTGACTGCCCGCGAAAGGCTCGATCTGTTATTCGACGAAGGAACTTTTTCTGAAATTAATATGTTCGTACGGCATCGCTGCACCGATTTCGGCATGCCTGAAGTCGAAGTTCCCGGTGATGGTGTCGTGACCGGGCACGGGCTGATCGACGGGCGCAAGGTGTTTGCCTACTCGCAAGACTTTACCGCCCGGGCCGGTACCATGGGAGAGATGCAGTCAAAGAAGATCTGCAAGATCATGGATTTAGCGGTACAAACCGGTGCACCCCTGGTCGGGCTCAACGATTCGGGCGGTGCCCGTATTCAGGAAGGGGTCGACGCACTCTCCGGATATGGACAGATCTTTTACCGTAACTCGGTTGCCTCGGGAGTCGTCCCCCAGCTTAGTGCAATCCTCGGGCCGACTGCGGGCGGGGCAGTCTATTCCCCGGCCATGACCGATTTTGTCTTCATGGTCAAGAACACTTCCTACATGTTCATCACCGGGCCGCAAGTCATCAAAACGGTTACCGGCGAAGATATTTCTTTCGAGGATCTGGGCGGGGCCATGACTCATAATGTCAAGAGCGGTTGTGCTCACTTTGCCTGCGAAAATGACAAGGATTGCCTGGAAAAAATCAGGACCATGCTCAGCTACTTGCCCTCCAACAACCTTGACGATCCGCCCAATAAAGAAACCGCTGACAGCCCCACTCGAGAAATTCCCGAACTGGATAGCATTATCCCCGATAGTGCCCGCCTGAGTTATGACATGCGCACGGTAATCAAGGCGATCGCCGATGATGGCGCCATGTTCGAACCGCACGAACTGTATGCCCAGAATATCCTGGTCTGCTTTATTCATATGGGCGGAATGCCGGTTGGTGTGATAGCCAACCAGCCGACGGTCATGGCCGGATGTCTGGATGTTAACGCATCCGACAAAGCTACCCGATTCATTCGGTTCTGTGACGCTTTCAATATTCCCCTGTTGACTATTACCGACGTGCCGGGCTACCTGCCGGGCTCAGGGCAGGAATGGGCCGGAATTATTCGTCACGGAGCCAAATTGTTGTGGTGCTATTCCGAGGCCACCGTGCCCAAGATTACCTTGATATCCCGCAAAGCATACGGGGGCGCCTATCTGGCGATGTGCTCTTCGGATCTGGGAGCTGACGCTGTTTTTGCCTGGCCAAGTTCTGAAATAGCCGTGATGGGAGCCGAAGGGGCCGCGCGGATTATTTTTCGTAAGGAAGTAAAAGCCGCCGAGGACCCAGACGCCAAGTTCAAGGAGAAAGTCGAAGAGTACGAAGAACTATTCAATAACCCTTACATCGCAGCCAAGCGGGGTTACATCTCGGCCGTAATTCAACCTCGCCAGACCCGCCGCAAGGTAATCGAGACTTTGATGATGTTGCGCAACAAGCGCGAACAACGACCGCCCCGTAAACACGGCAACATTCCCATGTAATTGGAGATTAGGTTGGTAAGGTTTCTTACTGCAGCCATGTTGTTAGGAATTGTCGCCTGGCCTGGTTATTCGTTGGCGATTCCTCCCGAGCGGGTAGTTCTAATGGAAGCCGGGGACGCCAAGTACGAGTTGGCAGGGTTTGGCAGTTGGGTCGCCGAAAGCACCAACCCGAAAGTTGTCAAAGCCAAATATTTCAAGACAGCTGAAGTGTTTCTCGAGGCGGGAGAACCGGGAACAGCATTGATAATATTCACCAACAAAGTAATAGACCGCTTTAGTATTTGGAAAGTGCGCGTGGCGGAAAAAAAACCGGTTGAAAGAAAGCCCGACCCTTCGTTCTTGGCCGGCCTGTGTGACTGCGGGATGGGAGGGAAATACCCGATCAGGTGCACAGTCAAGAATGCCGAATGTCTCGAGGCATTGCGAAAATTATTTCAAGACTCCGACCTGAATTCCAAGAGTGTCTGGGTCAAATATGACATTGTCGGCGCACAAACTTTGCTAAAAGATATGCAAATAAAAGTGGCCGAAGCGGGGTTCAAAGATGTCGAACTGGCTTTAGTCGGAGGCAACCTGCGCATAACTGCCCGGGTGGCCGATGAGCCGGCCCGTAGAAAACTTCTTCTGGTTGTATATCAACACATGGTCGGTAAATTTGTACCTGATGATCGTATAAAAATTGAGCCGGCCGCCGCCAAGTAATTCAGCTAAATCTGTGTTACAATCTGACAAACCCTTGAAGAGGAGGGGCTATGAAAGTGTTTTCAGGGGTAATCTTTAGCATATTCTTTATTTTAGCAATTGCGGCCTGTAGCTCGAACTCTGCAACTAGCGATGCCGGACCCGATGGGCTTGCTGATGCCCGGGATGCCGGGGCCGACGACGACCCCGGCGCTGATGACGGCGGCCAAATGGATGACGCCGGAGATGAAGCCGGCGACGGCGATGCCGAGGTCGACGCCGGGGGCGATGGCGATGCCGGGGTCGACGCCGGGGGCGACCAAGAACTCGATGCCGGTGACAGCCCGGCTGACTCCGGGGTGGATGCCGGTGATGGAGATCAGCACAAGCTGACAGCCTCGGAATGCTGGGCGCACAAGAACAACCCGGAAGAACCGGGGCCGGAGTATGATCAGTTTGACCCAATCATTGGATCTCACTGCATGGGCACCAACCATCAGGACATCGATGGTATCGAATTGGTGGTCTTTCTGGGTGACTCGATCACGGCCGGGACCCCGCCGACGCCGATGTCGCAGTTTTATCGTTACATCCTGACCGGATTTATCGAAGACAAGTTCGGCCAGGTAGAGACTAGAAACTTCGCCGAGTGGGGCGCGCGGTCCGATGACTTGTTGTTGCCCTCCAAGCAGCAGATCATCAATGCTTTTCCGGATCTGCCCGAACAAAAGCGAACCCTGGTGGTGATAACTGTGGGGGGTAACGACTTTTTCAAGATGGCGGAAGCGGCCAACGAGGGAGTTTCGGCTGAAGAGATAATGGATATGGCCATCGAAGCCGTTCAACTTTTCGAAGACGCAATAAACTGGTTTTTCGAAGATCCCAGCCGTTTTCCCAACGGAGTATTCATTGTCTTTGCGAATGTCTTCGAGTACACCGACGGGACCGGTAACATGAGCTCATGTCCTTCCTGCTTTTTTGTCGGTTTGTGCGGAGATTGGCCCGAAGGACGCGCTCCGGCGATTTACCTCAATGAAAGTTATATGCGTATTGCCAAAGAGACCAACACGGACATGATCTTCTTGCTCGAGAATTTCTGTGGTCACGGATGGGAGTCCGAACTAGCCGAGGGTCAATGCTACCTCGGGCCGGATACTCCGCGCTGGATCGATATCACCTGCATTCACCCGACTCCCGAAGGCCACCAGGAGATCGCCGACATGTTCTGGAAGGTTATTGACGAGTAGCAAGAGTGATTCAGGGCGGGGGCGGCTGAGTTATCGGCCGGGATAGTTCGGCCAGAAAGGTCTTGAGGCGTTCGTCGCCATCAAAACTGAAAGATTGAAACTGCCCGCCGTGCAAGTGGCGGCCCTTCTTGCCGGAACTTAGCCAGACAACCCGACAATCGGCGCGTACCGGCCGTTCTTTACCGCGATAGACGAAGATCCAGATGACTACATCAGTGCCGACTTTGAGCTTCTTGGGGATTTCGAAACATACCCCGTCTTCTGAAAGGTTGTTCGTCCAGGTCTGGTAGCTTTGATTGGATTTGACTTCGACTTTCAAGCGCACTTTATGACGTACAAACCGGCGATGATATGGATGACGTTCCTTTTCATTTTTAGCGTCTGGCGACATGGTTCCCCCAAGTCTTTCAAAAAAGCTTATCACAGAGCCCGCCGCCGAGCCAAGGGGTAGCCGAGATTGACAGTTGAATGCCCAGGACTTACTATGGCGCCTCAGGAGGAGTCATGTCCAAAGCTGTTGTATCTTGCCTGCTGGTATTGACTTTTTGTTACAGCGGGTCTCAAGCCAGGGCCGAGGAGCTTGCCGTACAAAAGATCAAATGGCTGGCAGTCATGGTGCTTCCGGGTGTCGATCTGAGCCCGACTGATCGTATGCCGGTTCAGGATATGCTCAACTCATACGCTCTGCGTCATAGCGGCGATGATCTTGACTGGCAACTTTTAGCCTATTCGCCCTTGCAATCACCCCTCAAAGAAGCCGAGATCCTGGCCGAAGTCAGCCGCAATACAAAAGAAGGCAAGAAAGCCTACCAATATCTCAAGCTACCCGAAGCCCAGGCGATCTTCAAAACCGTCGCGGGTGCTTTGCAAAACCTGCCTCCCGCTCAGTGTGATCGGGCCCAGATAGCCGAAATGTATTTATACTGGGCGCGGGCTACTCTGGATGCCGGCGACGACGATCGCGCCCAGGAATTGCTCGCAAATATTGGCAGATTCGACCCCGAATCCGGACCGGACCCGGCAGTCATGCCGCCCAATCTCGTTGCAGTCTACGATATTACTCTAGAAGACGTGCGCAAAAAACCTGAAAGCAAAGTTATCGTAGAAATCACACCCGGGAGAGGGAGTCTGTTCATAGACTGTCAAAGCAAACCGGCTGGAGTAGTCGAGATCAAGGGGCCAGCCAACAGTCAGTTCTGGCTGGCGGCCCAGATCGAGAGCGGCTTTTTCCGGGGCAGCTTCGCTTTTCATGCAGGTGTGAGACGACACCTGAAGATCTTCAGTCCAAGGCAGGCCGATCAGAGTAGAATGGCCGATCACTTACTGAAGCTCGGTCGGGCGAATCCTTCGATAGGTATGCTCAAGGCCGCTGATAACGCAGACCTCGATCAGCTGGCCGAGATTCTGCACGTCGACATCATTTTAGCGGCCGAGATCAGGAAGTCGACCGACGGCAAGGTGGTTCGGTTGGGGCTCTATGTGCCGGCCAAGGGTATAGTCGGAACAGTTCACGACGTCAAATTGAACTCGGCTGGCTCGCTCGACGAAGTTGCGCTATCGAATACCATGAAAACATTGGCTAAATTGATGAAAAGCCCGACTCTCCTGGCCGCCGTGGCCATGCAAAAACCCAAGCTGCCCCCAGACGACAGGGGAACTTCGGTGCCCAACGGGCAAGATGACCAAGTCTCAGATGCACCGCCCTGGTACAAAACCTGGTGGTTCTGGACGGCAACCGGCGCCGTAGTAGCCGGGGCTGTGCTAACCGGGGTCTTGCTTGGCACCCGGGACACGGGTGAATCGCCTTCAGGCCAGGTAATTTTGACGGTTAGCCCGCCATAGAAAGCCCCAACCAGCAAGCATTATGACCCAAAATGGCCCAACCGAGTAATTCGGGGTTTTGTGCTTGACAGCCATCTTTTCAACATGTTATTCACAGAAACTGACTGACCGTTCGCTTTATGACGTGATGCATTAGTACGGTGTTTTTCAATGAGTTTATGAACTGGAGGGATGCATGAGTAAAAAACCTTTATGTCTGGTCACAGGTGCCTGTGGATTTATGGGTACCCATATGGTCGAGGTGCTTCATGAGGCGGGATATGCAATTCGGGCTACTGATTTGCCGACTGCTTATCCGGATGACAACAAGAAGAGGGGCCTGTTTCCTAGCGTACTACGTTCACTGGGAGTCGAATTCATCGGCGCCGATTTGACTGACGCCGCAGCCATGAATCCGCTGGTCAAAGATGTGGAGATCATCTTCCACATTGCCGGCCTGTTCAAGTATTCGGCCACCTGGGAAGCTCTCGAGGCCGTAAATGTCGGTGGTACTCGCAATCTTCTCGAAGCTGCCCTGGCTGAAGGCAAGCTAAAGCGTTTCATCATGTGGGGGGCCGGTGGTGTTTACGGTATTGCCAAAACTGAGATGTTGCCGCTCAAGGAAGATATGCAGACCAATCCGCCTAACAACTATCTCAAGTCGAAAGATCTGGCCGAGAAAGTTGTCATGGAACTCTGCGAGAAAAATAATATTCCGCATGCTGTCCTGAGGCCGACAACGGTTTACGGCCCCCGGGGTGTTTATGGCGGCGGCCAATTTTTGATGGGCATGGCCAAGATGAATCCGTCCATGATTCCTTCTAATTTTACCGGTCGGGTCCCTTTTATTCATGTGCGCGACGTGGTTGGTGCAGCTTTGCATTTGGCCGAGCATCAGGGCGAAGTCAAAGGTCCTTACAATGTTAATGATAACAGCACCATGACGGCGGTTGAAGTCAGCCGGTTCTTTGCCCTGTTGATGGGCAACATGTTCATCAAATTGCCGCCGATTCCCAAAGAGCTGATTATCTCGGGAGTCGGAAAAGTGGCCGGAATGGTCGAGCATGTGGCTCGGGATATTTTGCACCTGCCCAGTCCGGTTGAAGCCGACATGCTGGCTCTGTCTATAGGCGATTTCGTCTATGACAACCAAAAGCTCCGAGATACTGGCTACGAGTTCATCTATCCCGATCCGCGGCCGGGCCTGCGCGACACAATCAATTGGTATCGCGAACAGGGCTGGATGTAATAGCTGGCTCGGCCAGTTGAAAGGAGCAAATAAGATGGCACCCGAAAAATTTGATTATCTCTTATTGGCAACCTCGAACGACGACGTGCTCGAAGAAGTAATGTTGGCAGCCAAGGGGCCTGATCCCGAAAGCCTCGCCGGCTGGGAGTTCAAGGGCTTCAATTCTATGGATTTGACCACTATGTTGGGTTTCAGGAAATTCAAGAAGGGTTTCTACAAAGACGGCGGTGAAGTAAAGGGCTACAACGTCAAGGTCAAACAAAACGGCCTGATCGACCCCTGGATTGATACCGTAAAAAAGGGCAACTCGGTAAAACACGGCTGGTACGATGTTTACCCGGTCAGAGCGGAAGAAGTCGATAACCAATACCCGAACGCATTGCTGCTCAACTACAATGCCGACCGCAATCCTAAAGTAGACCCCAGCCGGGTTCTTAGGGATTATCTGGTTCAAGTCGACCCGGACAACCCGGACTTGTTGCTGGGAAAGGCCTTCGTGGCCGCCGGCAAGAAACGAGTCTTCGTGTCGTACTTCATCCTGGGCCGTGAAAACGAATCGACCCTGTAAAAACTTGCTCAGCGAAAGCCTCTAGAACCAGATAGATCTTTTCTTCTTTACCCTCGTCACTACACAGAATAAATTCAGGGATACTGATTTCACTTTCTAAGAAGAGGAGTGGTCCATGGTTGCAATTTTGACTTATCTACTCGCGGCTGCGGCGGTGCCCAATGTAACCGCCGGTCCGAATCTTTTACAAGAAGCCAAGGCCATTGAGGCTCCGCTGAGTCACGTGACAGTCTTTAGCGACCGGGCTCGAATCAGGCGGCGGGCCCGGATTGATCTGGCGCCCGGCACCCATACTTTCAGCCTGCCTGATTTGCCCGGGTCGGTCTTGATCAACACCGTCCGGGTCAGTTGTTCCGGGGCAAAAGTACTCAGAATCGAGACGACACCAATCGAGCGCGAGCGTTTCTCGATCGATCAAGTCGAGAAGCTGATTGATCAACTTGAAATGCTGACCGATCAGCTGACTGCCGTAGACGAAGAAAGCAGCGTAATCAATCAGGAGCTGATTATGCTGGCCGGCGTGTCGCCGCGCGCGGCGGTTGATGAGTCAAAACGCGTCGGAAAATCTTTGCCGCCGATTCTGCCGGAAATGTGGAAAAAAGTACTCGATTTTCTGCAGCGGCGCAAAGACAGCTGCCGGACAGCTTTACACAAAATCGCGATTAATCGGCGGCAGCTGGCTGAAAAACTGACCAAGGTCCAGCGCGAAATCCAGCGCCGCAACCTGGGAGCTTTTACCGACCGTAAAATTCAAGTTCTGGCGATTGTCAAGGCCGGCAAGTCCGTCAAGGCCAAGCTGGAACTCGAGTATTTCGTTCCCGGGGCTTCCTGGACTCCGGCCTACGACATTCACTTCCATACCAATTTGGGAAAAGTGATGATCAAAACTGGCGGAATGGTGCGTCAGGCGACCGGAGAAGACTGGAATGACGTGAAACTGGATTTGTCGACGGCTATTCCCGGGCAGGGTATCGAGTTGCCCGAACTGCTGACCTGGGCCTTGGGGGAAAAGCGTGAATTCATTCCGCGGCCACGCGCGGCCCGTATGCCTCAGGTAGCGGCATTGTTTCCGCCCCCGCAGCGACAGCCGATTGCCTCCGAGAGCGAACGCGCGGCCAGGCTGCAAGTAATCCAGCAGCGGATTTCGCATTTGCAGGCTTTAACGCGCATGAATTTCAAAAGCCTCGACCTGTCTGGCAAGTTGATTGCCGACGGGCTGATCAAGGACAGCAAAGAAGTCAGCGGAATTTCTGGCCATGGCCGCGTGGGAACGACCGGCTACGGGAAAGGGGCAGGTTACAATTTAGGGGCTGGCTCGGTCAGTGCTGGTTTGGCCAGGCCCGGAGCCTCCCGTCCCGCGCCGCGCCGCAAGCGAAGCTACAAGCCCAAGCCGGTCAAGGCCCCTCCGCCACGCTCGGCACCGGCGCCGATGGAAGCAGACTATGATAGAGTGGCCGTGTCTGAGTCCGTAACGACTGTATCTAAAAAGAAATCGGGTTCGAGCTCACGAGTAATCCCGACTTCGTTGGGTTTGTTTGATTCGGGAGGCTACCGGCCCCCTCGTTTTTCAAACCCGAACCTGCCGGCGGTGGCAGCCGGGGGGCTGGATTATGTCTACTCGAGCCCGACCAGGGTGAGTGTACCGAGTACCGGTAAGCGGCTGAGGGTTCCTTTGGCTAGCCAGAGCTACCCGGTCCAGACTTTTTATCAGGCGACTCCGTCTTTAAAGAAGACCGCTTATCTCAAGGCCACGGTTACCAACAGAAGCGGCAAGCCGATTCTGCGGGGCCCGGCAAACATTTTCGTGGGCAATGATTTCTCCGGGCAGGGCATGCTCAAGACAACCGGCAGCGGCGGAACCATCGAGTTGCCTCTGGGCGCCGATGAGGACATTCGTATATTGCACAAGATAACACCCGAGACGGTTAGCGAGGGAGTTTTCAGCAAAGACGACGTAACCACCTATATTACCGTGATTGAGTTGGGCAACTACAAGAAACGAGCAATTCACATTCAGATCTTCGATCAAACACTCAAGACCTCTAACGAGGACATCGAGATCGAGTTGCTAAAAGTGAATCCCAAGCAGGCCAAGGGTCCAGATGCCAACGGCATCATGCATTGGGAACTCGACATTCCGGCCGGTAAGACCAAGACTATCGAATTCAGATACAAGGTTACCCGGCCCGAAAACTGGCAGTTGACTCAGTGACCCCGGGATCGAGGCATATCATGAGACTAATTAACTATTTTACAGTCATAGTAGTTTTGACAATGGCGGTGAGAGTTGGAGCTACAGAAACCGCTCCGCCGGTCGATCGAGTTGTAGTTTTTGCCGATCGAGCCGAGGTGACTCGAATCAGCAGAGCCAGCTGCAGCGCGGGTAAGGCCGAGGTAGTCTTTGCCTTGTTGCCCATGTCGCTGGATGAACGCACCTTGCGCGCCAAAGCATCCGGCAAGGCCAAGTCAATCGGAGTCAGCAGTCAGATTATTCCTCTCGAACAAGATCGTGATGTTCGGGTAGCCAAGGTCAGTAAAGAAATCGAGAAACTTCTGGATCAGATCCGGGCAATTCAGGACACCCTGCGGGGATACGATGAGCGTATCAACGTTTTATCGTCCTTCGGCTACTATTTCGCCAGCTTGCTGAACGAAGAGATTCGCAATACCAAGCCGGATACTACCCGCTGGTCGAAAGTTTTAGACCAGATGAAGAATGAGCGTCTGGTCGTCAATAAAAAACGGGCCGGGTTCAATTTCAAATTGCGCAGCCTGAATCGTCTCTATCGGCGCCTCGAACGCCGCCTGGCCAACCTGCGACCGCGCAGGATTGCCGAAGCCCGAACAGTGACGGTCACGATTGAGTGCCGCGGGGAAGCTAATCCCAAGGTCGAGCTTTCATATGTTGTACCCGGGGCTACCTGGCACCCGGAATACGATCTGCGCTTCATACCCGGCTCTAAGGCCAAAGTCGGCCGGGGTCGTGCAGAATTGACGGTGGCGGCGGTTATTCAGCAGTCGACCGGTGAAGACTGGCTGAATGCCAAGCTGATTCTCTCGACTTCCAGACCCAAGCTCGGTTCAGAGGCGCCGTATCCGGCTCCCTTGTATATCAATGGTCACAAGGTCAGCGAAAAGAAGGTCCTGGTTGCAACCAGAGAAAAAAGGGAAAAACTACGTGGACATGCCAGACAAGTGTCTTCAGGCCCGGCCGGGGCCGCACTCGAAGATAAGGGCCAGTCATTTGCCCTGACCTTGCCGCGCAGAGTGAGTGTCATGGCGGATGGGCGGCCCTACTGGATGCCGGTCGACGTAATCTCGACCAGGGCCGAGGCAAAACTGGTGGCCATTCCAAAACTCAAACCCTACGTCTATCAGGTGGTCAAATTGAAAAACCCGGCCGCCTATCCCTTGATGAAAGGAACGATTCACAGTCATCGGGCCGGTTCATACATCGGCGATACGGTCGTTACGCACACGGCTCCCGGAGAGCCGATGGAGGTTTCTTTGGGTATCGACGAGGAACTCAAAGTCGAGCGCCTGGACCTGAATAAAAAGAATCGAAGCGCCGGTTTTCTGAGTTCGACCAAACACCTTGAGCGGGCCTATCGTATCAAGTTAACCAACAGTTCTTCGAGCCGCCAGGCTGTCGAAGTGCGTGAAAATATTCCGGTTAGCAAAATTGAGGACGTCAAGGTCGAATTGCAAAAGGACAAAACGACAAAGCACTATCAACTCGATAGTCACCGCGGTTTCATCAGCTGGACTGTCAGGCTGAACAAAGGACAAAAGAAGGATATCGACCTGGCATATACAATTCATTTACCGGAAGACTGGGAAGTCCGCATACACTAAAGGGAAAGCCGCATGGATACTGAGCCTGTCCGGGTAGTCGTCTGGGATGAACACGACCCGCATATACCCAGCGACGTATACCCAAAGAGCATACGCGGGGCTATCGCCAGCGGCCTGGGCGAATTCGGCCGAACCAGCCTGCAGGTTAGCTGCGCGCACATCGATCAGGCCGAACAGGGGCTCTGCGAAAATCTGCTTGAGCAAACCGATGTTTTGATCTGGTGGGGGCATAAACGCCACGCCGAAGTGTCAGACTTGGTAAGCCAACGGATAGTCGAAAGAGTCAGACTGCATGGTATGGGATTCATCGCCTTGCATTCGGCTCATTATTCGAAACCTTTCAGAAACCTGCTGGGTTGTAGCGCGCACCTGAGAGGCGGCTGGAACGAAGAGGGGCAGACCGAAGAAATTCGAGTATGTGCACCGACTCACCCAATTGCGACCGGCCTAGAGGATTTTAGTTTACCCGATGAGGAGTTTTACGGGGTGCCTTTTGAAGTACCGCCAGCTGAAGCAGTTGTCTTTCAGTCATGGTTTTCAAAAAGTCGCAAGCATTTCCCCTCGGGGATTGTCTGGACAGTCGGGCAGGGAATTGATCCCGACAAACCGATAACTCCGCAAGGCCAGGGCGACGGAATCGGCCGGGTATTCTATTTTCGGCCGGGTCACGAAACTGTGCCGACCTATTTCAACAGCAATGTCCAAAGAATTCTCTATAATGCGAGCAGGTGGGCGGCCAAGCGTGACTAGCTAGATCCGCCGATTAGTTTTCCGGCAGCCAATGCTGCGGCACCCAGAGCCAGGCTGCCTGAGTCGCTCGCTGTTTGGCAGCCACAGCCCGTGCCGGTCTCGTCGGGCTCTGGTTCGGGAATCGACTTCTTGAAGCGATAACTGAAATTGCGGTCGGCCAGCGACCCGAACAGAATCTTCTGGGCGTCGCCTTTGTACATGGCCCGGCCGGCCTCTTCCCAAATGCGCCAGTCGTTGCCGCCGATTTTATGATAGGTCTGCATAAAACCGCCGGTATAGACATGATAGAGATTGTAGCCGCCCGGATAGTGGACCGTCGAACTGGTTTCGATGCAGGGCACTTCATCCAGCTCTGGTTGATGAGTGACGATGTTGCGGTGGCTGTGACCAGACAAAATGCCGATCAAGTTGTTCTCGTATTTAAGCATCGAGAACAAGCGCTGCTGATCCTCGGTAAACAAAGTAAAGATGATAGAGGCCTCTTCGGTTACGGCGTGATGCAACACCAGGATTAACTTCTCATCTCCCAGAGTTTCAATCTGTTGCTCGAGCCAAACCCATTGCTCTTGGCTAACCTCTTGAATGCCGGTCTCTAAGTTGGACGAATCGAGCACAACGAAGCGGACTCCCTTGTGGGAAAAAGCGTAGTGGGTTGCCTCGAGACCAAACACTTTTTTGAAGTAGTCTTCAGGCTGATCTCCGATTCGATCATGATTGCCGCGTACAACATAATAAGGAGATTTGAGCTGCTCCAAGAATGACCGGGCTTGTTCGAATTGGCCTTGCTGGTACTCATGAGACAAATCGCCTTTGACCAGAGTGAAATCGCTGGCGGTCTTGTTGATCGCGTCAATGACCGCCTGGTTGCCGACCTGCCAGCAGGTCGGGTCGTCTAGCGGGCATTCGACCGGCACGAACGAGCTAATCCCACCGACCGCCCCGGCCGACATCAAGCCGACATGCATGTCGGTGATGGTCGCGAAGGTGAACAAATGGGTGCCTTTGGGAGGTGTCAGGGTTGTGAAGCTGCCCGGTGAATACTCGTTGGGTTCGGCGCTTTCGCCATTGGCTTGAATATCGTAGAAAACTGTCTGGCCCGGCTCGAGGCCCTGTATTTCCACACGGTGAAAGCGGGTCGGACCGGCTGGATCAACGACTTGATAGTCTAAGCCGTTTTCCGACAAGCCATAGCTGACAATACCTTCGGTTGGATTTTCGCTTTCCCAGGTCAGTACGGCAGATTGCTGGGTGACCGTGACCAACTCAGCGTTTTTTACATCGGCGTTTGCCTGGGCCCGGGCCGTTTTTCCCGGCAGAAGCGCTAGTGCGCCAATACCGAGCGTGAGCTGGCCGCTCCTGGCAAGAAAGTCGCGACGATTCATAGACATGAGTAGATAATAACACTTAACTGATTGTGTGTACCAGACTATAGGCGCCAAGTGGGCACCAGGGCAGTTAAGAATTGAGAAAACAATTGGAAATTAGGCCAATAGTGTAATATACACCGGACGAACGATGAGTTTTTGTCCAAAATGCGGGACGCAGGTTCAAGACGGCGGCAAGTTTTGCCCGGCCTGTGGTAGCCAGGTCTCAGTGGCCCGGGCGCCGGCAACATCTTCCCAAGACCCCTATATCGGCAGAAAGCTGGACAACAAGTTTCTGATTGAAGAACTGCTGGGCGTCGGAGGAATGGGCAAGGTCTACAAGGCCAACCAACTCAGCCTGGACAAGATAGTTTGTGTTAAAGTCTTACGTCAGAACATGATGGACGACGAAACCCTGGTGGGGCGGTTTCACCGCGAAGCCCGTGCTGCCAGCCGCTTGAATCACCCCAATAGCATTACTGTAATTGAATTCGGG
Source organism: Deltaproteobacteria bacterium (assembly GCA_019307065.1). GTDB lineage: Bacteria > Myxococcota > B64-G9 > B64-G9 > B64-G9 > JAFDKH01. Next base: position 56,023 of record JAFDKH010000037.1, read on the forward strand.
CAAGACCCCGCCGAGGGCGCGCTCTACATGGTGATGGAATTCGTACCGGGTAAGGATTTGAGCAGAGTCATCCGGGAAGATCGCCCATTCTCCGAAAAGCGTATCGTTGTCATTATCGATCAAGTACTTTCGGCGTTGGCCGATGCCCACGCGGCCGGAATTGTTCACCGCGATCTCAAGCCGGAAAATATCATGGTTACCGAGTTGCGCGGTACCAAGGATTTTGTAAAGGTGTTGGATTTCGGGATCGCCAAGCTGCAAGAAAGTTCGCAGCCCGACCCTGGCTTGACCCAGGTGGGTATGGTCTGCGGCACGCCCGAGTACATGTCTCCCGAGCAGGCCAAGGGAGAAGAGCTCGATGCGCGCAGCGATATCTATGCGACCGGCGTGATTCTCTATCAGATGGTGGTTGGCAAAATACCGTTTCAAGCGCCGACCGCCATGGGCATCGTCACCAAACACCTGATCGAGCCGCCGGTGCCGCCCAGCCAGATCGACGGCGTGGTCATCTCGCCGGCAATGGAAAAGGTGATCCTCAAAGCAATGAGTAAAGATCGCAACGGCCGGCAATTGACCGCATTGGCGTTGCAGCAAGAACTCAACCAAGTTCTCTCCCAGAAAGTTGCACCGGCCCAGGAGGTCCCTTTAGGTCAAGACTTGTTCGCCGACGAACCAGCCCCCCAGCCGGGTTCCACTGCCCAACCCGACGCGGCCGAAGAGTCAAAGGCGACTTATGTTCGTGAACCGAAAGCTGAGCCGAAAGGTCCGACTTACGCCGGGGTAAAATCAGATCCCAGCCCGGGCGGGTCTAAAACCTGGCTTTGGGTAATCTTGATAATTCTCGTGCTGGGAGGCGGCGGAGCGGCCGCGGCTTATTTCTTGTGGTACCTGCCCAACCAGGAAAAAGAAACACAAGACGGAGGCTTTGAGGTTGTTGTTGATGCCGGAGTTGAAGTTGCCGCGCCTGACGCCGGGGTCAAGGTCAAGGTCGAAGAACCCAAAGCGGCGCCAGTGGATGCCGGGGTGGTTGCCAAACCGCCCGAGGATGCCGGAACGGTAGCAGTCGTCGAAGACAAAGGTCCGGCCGAGCAGGTCTTTCAGGCTGATGTGCCCGAGATGGCCAAGCGCTTCTACCAGGCCGGCAAGGAGTTGATGGTTCAAAACAAGTTAAAAAAAGCCATCAAGGTTTTTGGCAAGGCGATCAAGAAGTTTCCCGGCTACGCAGCCGCCTACAAGGCCCTGGGTATGTGCCATATGCGCCTGGGCAATATTGTCAAGGCCAAGAAGAACTTCCGCAGCTACCTGAAAAAAGCCCCCACCGCCGAGGACGCTGCCGATATCAAAGATTTGATTGAATCGCTCTAGAACAAGACTAAGTTGTTAACTAGCCAATTTCGATCCTGAAGACTTCCTCGCCGGCCATCAGCTCGTCGCCGTTTTTCAACTCGGCTGCCTGGCGAATCCGCATGAAGACACCATTCGATCCGCTGGATTCGACTATTTCCAAGCCCGAGGACCTGATATTGAGCTCGAAATGACGGATAGCTAAGCGTTTATCCATTGGAAAATTAATGTCGCAACCAAGCTGGCCGACCGACACGTTCGGCCCAGAGCGTAAGATCACCGCCCCTCCCAAGCCCTGGCCGCTCGAGGTGCTATGTAACACCCTTAACGCTATGAAAAGTTGTTTGGGAGTCGGACCACCGTAGGGCCGAGTATCGTCCGCGGCCGGTGTGCGTACATCGGTTGTTGGACCGCCGAAACCCAGCAAGACCATGCGCTGGCCTCCGGCAATGAACTCGTTGCCTTGCCTGAGTTCGGATCGGCCGCGGATGCGCAAGAAGGTCCCGTTGAAACTCTGATTGTCTTCTACAAACAGCTTGCCGTTTTTAACTCTCAAAGTCATATGCAGCGGCGACAAGAACTGATCTTCAGCTACGTTTATCAGGGCTTTAGTCCGACCGACTGTTACGCCCTGCGGCCCCACCGGAAAAGTGCTGTCCTCGCGACCGTATCCGCGGGTAAGCCGCAATCGAACGGAGAGATTCGAAACCGCTTCGATGATCGGCTCGGTCTTGGCCAGCTTCTTGCCACAAGCCAGGCAAAAAACTGCTCCGACAGGTAGCTTGGCTCGGCAGTGCGGGCAGACATTCAAATCGGTTGTACTCCCAACGGCCGCCGGCATTTGATCGGTTGGTCTGTGGGGTGGTTTCTGGACCGGGGCCGGTTGGGTCGGCTGTTGCGGGACACTGACCGCCGGTGCCTGCGGTTGTGTTTTTGCGGCCGGGGCCGGTTCTGGCAGACCCTGAGGTTTAGGCTCGACGACAGTTTTTTCGCTGGGCAGGTTGACTGCACTGAGAAACTCGGTCATTCCGGCAAGCGAAGTTCCGCAACGCACACATTTTTTGGCGCTGGCGTCGTTATATGTGTCGCAATCAGGACAAACGATGCCGGCTTCGAGCAGTCCATCGAGGGTGGCCGGGCCGATTGGTTTGCCGCACGAGGTGCAAAACTCGTTATCGGCCGGGTTTTTTGCACCGCAGGTCGGGCAAGCGGGCATGTTCAATCTCCTTATTGGCCATTTCCAGCTTCATATGTCATTCGGCTGCGAATCTTGTGTACCGATTCAACCGGCCCGAGGACTATTAAAGTCGCATTCTCTTCCAATATGTGTTCCGGCGAGGGATTGTAAAGATAATGTTGACCGGAGGGGTCGCGTATTGCCAGAACCAGTAAGTCTGCCTCCTGACGCAAGTTGGTGTCCATGAGCGCCGAACCGATCATTTTGCAGCCCCTGGTCAGAGGGATTTCCTCGATCCGCAGGGTTTTATCCTGATCGTGCAGCATCTCATCAAGAAAGCTGACTACCTGGGGGCGCACCATTTCTGAAGCCAGACGCATGCCGCCGATCCGGCTGGGACTGACGACTGAATCGGCCCCGGCCCGGGCCAGACGGGTTTCTGCCTGTGAATCGGAAGCCCGTACCACGATTTTTACCTTTGGATTGCTTTGCCGGGCGGTAACCGTAATAAACAGGTTGTCTCTTTCGTCGGGCAGGGTGGCCACGATTCCGCGGGCTCGGTCGATACCGGCTTCGATCAGAACATCGTCGTCGGCGGCTTGACCGACTACGTAGGGGATCATGGATTTTGTATGGGCTTTGCATATGTGCTGGATACGATTCTCGTCGGCGTCTACGATGACCAGAGTCTGACTGGAACCCAGCAACTCTGCGATGACATACCCGCCGGTGGCACCCGCCCCGCAGACGATGATGTGGTCTTTGATATTTTTAAGAATTTTTTCCATCTTTTTTCTCCGGAAGATGTTTCTGATTTCTCCTTCGACCAGGAATGCGGTTAGCGAGGTGGCGAAGACAAATAGTACTCCCATGCCGGTCAGCATCAGGACAATGACGAAAAACTCGCCATACCAGAAATTGGCAAGCGGCAGCATCTCGCGGCTGCCCAGAGTTGTCAGGGTTATTACAGTTTGATAGGCGCAATCGAGCAAGCTTGGTTGGCCGCCAGCCAGATGTCCCAGAATGAAAAAACCAAAGATTCCCAAAGCGAAAACCGCGAGCAAAAGCAGTAACAGTATTCTGAGTCTTTTTTGCAAAGCTGTTTTTCCCTTCGGTTTCCTTGCGGTAAGGTACTTTGTGCATCAGGTTGTGTCAACTCTGGCATATATAAATCCTTATCAAGAGAGCCAATTTAATTGACGTAGCTGCGCTATTTGATCAATAGTCTTTTGTCATGCATCCGATAATCTATACGTTTCCAGAGACGATACCCATACTAGGCGGCGCCTCGATTTATTCTTACGGTGTGATGATGGGTCTGGGCATTATATCGTCCTGGTATCTGGGCATGCACTATTCCGTCCGGGAGGGCTTGTCATATAAAACCGTCACGACTGCCTACGCCCTGGGGATCATATTTGCATTGATTGGCGCCCGGATCGCCCATTTGATAACCAATCCGCAATCCTGGAAGTTCGATCAGGGATTTTTTCCGGCTTTGTTTGCCTCGAAATGCGAAGGCCTGGTGGCCTATGGAGGTTACATCGGCGGAATCCTTGCGGTCTTGGTATATCTCAAGATCAAGAAGGTTGATTTCTGGAGCTTTATGGATTGTGCGGCAACGCCCATGTTGTTGGGGTTGGGAATCACCCGGATCGGTTGTCTTTTAGCCGGTTGTTGTCACGGAATACCGACCGACGTTCCCTGGTGCCTGTCTTTCCCGCCCGGCAGCCAAGCGGCCAGCGTGTATCCCGGAGGAATGGACGGCTATTCGCTGTGTGTGCATCCCACCCAGATTTACGAATCCCTGGTTGGGTTTTTCCTTGTAGCGGTCGGGTTATTTGCATTCAAGAAGCGCAAGTTCACCGGGCAGGTTTTTCTGATCTTGATTGCCTGCTATGCGGTTGCCAGGTTCTTGTTGGAGACCATTCGGGGTGATACCGATCGGGGCTATGTTATCGGGTCGATTTCCACTTCCCAGTTCATCGGGATTGTACTTATTTTCTTTGTGATTGGGTTCTATATCTACAGAAGGAAGAAGGCACCGGCACCACCGGAACCGCTGTCAAAGGAAGAAGTTCAAGAGCGCCTGATAGAAGAGGGCGTGATCAAGGTAAAAGACGCCAATAAAAGTGCTAAGGGCAAGAAATCACAAGATAAAACAGCAGAACCAGTCCACCAAGAGCAGAAATCTTCCAAAAAGAACAAGAAAAAGAAAAAAAAGAAGTAAAATCCCCAAAAAATCTTTGACACAGAGCGTCAAGTGACTTATATTTCTACAAAGACGCGCTGCGTCAAAGTGTGATTGACACTAATGTAAAGGGGACTCGTTATGGCCAAGAAGAAGAAAAAAGACGATCTGACAAAGCAAGCTTTAGCTCTTTGGAAGAAAACCGTAGCTCAGTTGGACGACATATCCAAGTCGTTGATGAAAAGCTCAGGTCTCGACAAGCTCAAATTCGATCGGGCCAGATTGTTTGAAGAGCGCGACAAGTTGTTCAAAAGGCTCGGCGAAGAGACTTTCAACCTGATCGAAAAGGGCAAGCTCAGGGTTCCCGGTTCGGTCAAAGACACATATCAGAAAATCCGCAAATTAATGGATCGCTTACTTGGCTCCAAAAAACCCGCCAAAAAGAAGAAACCAGCCAAGAAAACCGCAAAGAAGAAGACCGCCAAAAAGAAAACCACAAAGAAGAAGCCAGCTAAGCGAAAAGTCGTAAAGAAAAAGGCTGCCAAATAAGCCTTATTTACGCATCTACCCAGCCTCGTAAGTTCGGGGCTGGGTTTTTTTTTGGCCGGCCACAGCTTGACACTCTTGTCCCAAGGTGCTAATTAGCCGGTCTGCAGTTGTTCTTAGAAAACCAATGTGGGGCTGTAGCTCAGTTGGGAGAGCGCCTGAATGGCATTCAGGAGGCCGACGGTTCGACCCCGTTCAGCTCCACTCGAAGTGGGTGATTTCATTATTGAAATCACCCACTCTTTTTTTAACAGTACCTAAAAATAGGCCCGGGCACGGAAATAAATTTATTTCAGTACCCGTTTTCACTGTTTTCCGCCTTTGATGACCCGAAACATGCGCCGCGAAGTTGCTCGCTGGGTTGCCCCGCAAGCGATGTAATGACTCCGGGTGGTGACCTGGTTGGTGTGTCCGATTTCGCGCGAGACGACGTGTCCGGCGACCCCTGCGTCGGTAGTCAGGGTCGCCCAGGTGCCGCGTAGGCCATGCACGGAAACCCTTGGGACCTTGG
>JAFDKH010000187.1 GCA_019307065.1 Deltaproteobacteria bacterium
CAGCCGAGGGACTGGATCAAGATTCCCAATATGATCAAGCTGATTGGTAGCCGCTTGAGACTCAGCATCCTGGTTTAACTCGATGCTTCGGCTATGGGCAGGTTGACGATGAAGGTGGTCCCGCGGCCGGGTTCAGACTCAACATCGATCGAGCCGTTATGTGCTTCGATAACTTTTTGCACGAGTGACAGGCCCAGGCCTGAGCCGGTAATCCCGCGAGTATCTTTGCCTTTGACCCTGAAGAACCGGTCAAAAATGTTTTTCAGGTCTTTGGTTGCGATGCCGATTCCATTGTCGGCTATAGAAATTCGGCCAAGCGAATTATTGACTGAAGCGGAGACAGTTACCCGGCCGCCATTATTGGTGTACTTGATGGCGTTGTCGACGATGTTGGTAAGCACGACTTGCATCTGATCGAGATCGACGGACACCCGCCAGGGTTCTTGAGTTGGTTCGAACTTAAGTTCGATTTCTTTGCTTTCGGCTTTGGGCTGGATGGTCTCGACTACCTGGCTGAGAATTTCATTGCCATTGATTGGTTCGAGGTTGAGTACCAGCGATCCAGTCTCCAAACGAGAAAGGCTGAGCAGGTTTTCAATCATCTGGAGCTGGTCTTTAATGCGCACGCTGATTCTATTCAGCAGGTGGGTTCGGCGTTCGTTGTCTTCGGCGGCGCACATTTGAATGGCGTAAATCATCTGTACAATCGCAGCCAGCGGGGCCCTCAGGTCGTGGGCCACCATGGCAACGAATTCACTCTTGTGCTGATCTATTTTTTTATGGGTTGTAATGTCTTCGAAAACAGTCACCGAGCCGATTGTCTTACCGTCGTCAACTCTGACCGGAGCGCAACGGGCCCGCAAAAAAAGCCGCGAGATCGTTCCGGGTGGAAATTCGCGCGTAACCGAGGAGCCCTTGTAAATAGCCTCGCTGACCATTTGCTGGGCTCCCTGGTCGAGAATCGAGTCGGATAACGGTTTGCCGATTACCGGGTCTGTCTGAACTTCCAGCATGCGAATAGCGGCTGGGTTGTGCAGCACGACAGTGCCTAGATGATCGGTGACCATCACGGCACCTTCCATGCAGCTAAAGATACTATTAAGCCGGCTCTGCTCCTTGGCAATGGTTGCATGATCGAGATGACTTTCCTCGCGCAGCTTGGCCGTCTCGGAAACTAGCAGCCGCTGTTCGGCGGTTTGGCTGACAACCAGGCGGATAAGATCCGGAGTGAAAGGCTTGCTGACGAAGTTGAAAGCGCCTTGTTTCATGGCCTCGACTGCTTTAGCAACGGTTGCGAAACCGGTTATTACGATTACCATTACCCAGGGTTGATTGCTCTTGATCCATTTCAAAACGGAAAAGCCGTCCATGCCGGGCATCATCAGATCGAGCAGGACTATGTCGAAGACATCTTCCTTCAGTTGATCGATGCCCTTGTTGCCGTTTTCGGCATGGTGAATTTCGTAATTCTCGCTGGCCAGGGCCCGCTCACATCCGTCTCGAATGACCTTTTCGTCATCGATTAGAAGAATCCGGAGTTTTTCGGAAGAAGGCATTGCCCCCACTCCCTTCCTCTGGCCCGGCAGGGTCTTTGCCTATATCCAGTCTTTAATACGAGCCAAAAGAACTTCGGGCTCAACTGGCTTGGGAATGTAATCCTCGGCATTGCTTTCGAGCATGTCCCGGTGAGTGTAGGTACTCGAAGTCACCCGCGAAGCCACGGCAGTCAGCAAGATGATCGGGATCTCGCTATATTTCGGATCTTGCTTGAGCTCCTTACAGGCTTCGTGTCCGTTCATCTCGGGCATCATGACATCAAGGATGATTAGATCGGGTTTGACCTTATCAATTTTTTCAAGGCATTCCTTGCCGTCGTAGGCCACCTCGACATCGTAACCACCACTCTCAACGACTGCCTTGACCGCATCCACGAAATCCGGGTCGTCGTCTACCAGAAAAATTTTCTTTTTACTCATTGCCTGTTCTCCCTATTCGTTATCACCCTTGGTTTGCCAGGTTGTGGTCGATTAATCAATTTATAATTCCGGACGAGGCAGCAAGCCGGCTCCGGACACGATTTCTTTGACCTTTTTCTCCCATTCGATCGCCATAACGTGCACGCCAGCCACTCCCTCTATTTTTCGCAAGCGGTCAATCATCTCGATACACATTTGAATGCCCACTTTGGGTTGCTCTTTTTTATCGACTGCCGCTACGCGTTTGATCACGTCGGCGGGTATGTCCATGCCGGCCACGTTCTTGGCCATGAACTTGGCCATCCCGGCCGATTTAAGCGGAGTCACTCCGGCTAAAATTGCCACCTTTTTATGCAAGTCGCGTTTGCGGACATCTTCCATGTAACGTTCGAATTTCTCCAGATTGAAAATGCATTGGGTTTGAACAAAGTCGGCCCCGGCGGTTGCCTTGAGCGCCAGGCGCGCCACCCGGATTTCGTAAGGATCGGCGAAAGGATTGACGGCACAGCCAATGAACATCTTGGGGGAACCCTTGAGTTCTTTACCCGAGGGGAACTTTCCTTCATCCCGCATGGTTTTAACGAGATTGATCCACTGGATCGAATCGATGTCGTGTACGTTTTTAGCCTGGGGATCGTCGCCGAAAATCTGGTGATCGCCGCTCAGGCACAGCAGGTTGCGAATGCCCAAAGCCGAGGCGCCCAGCAAGTCCGACTGCAGGGCAATCCGATTACGATCACGAACGACCATTTGTAATAACGGCTCAACGCCAGCCTGCTTCAATAGCACACAACCGGCTATTGAGCTCATCCGCACAACCGAGGTTTGGTTGTCGGTTACGTTACATGCGTCAATATTGCCTTTGAGCAGTTCGACTTTTTTTAAAACGACCTCCGGGTCGGCACCTCGCGGAGGACCGCATTCTGCGGTAACCGCGAAATGGCCGGCGGCCAAGACTTTTTCCAGATTGCTGCCCGCTTTCATTGGGTCAGATCCTCCCGGATGATTCGTCGCGGCCCGCCGTCCCGGCTGGTACGCCAGCGCTTCATCGGCCTGAGTTTTTCGTACATATCCATTCGATCCAGGGCCTTGAGCCGGTCGATGATCAGTTGCCAGCCGCAGGCCACCGATTTGTCTATTTCGCAATGGCCGTCTACCGACCCGCCGCAGGGCCCGTGAAAAATGCTTTTTGAGCAGCGCGTCACCGGACAAATTCCGCCGGTCAGGTGTAAGACGCACTCGCCGCAAGCCTGGCAGCGCTCAGCCCATTCACCCTGACGTTCGGTTACTCCGATAAAATTGGTATTGATGCCCGGCAGCAGGGGAGTCCGGCTGAATTTCTCGGCCATGAATTGCACACCGGCACCGCAGGCAATTGACAAGACCGCCTGATAGTCTTCGACGTAGGGGCGCATCAGTTCCACATACTCGGGGTCGCATTGACGTTCGAGGGTGACCTCGCGGATCTCAATTGGGCGCCCGCCGGTCTCGCGGGCCAGGCGCAGGGTCGAAGCCATAATCTCGACTTCCTTCTGGCCGCCCGCGCGACAAACCGTCACACAACCGTTACAGCCGGCCAGAACAATTTTATCGAACGGCTCGATTATTTCGAGGATTTCTTCTATCGGTTTGGCCTCACCAATGATCATGCTTGTTCTCCCAGTTTCTCGGCTTCGGATTCTTGAGTTTGTCTGAGCGGTTGTCCGCTGCGGATCAGATTGATCGGGCTTGGACCTAGCTTGGCAATGTTTTCGACCATTTCGTTGGCATAAGCCACAAATTTGGCTCCCTCGCCGGCACTCAGGTTGAACATTTTTACTCGTTCTTTACCGATCCCGGCTTTGTCCAATATACCGGCCACTCGCTCGACTCGCTTGCGGGCCCGTAAGTTGCCAGTTAGGTAGTGACAATCACCTTCGAGACAGCCGACAACCATAACGCCGTCCGCCCCGTTTTCGAAGGCTTTCAACAACATGATTTCTTCAACCCTGCCGGTACACGGCAGCAGCACAACTGTCGTGCTATCTGGGTACGACCGTCTCTCCGAACCTGCCAGGTCGGCTGCGGTGTACGCTCAGAAGCGGCAACAGAACATCATTATTTTCGGATGAAACTCACTCATCTGATTTTCCTCAATCCGTTTTCGCTCGGCTTTCTGTTTCTGAAAAAGCATCAATCTTGGCCAGAATTTGACTATTCTTGAAGTGTCCCAGACTAATCGCCTGTCCGGGGCACTCGGCTACGCAAGTTCCACACCCTTGACACATGGCCGCGTTGATTTCGGCCACGTGATCTTCATTTATTGTCGGGACTCCATAGGGGCAAGCCCTGACGCAGGTAAGGCAAACGGCGCAGCGTTCGGGGTGGCTGACTTCGGAAACTACGCCGGACATTTTCAGCTTGTCCTTAGACAAGATTGTGGCCGCCCGGGCCACGGCGGCCGAGGCCTGGGCGATCGATTCAGACATATTCTTGGGTCCGTGGGCCAGCCCGGCCAGGAAAGCGCCTTCAGAGGAGAAGTCAACCGGCCTCAGTTTTGCATGGGCCTCGATGAAGAAACCATTTTCGGCCCGAGGTACTCGCAACATGGTACCCAATTCCTCATTGTCATGGGCCTTGATGCCGGTCGATAGAACCAGCAGGTCCGGCTCCAGGATGACTTTTCTGCGAATCGATGGATCTTCCAGTTCGACCCGTAATTTTGTAGTAGTAGTCTCTATACTAAGCGGGTTGGTTTCAGGGTCAAAGCGGATAAAATTGACTCCCGCGTTTCTAGCGTCTAGATAACTAAGTTCACTGAGGCCGTACGAGCGGATATCGCGATAGAGGATGTCTACGCGGGTTTCCGGATAACGCTGCTTGAAAGCCAGCGCATTTTTGATGGCCTGGTTGCAGCAAACCCGCGAACAGTAGGGCTGGTTTTCATCTCGTGAGCCGGCACATTGGACCATGACGACGTGCTGGCAAGTAGCTCCCAGTCCGGTTTGATCGTAAAGGCGTTTTTCAAAATCGGTCTGACTGATGACCGCGTCGTTTTCATTGAGGCCGTACAGTTCGGGTCGGGCTTCGTAGCCACCGGTGGCGATCAGGATAGCGCCATGCACGATCTTGCGAGTTACCCCGGCCGGAGTCATGATCTCGGTTTCAAAATTACCGATGAAGCCTGTATGAGTCACAACTTCCGAGCCCCGGTAGATGCGGACATTCGGCTCGGCTTCGAGTTGACCTTCAAGCTCGCGCAAGTAATCCCCAACCGAACGGCCATCGAACGAGCGGCGCAAGTTGCGGGCCTGGCCGCCCAGTTGTGACTCACGTTCCACCAGGTGCGCGCGAAAGCCCTGGCGGGCGGCATGCAGCGTGGCGGTCATACCGGCCAGTCCGCCACCGATTATCAACAGGCTGGAGTCAACTTCGAATTCACGTTCAACAAGCGGTTCGGCGCGACTTACGTTGGCGACCGCCATTCTCATAAGGCGTTTTGACTTCTCAGTCGCCCGTTTATTGTCTGAGCGGTGCACCCAGGAGCACTGATCGCGAATGTTGGCCATGTCGAACAAGTACTTATTTAGCCCGGCCTGAGCCAGAGTTTGCTGGAACAAAGATTCGTGTGTGCGCGGCGAACAAGATGCCACGACTACCCGGTTGAGATTGTGCTCCTTGATGATCTCGCGCATGCTTTCCTGTGTGTCTTGCGAGCAAGAGTACAACAGATGATCGGAGTAGACCACGCCCGGCAATGTCAGGGCGTACTCGGCGACGTGTTCGACGTCGACAATTGCGGCAATATTGATGCCGCAGTGGCAGACAAATACCCCGATCCGCAGGGGTTCATCTTCGGCCAGTTGACGCTCGGCCGGATAGACCTGTTCGGCAATTAGTGAACCGCGTGATTCAGAAAGGTAGACAGCCGCCGCCCCGGCGGCCCCACTGGCCTCCGAGACTGTTTCAGGAATGTCCTTGGGAGCGTTGAATACTCCGCAGGCGAAAACTCCGGCGCGATTGGTTGCCAGCGGCTGGAAAGTTTCCGTAATGGCGAAGCCAAACCGATCAATTTCGACATTCAGGCGCGCGGCCATTTTTTTTGTCGCTTCGGGAATCTGCAGACCGACCGAAAGAACAACCAGGTCGAATTCCTCTTCGACCCTCTTACCGGCCTGGTCGATGTAGCGCAAGCTCAGGTTGTCGGTTTGCGGATCTTCGAAAACCCGGCTGATCATGGCGCGCTCGAAACGAACACCGTGAACTTCACGCGCCCGAGTGGCGTAATCATCGAAGCCTTTTCCAAAGGCCCGCAGATCAATGTAAAAAATGGTTGGTTCGATATTGTTGTCGTGCTCGCGGGCGATTACGGCTTCTTTGGTGGCGTACATACAACACACCGATGAGCAATAATCGCGGTCACATGACTGATCCCGAGAGCCGACGCATTGGATGAAGGCCACCTTCTTCGGAGCCTGGCCGTCGCTTGGGCGTTTGACATGCCCTTCGGTCGGACCCGAAGCGGACAGCAAGCGTTCGAACTCGAGACTGGTCATTACGTTCTTGTAGTGGCCATAGCCAAACTCAGGGCGCATTTCGGCGTCAAAAACCTCGAAACCAGGGGCGAGAATGACCGAGCCGACCTCGACCTCGAGAGTCTCTTCGAGTTGATCGTGGTCTATGGCGCCGGCTTCACAGGCTTCAACGCATTGATAGCACTCACAACATATTCCGCAAGCCAGGCAACGCTTGGCTTCTGCCACGGCCTGGTCTTCGGTCAAGCATTCTTCGACCTCGTCGAAATTGCCGCTACGCACTTGCTTGTCGAGCATATTCGCCTTGACTCGCGCTTTTTCCTCGACGCCCTGGGGAGTGATCTCGGCCACCGGCGGTTGATGAGGACGGCCGGAACGAATGTCTTGTTTCAACAGGTAGCGCTCGATCGAAATTGCAGCTTCCTTGCCGGCCGCGATGGCCTCGATTGCGGTAGCTGCTCCGCTGGCCAGATCACCACCGGCGAAGACTGACGGTATAGTAGTTTCGAGGGTAACCGGATCGGCCACCAGCCAGCCGCGTTCTTCGGAAGTTGGGCTCTTCTTGCGTTCGGGTTCCGGCAAGAAATCGAGATCGGCCCACTGGCCGATCGCTTCGAGCAGGGTATCGACCGGCAACTGGGTTTCGCTGCCTTCGATTGGAATCGGTCTGCGGCGGCCACTGGCATCCGGTTCGCCCAGTTCCATCTTGAGGTACTCGATCGCGGTCAATTTGCCGGCGTTTCCCAGGCAGCGCTTGGGCGCGGCCAGAAAGTGCAGCTGGATACCTTCTTCAATAGCCGCTTCGATTTCGTGATCTTCGGCCGGCATTTCGGCTCGCGAACGGCGATAGAGGACGGTGACCTGTTCGGCGCCAAGGCGGACCGCTGTCCGGGCGGCATCTATGGCAGTGTTGCCGCCACCGATCACGACGACTTTGCGGCCAACCTCGACTTTTTTACCGAGTTCTGCCCGGCCGAGAAAATCGATGCCCTGGACCACGCCCTCGAGATCTTCGCCTTCAATCCGCATCGTGCCTGGAATCCAGGCTCCGGTAGACAGATAGATCGCCTGGAATCCGTCTTTTTTCAGCGAGTCGATCGTGAAATCTTTGGTAAAGCGCTTGTTGTACTCAACCTCTATTCCAAGATCTAAAATAGCCTGAATTTCGGTATCCAGAATTTTCCTGGGCAGGCGATATTCGGGTATGCCGTAACGCAGCATGCCGCCCAGTTTAGGCAGCGCCTCGAAGACGGTAGCTTTGAAACCTTTCAAGCGCAGATAGTTGGCAGCCGATAAACCTGAAGGCCCGCCCCCGACGATCGCGACTTTTTCGCTGCGCGAAGCCTCGGGTTTGTCAAGTTCGGGTAAACCGTTGCGTAGTTCATAGTCGGCCACGAAGCGCTTCAGCTGGCGAATGGCAATCGGCTGATCAACCTGACTGCGCGAACAAGCCGTTTCGCAAGGGGCCGGACACACTCGGCCGCAGACCGAAGGGAAGGGGTTGTCCCGGCGAATGAGCGCCAGGGCCTGACTGAACCGACCCTCGGCGATCAGGGCAACATATCCCTGGACGCTGATGTGGGCCGGGCAAGCTTGCTTGCAGGGAGCTCGGCCGGCTTTATCGATTGCGAAAGCGCCCGGGATGGCCTGGGGGTAACGCTTGTAAACCGCCCGCCGAACGCTCATTCCAAGGTTGTGTTCGTCGATTACTTCGATCGGACAATTTTTTACACATTCGCCACAGCCGGTGCATTTGTCCAGCCGGATATAACGGGCTTCACGCCGCAGCTTGGCCTTGAAGTGACCGACAGAACCATTCAGTTCTTCGAGCTGGGTGTTGGTCAATATTTCAATATTTTCATGGCGCCCGACTTCAACGAGCTTGGGTGAGACAATGCACATGGCGCAATCGTTGGTCGGGAAAGTCTTGTCCAGCAGGGCCATTTTACCGCCGATGGCCGAGAGTGCTTCTACCAGGTAGACTTTGAAACCGGAATTGGCCAGGTCGAGAGCGGCTTGCATGCCGGCAATCCCGGCGCCGCTGACCATGATCGCACCAACCGGCTTGCCGACCGGAGCCGGCTGGCTGGTGTTTGTTATTGGATCGGAGTTTTGCATACTCGGGCTCCGGTTGGGTTATAGACCCAGCTCGCCCAAAACGGGCTGCGGATCAACCAGGTGTTTTTTCCAGCGTTTGGGTTGCACTTCCTGTGCCAGGGCGAAGGCGACCAGCTCGGAGATAAAAAACACCGGCAGGCAGGCATCACCGTCGGCGGCCTGCAGATCAAGCTGGCGTGACTCCAGGTTGGCATGGCACATCGGGCAATCGGTAACCAGGGCCGAGGCCCCGCCGCGTCGGGCGGCTTGAATGATGTCATTAACAAGTGTTCGAGCTATATCCGGCCGGGACATTGACAAACTGCCCGAGCAACACTCGGTCTTGTGCGACCAGCGTACACTCTCGGCCCCCAGGGCCGTGACGATCATGTCGAGTCCGGTTGGGTTTTCATAGTCGGGCGCGCCGGTTATTGCCGGTGGTCGCATCGACAAGCAGCCGTAATAGCAGGCCAGCTTCAGTCCGGATAAAGATCTCACAACCGATTCTCTAATGGTTTTGAGGATCTCCGGCCTGGAAATCCAACGGGTCAAGTGAAATACCTGCACATCAGCCTGAGCTGACTCTTGGCCGCTTGTCGGTGGGCTGCTTTTTGTTGAGACTTGAGCGGCTTTCAGGCGCTGAAAACATGCCGAACAAGGTACCAATAAATCCTGGCCTGTTTGTCGGGCAATTTCCAGATTGCGGGCGGCCAGCTCGATTCCCAGCTGGTGATCGGTCATATGGCCGGAAGACGCCCCACAGCAGTTCCAGTCTTCGAGTTCTTCAAGATCGATGTCTAACAGACCGGCGACTTCACGAATCGAGTGATCGTATTCTGCGGCGGTGCCGGTCAAAGAACAACCCGGATAGTAGGACATCTTCATTCCTTGCTTCCCTTCTTGCTCTTCTTGAACATAGCCTTGACCTTACGGCGCCCGCGAATTTTACGCGGCCAAATGTGCAGCTTGCCCTTTTTGAACATTTTCCAGCCCAGACCCAGGTCACCGAAAAGGTCTCCCGAGCGCGTTTTATAAGCTGCCAGCATTCCGACTTCATAGGTGCGGCCCCAGCGCCGGACAGATCTCAGAAAAGAGCGATGAAAGGCTGCAACTCGCCGTTCGGCTGGTTTGATTTTCTTGGCCAGCGCCCGCTGGCGCAACAAATCCATCAGCCCGGCAATGTCAATGTCGTTTGGGCAACGAGTCGTACAGGTTTCGCACGAGGCGCATAACCAAATTGTATGGCAGCCGAGTAACTCGTCTTCGAGCCCATAGCTGCTCAGGCGGACTACCTGCATCGGCAACAAATCGAAGAACGGCGCGACCGGGCAACCGGCCGAGCAGCGGCCGCATTGGTAGCAGGCCTGAACATCCAAACCCGCTTCGACCAATTGGTTCGATAGATCGGTTTTGCCAACCGAGGGCGCAATCGCCGGACTGGTCATGATACGGCCTCCGTTGGATCTAGCTGCAAGGCGGGAAAACGCAGTGTGAAAGTTGTCCCCTGGCCTGGCTCTGATTTCACGTGGATAGTGCCCTTGTGCTCTCGGACAATTGCGTAAGAAACAGAAAGACCCAAGCCTGTGCCGCCTGAGTCGGTCTTGGTCGTGAAAAAAGGATCGAAGATCTGATCCTGAATCTCTTTGGGAATTCCCGGGCCGCTATCGCGAAAACAGATTTCGACGATGCCCTGGTTGGAGCGATGGTGGGCCATGATCGTCAGTTCGCCGTAGCCTTTCATGGCCTGGGCCGCGTTGACGATCAGGTTCATGAAAACCTGGTTAAGCCGGATCGGATTAGCAAAGATACGTGACAGCTCGGGCTCGATTTGCAGATCGAGCTTGATGTTGTGAAATATCGGTTGTTGCAGGAGCACATCCAGAGCCTTTTGAATCTGGACGGCGACCTCTACTCCGGTTTGTTCGTAAGAAGTCTGGTGAGAAAATTCGAGCAGATCGGCTACGATTTGTTTGCATCGTTCGGCTTCGTTGATAATGACGTCCATGTCGCCGGCGGCCGAGTGATCGTCGCCTAGTTGCTCCTTGACCAGGCTGGCATACAACATGATGCCGGACATTGGGTTGTT
>JAFDKH010000188.1 GCA_019307065.1 Deltaproteobacteria bacterium
TTCTAAAGCGACGTGGAATTCCAGTCGAACTGCATGTATTCGGAGATACAAAAGATAAACTCGAAGTTACTTTCGAGCATGTCAGTTACCCGACTCTCGGCGGAAGCGAAGTGGCCGAACTCTTGAACAAGATGGATCTGATGATCTGTCCGGAAGAAGACGCCGGCTGGTCGAATCCGGCGGCTGAGGCCATGGCCTGTGGTGTGCCTCTGGTGTGCACCGAGGCCGGTACGCTTGATTTTGCAATTCACGAAGAGACTGCCCTGGTAGTGCCGAATCGGCATGCGGATGCCATTGCCGATGCCGCCGAGCGGGTCTATAGAGATCGTGAGCTGGCTGAAAAACTGAGCCGGGCCGGGCTGGTAAAGATTCGTGAATATACCTGGATCAACGTGGCTCGGAACTTGCTGGACGTTTTTGCTGGGGCCCGACTGGATCGGGAATCTAGAGAAAGAAAGAATCGGGTTGCTCTCGAGCGTTACTATGAGAAGCCGAGCCGGGCGGCAAACCCGGATTGAAGACTGGAGTCAAGTTGGCGGATTTTTTCAAGCAGTTGAAAGCGTGGATCGATACCGAGTATCGCCAGGGGCACTGGCGAACTTTTTCCGATTCTTTTCCGGCCATGCTGGAGCGCTTGATTGCCAGAAACCAGGTTTCTGTTGTGATACCGATTTACAACGGCCTGGCGAGTCTGACCCGGCTGCTTGACTCGATAGTAAAAGCCAAACAAGCCGCCCAAATCGTACTGGTCGACGATTGCAGCCCCGATCCCGAGATTCAAAAATACTGCGCACGATTTGCCGAGAGTCGGACCGATACGATTGTTCTTCGAAACCGGCAGAATCTGGGGTTCACGGCTTCGGTTAACCTGGGTATGCGGGCTGCCAATGAGCACAACGATGTCATCTTGCTCAATAGTGATACACTGGTTAGCCCGGGCTGGTTGTCGAAGCTGGCTGTTTCCGCCTATGCATTCGAGAATGTCGCCACAACCAGTCCGATTAGCAACGCCGAAGGGGTTTTCTCGGTTCCGCGCGGCTATTACGACAACGAAATAGAAAATGGCTGGACGCCTGATATGTATGATCGGCTGCTGGGCATGATTTCATACCGGCCCCACGAACGCGTGCCGACTACATCGGGTTTTTGCTATTACATTCGCCGCAGTGCGATCGAGAAAATCGGTTATTTTGACAACTACCTGTTCAATCGCGGTTACGGCGAGGATAACGACTACAGTGAACGCGCAAATCACGCCGGCCTGATCAACATCGTCAATACCTCTTGTTTTATTTTCCACGAAAGAGGGGCGGCCTTCGGGGAACATAAAAAACACTTGAAAAGAATCAATTCCCAAGTGTTGAAAGCTCTTTATCCCAAACATGTACCCGACACGAAAAAGTGGCTTGAGGAAACCTATTTGAACGAACTATGGAAAATTTTCCCAAAAGCACTTGCATCGTTCGGGGCTGCTGCAAATCCGGAAGAACACCCGGCGTTTTCCGGCTGCCGGACATTACTTCACATCAAACGAGACGCGCAGGATACAAAGGCTGAGTGGTCGAACGACCTGAGGTCAATTGTCGTAGTCGTCGATGGCAAAGAAAGAGTACTGCTCGATCTTTTCGGTCTGACCCGAATTGAGCTGAAGCTTTCGCCCGCTGAACTGGAATCACTGATAATCCAACTCGGACTGCGTTGGCAAGTCGATGATATCAAGTGTGAATCCGCTATCTTGACCAACGAACTTCTGGACCGTTTGCGAAGTTGTCGCCAGCAATTATCAAAAGAGCGTTAATGGTTGACCGGAAACAAAAACAGGTTGATGTCGGTTCTTTACTCGATACGAGTTCGGGGAAGCTTGAAACAAACAAGCTTTTAGAGACGGTTTCGAATCTCGAAGCTCGCTTGATGCAGCAACGCCAGGATATCAAGAAGATTGCCAGGTGGCTCGAGCAAATTGATCGCTATGTTCTAACGCATTTCAACTCCTGGAGCTGGAGAGTTGGATTTAACATTGTCAAGCTGGTCAAAAAAGTTCTGCTCAGCGATCATCCTCCGGTGAGTTCCTATCGACTGAACGAAGTCTTGCGCACATTCAGGCTCTGGAAAAACGAGCATTCAGATTTGGAGACGGCCGTGTTGAGTAGGCCTGCGCGATATCAGGCCGACCTGACTATTCTGGCCGGTGACATCTCAAAAGGACTGAAGCCAGGCCTGGCCGAGTTGCTCGAAAAAACCGGCCCTAAGAATTCGGTCCAAGTCCTGGGCTTTGATTTTGACATTCAACAAGACCGATCCGAGCCTTCGAAAGTGGTCAAGCTTGCCGGCTGCGATTTTCCGGATTTTTTCGAGGTCTTGGTCAAAATGTTGGTCCAAACCGATACGCAGGGCCTGGTTGTAATGGATGACGGTTTGCTCGGGCTGGGGCTGGGGCTGCTGCATAACTATCATTACGGTACTCCTTTATTTTTTGTAGGCGATAAAAGCCCGGGTCAGCCGAAGGCCGGGCCGGCCCAGGTCGACTGGCAGGCGCCCGAATACTTGAAGCCGTCCGGCCGGGCCTGGAGGGATTTGGTTCTCTCGTCTGCTGTTAATTTGCCGGCCTTGGACTTGTCCAAAATTGTGTCCAGACTAAATGATCAGCTGGCCCAGCCGGCCGAGCCCTCGGTGCTTGATCAGGCCCGTGAGTTTGCCGGGTTGTTTGGAAAATTTCATGCAAACTGCCGGGGTTTGCTGTGAAGTGGCGCATTAAAAACCCGGCCCCGATCGGTGAAGCGGGGGAGAGTTGGGGAGACACGCATTTCAGCCGGGCGCTGGCCGGCTGGCTGACCAAGCTGGGGCAGCAGGTCGAAATCGACTTCTTTGATCAGTGGGACAACCAGCCGGCCGCCGATGCAACTCTGGTGCTGCGCGGCAGGCAGCCTTACCGGGCTCAACTGTCGGGCATTCGAGTACTTTGGATAATCAGCCACCCGGATGATATTTCATTAGATGAATGCTCTCAATACGATCTGGTGTTCGCGGCCTCTACAAAACATGCCGTCTGGTTGCAGGCCAGGCTCGATTGCCCGGTAGCTGCCTTGCTTCAGGGTGTTGATTGTGATCGATTCAAACCTGGCGAGCTGTCTGATGACAGTCCCCGCACAGACTTTGTTTTCGTGGGCAACACTCGCAACGTCGAGAGGGAATCCGTGTTGTGGGCAGTCCGGGCCGGCTTGCCACTCAAAATCTGGGGGCGAGGCTGGCAGAAATGGGTTGATCCTAAGCTGGTTGTGGCCGACTACTTACCCAATCAGCAGCTTGCCGGTCTTTACTCGACGGCCAAAGTGACCTTCAATGATCACTGGCCGGACATGCGCAAACATGGCTATGTCAACAACCGGGTGTT
Organism: Deltaproteobacteria bacterium; assembly: GCA_019307065.1. Taxonomy (GTDB): domain Bacteria; phylum Myxococcota; class B64-G9; order B64-G9; family B64-G9; genus JAFDKH01. The sequence goes on from JAFDKH010000188.1 coordinate 3,392, forward strand.
CGAGGCCCTGGCATGCGGTTTGCCCGTCATCTCAGACTATCAGCCGGCCATGGGAGACTTGTTTGGCGAGGCCGTCATGCAATATAGGACCAAAAAACAGTTCGACGATTGCATCGAGCAACTGTTGCTCGAGTATCCGGATGTCACGGATCGGGTGCAAGCGGCAATGCAAAAGGTCAGAAAACAGCATTCTTTCGAAGTCAGGGCTCGCAAGCTGATTGAAGTGGTCAGCCGTCACAAGCGCGGGTAGGCGATAATCTACTCAGAAGGGAAGCCGCACCAGGCATGTCCGTTTTCGTATACACACCCAACCCGGATACCGACACGAATTCGGGACGACTTTTTCAACAAGTTATTGAGCACCTGCAATCTAACTGGCCGGGCACCCTATTACTTTCGGCCTGTACCTCGATTCCTAAAGACGTTAGTCCCAGCCGGTCATTAGATTGGGTCTGTCTTGATGATGACCCGTCCGGGAGTGATTTGGCTGGGTTTTTGGCTGAGATGTTTCGTGTCAGAGCCTTCGTGTTTGTCGGACCTGAATCGATAGGTTTTTTGAATTCAATCGAATCGGACTATTCGAGCCCTCGAATTCTGCTGACTGAAGAAGCCGGCTCGCCGGGCAGCAATGTCGCTGAGCATGTGCTGGCGACGAAGCAAGTAGCTGATTGGCAGCGCTTGCTGGATGACTTGCTGGTCGAGTCGGTTCCGGTGGAACTGTTTTGCGGGCCGGACAACTTAGCCGCCGAAGTGGTCGGCATGCTGAGTCGTCACCCGCATGGCGATCAAGCTCGCCAGGTGGTAGTCAACTGGGCCGGGGCGGCCGACCAAAGGCTGGGGCGGGTCCTGGCGGCTCTGAGCGAGACGAGCCATGCCTCGTTTCTGGCCGACTTGTTTCTGGCCGAGATGTTTGATGTACCGCGCGGCTGGCTGACGCCATCGGTCGCGGATGTTTTTTTGCATCCGCGGGCCTGGCAGCAGTTGGGCAGCTTTGTGCGTCTTTTGCTGACCGCTCCGGGCCGGGTTGAGTTTTGTGTCAGTAGCGACAGTCCCCGGGCCTGGGTCCGGGCCGGAGTACAGGTAATCAACTCATCACTGACTTTGTTTGGAAGGGGGGTCAAGTGAAGCTCCTGGTTTTGGCAATCGACGGCATGGGTATGGGTCACCTGTCCAGGACTTTGACGATCTCACAGTCACTGAAAGCCGTTGAGCCACAGGCCAAAGTGCACTTCTTAGTCGAATCGCCGGCTTTTAATATGGTTTCAGCCGCCGGTTTCGACTTGACCAAGATTCCCGATCCGCGCCATCCGCTCGGCCGGCATGATTTGCGTGGTCGCAGAAGCGAATATGAGACCGGAGTGGTCAAGCGTTTCGTAAAAGCTTTTCAACCCCGGGCCATGATGATTGATTTTGTCATCGATCGCAGATTGTTTTCTTTTCTGCACGAACATGGTTGTCGAATAGCGGTTGTGCTGCGTAAATTGAGATCGCACGGGATGCGGCAACTGGCAGATGACCCGGCAGCCAGGTTGGTTGATGCCTGGCTTGTTCCTCACGAGAGAGATGAATTCAGTCAGACTGAACTTCCCGGCCAAATCGCCCGGCGCTGTCATTTTGTCGGTCAGGTAGTCAGGCAATTCAATCCCGCCAGAATCCCTGTTTTGCGTAAACGCTATGCCAAAGACAAGAAATTCCTGGTTGTTATCGCCCTGGGAGGCGGTGGTTGGCCTGAGGCGAGACGAATTGGAGCCGCAGCCCGGCAAGCCATGCAACAGCTGAGCGCTTCCAGGAACGATTTGAGCTGCCTGATTGTCTGGGGGCCTTTGAATCCCGAACCGCTTCCTAAAAAGAGTCGGAATATGCAGACTATTCGGTTTGAGCCCGAGATGCCCGAGTTATTCGCCGGTGCCGATGCTGTGATCTGCAACGCCGGTTACAACACAATGGGGGAAGTCGAAGCCAGCGGTACACCAGGAGTGATAATTCCATTGACCACGCCCGGCCGGGATGATCAACAGGCTAGGGCGGAAAGTTTTTATCGGCGGGGACGGGTTGTGATTGCCGGTCAAACTGCTGACGAGATAGGTCGGACTATTTCCCGCCTGCTGGAAAGCAAGCGGCCTGACAAGAGAGCGCCAAAGATTCTTGGAGACCCGACTCGGGTAGGCAAGGCCTTGAGTCAGATTGTACTTTCTTGACGAGTTGAGCTTGGGTCGGTATTAGAAAGTAGCCACTATGCGTTCGACTATCGGAAATCTATGGGCTCGACGGCATCTTCTGAGAATGCTGGTCAGCTCCAATATCAAGCGCCAAAACAAGAATACCGTCCTTGGCTATTTGTGGTGGCTGCTCGATCCGATTCTAATGACCGGCGTATATTATGTTCTCGTCGAGGTCTTATTTCGACGCGGTGATCCCAAGGCGCCATATCTTTTATTCCTGCTGATTGGGCTCTTATGTTGGAAAGCATTCGCGTCTTCGATTGGCCAGTCGGTGACTATGATCATCAGCCAGGGCGCGATTATTAAGTCGATAAGTTTTCCAAAAGCAGTCCTGCCGCTGTCGATCGTCTTGTCCAACACCATTTATTTCATGATTGCCCTGATTGTCGCCGTAGGCCTGGCGCTCTGGTATGCGCCCGAGTGGGGCTGCTGGCCCAGTATTTATTATTTGATGATCCCGGTTGTTATGGGTATCCAGGTTTTGGTCACGATTGGGCTTTCCTTCATCATTGCCACCCTGGGAGTATTCTTCCAGGATATGCCCAACATTCTTAGTCATATATTACGCATGTGGTATTTCTTGTCGCCCGGGCTTTACAGCCTGGATAGAGTCCCAGACCATCTGCATAAATATTTCAGGCTCAATCCTTTCTGCGAATTGATGACCAGTTACCGGGACATCATCATCCACGGTCGCATGCCTGCCTGGTACGATCTTGGGTATGCATTGTTGGTCGGAGTGGTTTGCTGTGCTTGCGGATATCTTGTATTCAAACGCTATGAAGGGCGTCTGGTGCAGAAACTATGAAGCCTGACAACATCATCGAAGTCAACTCGGCCAGCATGTTGTACAAAGTGTATAAATCGCGCCGAAAATCGCTGCGCGAGGCGATGTTCCGTTCAATTCTGAAGCGCGATGAACTAATTGAGGTTTGGGCGCTCAGAGACGTCAGTTTCGATGTCAAGCAGGGAGAATCCCTGGGTGTGATAGGTGACAATGGGGCCGGCAAGAGCACTTTGTGTCTTTTGCTTTCGCAAATCATGGAACCCACTTCTGGAATAGTGGAAGTCCAGGGCAAGGTATCTGCTTTACTTACCCTGGGGGCTGGCTTCCAGGGTGACCTGACCGGGCGTGATAATATTTTTCTAAACGGGGTCTACTTGGGGTTCGGCATCGAGGACATGCGTAAAAAGTACAAAGAGATCGTGGAATTTGCCGAGCTGGCCGAGTTCATCGACCTTCCGGTCAGGACTTATTCTAACGGGATGAAAGCCCGCCTGGCTTTTAGTATTGCCGCTTCGATCCAACCCCAGATACTGATCATCGATGAGTTGATGGGCGTGGGAGACATAAAGTTTCAAAAGAAAAGTGCAGTCAGAATGAAGGAGCTGATCACAGAAAGTAAAGCCCTGGTTGTCGTTTCGCATAGTATGCCGACAATTCGCGATTTATGCAGCCGGGTGGTCTGGCTGGAAAAGGGCGAGGTGAGGGCTCAGGGGCCGGTCGAAGAAATTGTCAGCCAATATGAGGCGCAGTAATCCCCAGGAGATTCAGAACTTATGCCCGGTCGCGTGTGCATGGTGGTTCACGAGTATTTTCCGCGTGACTTCAGGGTCAGGCGCGAGGCCCGGGCGCTTGTAGCCGCCGGATACGAAATCGATATCATTTGTCTCAAGCAGCCCGGCCAGGCTTCTAAGGAGCTATTCGAGGGTATGAATGTTTTCAGGCTGCCGATTATGCGCCACCGCGGTTCGGCCTTGCCGGTCTACATGGCCGAATACATGGCCTTTGCCGGCCTGGCCGCCGGGCTGGTGACTGCCGCCCATATCAATCGACCCTATGATGTGGTCCACGTACATGCCCCGCCTGATTTTCTGGTGACGGCCGGTGTTTTGACCAGGCTGCTGAGTGCCAGGCTGATTCTGGATATCCACGACCTGACTCCCGAGCTGTACGGCTCGCGCTTTAAAAAAACGGGCGGGGCGGCAGCTCAGATGATCATGCAGTTTATAGAACGCGGCTCGTGCGCCGCAGCCGATAAGGTGATCACGGTCACCGAAGCTTTCAAGCAGCTGCTGGTTGAGCGGGGGGTCAGCCCTGAAAAAGTCGTTGTCCTGCACAACTGTCCCGATCCGGAGGCTTTTAGTTCGAAGCCGATAAAAAGTAAAACCGGCCAGGAATTCGTCATCATCCATCACGGCACTTTGGTTCACCGTTATGGCGTTGACATTTTACTCAAAGCCTTCGAAAAAGTTGCCGCTGAGTTGCCGCAGGCTCGTTTGCAGATCTACGGCGAAGGGGATTGGCTGCCACGCCTGGAAAGCCGAGTTGCCCAAAATGGGTTGGCTGGGCGAGTCAGCTTGTTTGGCGAGGTGGCGCAGGGGCGGGTTGCCCAGGCGCTGGCCGATGCCGATCTATGCGTTGTGCCCAATCGCCAGGACGATTTTACCGATCTTCTGCTGCCTACCAAACTGTTAGAAGCCCTGCAAATGGGCTGTCCAACAATCGCTTCGGCCACAAGAGTAATTGCCGAGACTTTCCCGTCCGGCGTTTGCCTGGTGAAACCGGGAGATGTCGACGCCCTGGCACAAGCCATTAGCAGGCTGGCTGAAAACAATGACGAGCGTGACAACCTTGCCGCCGCTGGTAAGTTGCAAGCCAAGAGATTTGAATGGACCACCGAAAAGCACAAACTCCTCGATCTGTATAGAGATTAGTCAATAATATTTTCAACGGCTATGTCTTTTTTGTCGCGATAACGACAAAAAGACGGGGACAGGGTAGGTTTGAAGCATTGATATTAAAAGGGTTTTTGGTTGGCACGGCCCTTGCTTTGCCCTCAATAGCCAAGAGTCTAGGCCAAGTTTTTGCGTAAGCTTCCGATTTTGTGGTAGGAAAGATAAAGTGCCAAGTCAGAAAGACAGTTCGATCGAAAGGGTAATGCTGGTTCTATTGGATCTGGTTGCACTATTTCTGGCTGCCAACCTGGCATTCGATTTGCGCTACTACATTGATTGGCCAAGCATTTTTCCAGGTTCCGTTCGCGAGGGGCCGGCTCCCTGGGGCGCACTATACAATGCCTTACCTTACATGTTGTTGGGTTGGTTTATTATCTTCACAACCTTTGGTTTGTACCAGCCGGGCATTCGCAAAAGAGAAGAGCTCTCTCGCTTGATCAAGGCTCAACTGGTGGCTTTCACCGCCTTGTTTGCGATCGCCTTTTTCTATCGTGGTTTTTCTTACTCACGCCTGGCGGCCTTGTTCTTGATGCCTTTGGCCTTCTTGTTGACCCTGGCTTTCAGAACATTTTTCCAAATTGCCAAAGAACAAGTCCTCAGATGGCGCTCGGTCAGAGAAAAAATCCTTCTGGTTGGCCAGACCGAAGAAACCGAAGCGCTGGTCAAGAGGCTTCAGGGATCGGATAATCCCTACGATCTGGTCGGGATGCTGTTGCGCGAAGGTCAGCAAGCTCCCGAGGGAGTTCAAAATCTGGGCAGTCCCCAAGAGCTTGGTAAAATTCTCACCCGCCATGGGATCGACCGGGTTTTGTTTATTAGCGGGGATCTGAGTCGCGAGCACTTGATGGATTCAATGGATGCCTGCTACCGCCACCGCGTTCAGTGGGCGGTCGTTCCGGATTTATACGATATTCTGCTCGACAATATGAACATGGAACAAATCGCCGGTGTACCGGTGATGGGGCCATCCGGCTCCAATATTGTCGGTTTGAACCGGGTGGCCAAGCGCCTGGTTGATTTGGTGATCGCAGCCTTGCTGATCGTAGCCCTGGCCCCGTTTCTTATGCTGGTGACCCTGCTGATTAAAATCAGTTCGCGTGGTCCGGCCTTGTTCGTCCAGAAGCGGATTGGCCGGGCGGGCAAGTCGTTCAATTTTTACAAGTTCAGGACAATGTTGGCATATTCTCGCGACAAGCAACACCGTCGACTGATGGAAAAAGTAATCCAAGACGGTCAGGCAGGCGAGGTCGACAGCAAGGGCCCGGTCTACAAGATGAAAAACGATCCCAGAATAACTCGGCTGGGGCGCTTCTTGCGCCGTTTCTCGATCGACGAATTGCCGCAGCTGTTAAATGTTCTCAAGGGTGACATGAGCCTGGTCGGGCCGCGCCCGGCGGTTCCCTACGAGGTCAAGCAGTACCGTGACCGGCACCGCAGGCGCTTAGAGGCCCTTCCGGGAATAACCGGCTTGTGGCAGGTGTCTGGCCGCAACCGGCTCTCCTTTGAAGAAATGGTTGAACTGGATATTCATTACATAGAAAACTGGTCACCCGGGCTGGATACGCGTATATTCTTCAAGACCATTGCGGCCGTTATTTTCTCACGCGGATACTGAATCTGTGAAAGAAAAACAGCTTTCCGTAAAGAAGTCTGAGACCCTGGACCTGATCTGCGGCGATTTGGAGATATATCAAGCCAAGCGCGGCTATCGATTCGGCGTCGAAACTCTGCTTCTGGCCGGATTCGTCGAGACCGGCCATCAACAAATGGTCGACCTGGGGTGCGGTAGTGGAATCATTCCAATAGTCTTGGTCAGGTTCGCCAAGGTAAAATCGGCAATTGGAGTAGAAATCCAGAAGAATATGGTCGAACGGGCCCGGCGCTCGGTTGCTCACAATAAACTAAAAGATAAAATCGAGATCATTCAGGCTGACATCGGCAAACTAGATGGTGTTCTGCCGGCCAGCCGGTTCGACCTGGTCATATCCAACCCGCCCTACCTGGCGGCCAGGGCGGGCCACCAATCCAAGGGTCGCGAGCGGGCTGTCGCCCGTCACGAAATCCTTGCGACCCTGGCTGATGTTGTTCGCTCAGCCGCCCGGCTGCTTCTGCCACGCGCAAAGTTCACGCTTGTCTTCCCAACTGGCCGGCTGCCGGAATTGCTGAGACTATGTAACGAAAACAAGCTCAGGCCGGCCCGGTTACGCATGATTCACGGAAGAGTTGAGATGACTTCCAAGCACTGTTTGCTCGAATCGGACTCCCGGGTACCAATCCAACGACAGAATCGTGATGGCTTGGGCAAAAACCCTCACTTGATATTCGCCCAGAGGCACCTGGTTGCCTTGCCCGTCCTGGGCCAGGCAGGAGAGCTTGTGGGTGCCCTCTTTGAGACTGATGGCTGCATAGATGCCGTTTACGTTACTCGAGTCACGCGATTTGTCGGGCCGCGGATTCTCGGCATTGGTGAAGAAGGTCAACTCCTCCGCCCTTTCCATCGTTCCGCAACGAACATTAGACATTTCTTTGTAGTCGCAGTCGCGAATGGTGCCGGCTATGGCGCCGTGATCGGACGGTAAGTTGATGTTGACTGCCATCAGGATGACGTTGTAGGTCGAATGGCTGATTGCATAGCCGCGCCAGGGGTTCAATGAGATAGTTTGACCGGTGCGAGGGTCTACTTTGCTTGTGCGGGTATCGAATTCCCAGCCGCCGTTGTCGGTGGCCAGATCAGACCAGAGAACCAGGTTGTATTTGTAAGTCACCACGAAGTCATCAAATTCGTCATAAGTTTTTAGAATCAGTGGTACATTTGTCGGGACGTCGCTGAACTCGAATGCGCCCCAGTATTCGCAGTTGGCCTGATCTTCAGTAGTCGCCATGTCCCAGGTCGAGCTGCCGGAGGGGTCTTGGTCTCCGAGATAAAGGGCAACTCGCATCTGATGAGTTGTATCACCGATGCCGAATGCATCCACACAGCCCTTGAATGTGACGGTGGCCGGCAGGCCTCCGCCGTTTGGGGCAGCAACCCCGCAGAAGCTTCCCTTGCACACCAGTTGGGCACCTGAGTTGTCCTGGCCGCAATCACTATCTATGCTGCAGGGCTCGACGTTGTGGCAGCTGAGATTAGCCGGCCCGACCGGGCTGAATATGTTGTCGTGCTCTTCTTCGCAAGCCTGGGCAACCTGGCTGCCTACCGGAACGCAGACGGTGTCGTTTATGCACCGTTCGGAACTCGAGCAATTCTGGGTCCCGCATTGGCTCTGGCCGGGATCGCCGTTGTCACCGTCGTTGCCGTCGGCGTCGCCGGCATCGTTGCCGTTTGAGCTGCCCGAGCATGCCCCCAGGCAGGCCAGGGCCGTCATCAGACACAAACAGATCAATCCATTTAGAAGCTTCATGATTGCTCTCCGTTGGTAGGTTTTGACTATTCAATTTCTACAGCATTGTCTTGCTGGTCGTCAACCCCGGGCTCGGGGTCGGCATCTTTTTCAAGCGCGGGATTTTGAATGGGGCGCCTAAGCGAGGTCAACATGGCGCGCTTGATGACCGTTGCCAGGCCAGGCTGACTGACGTCTTTAAGGGTTTCGTTGACGCGCTGGTTCATCTCGTCGGTCGCTTCGGATAACATGACCGGCGGCCGAGTGTCTTTGGCGCTTTCGGTTTCAGTCAAAGATTCAACGACCACGGTTTGAATTTCATCGACCCACTTGCCCGGCAAGAGTTCTTGCAGCCTTTGCAAAATAGTGTCGGTCAGGTAAGACATTTCGTTTACCCAGCTGGAATCGTCGACTCCGACACGCAGAGTTTTTCTTACCAGGCGCACCGGGACGGCATGCTTGGCCACAAAATCGCCGGCGGCCTGAACCCATTTCTGGCGGATGATTTCGAGACGCTTGAGTTTCTGAACTCGCCAACGCTTAGTGCGTGAAGAGATCAAGTCGGCCAGCCGGATGGGGGCCTTCAATTTCTTGCGATAGCGTACCATTGCAGCCAGGCATGTTAGCACGCGCTTGTGACGTCCGCTAGTCAATGATAAAGTACAAGGCTATCGACCAACGGGAGTCTGAATGTCAATTGCACAGCTTCAGGTAGTAGCTAAAAAACTGATCGAGAGTAAAAACTCGCTGGCTTTTACCGGGGCCGGGATTAGCGTCGAGTCGGGCATACCTGATTTCCGCTCGAGCGGCGGGTTATGGGAAAAATTCAACCCGATGGAATATGCCACCATCGATGCATTCAAGCGCGATCCCGAGAAAGTCTGGACGATGTTGCGCGAGATGGACAAGGTTCTCGAAGCGGCCGATCCCAACCCGGCCCATAGCGGGCTTGCCAGGCTCGAAGAGTTGAACCTGCTGAGCGGAGTCATAACTCAAAACATAGATAATCTGCACCAGGAGGGTGGTTCGCAAACGGTTGTCGAGTTTCACGGTAACGCCCGCCGGCTGGTTTGTATCAAATGCGGCCAAGCGGTAGCCGCGGCCGATGCTCGCGCCCGTTGGCAAGAAGAATTTCCGCCGCGCTGCCCCAATTGTCAGCAAATCATGAAGCCCGATGTCGTATTGTTCGGCGAGCCGATTCCGGCCGAGGCCAGCAGCCTGGCCATGGGTATGGCCCAGGTCGCCTCGGTCATGTTGGTGATCGGTACTTCGGCGGTGGTTGCCCCGGCCAGCTACATTCCTGTAGTTGCCAAGAAATCGGGCGCTTTTATCGTCGAAATCAATCCCGAAGATACTGTTTTATCGCAAGAGATCGCCGATCTGACAGTCAGGGGTAAGGCCGGCGAGCTCGTTCCAGCTTTGGTTGAGCAAATTGAATCGCTGCTTTCCAAATAAAGCTCCGACACTTGACATAAACGCCCATCTGACCTAGAAATAGCCAAAATACAAATGAATGTTGTCAATCTTAGGGGAAATTAGAACCCATTGCTCAAGGAGAACACAATGAAGAGAGTAGGAATTCTATCGGTAGTAATGCTGACGTTATTCGTAGCCGGTACTCTATGCTACACAGCCTGTGGAAGTAACGGTGGTGGGGACTGTGAATGGCCGTTGCCCGTAGACTGTGAAGGCACCTGCGCCGAGTGCTGCACCGACGACGATTGCGAAGGCGATGCGACTTGTTCGGCAAGCGGTGTCTGCGAATGCCCGGCCGGTTTTGACATGAGCTGCCAAGCTGATCTCTGGTTCTGCGTGGCCTGCTGCGAAGACAGCGACTGCGACGACGCGGCTTGCCCTGGTCAAGTCATCTGCGACGAAGGCGAGTGCGAGACTTTGAGCCTGGCTGCCGGCGAAGACTGCTCTAAAGATGCTTCGGCCTGTTGCCCTGGTTTGGCCTGCGATGTTTTTACCAACACTTGTGTTACCGAGTGTGCCAGCGACGCTGAATGTCAGGCGCTCGATATGCCGTTTGCCGGTGACTTGTCTTGCAAGAACGGTGTTTGCGACTTTGACCACTGCCGTAAAGACGCCGACTGTGCCGGCGGCAAGGTTTGCTACGACGGCGACTGCGTGACCATTCCCGATTGTTCCGAAATCGCCAGTTGTCGCGTAGTCCCCGGCTCGGCCGTCACCCAGCTAGACTCGACCGTCCAGTTGGCTGCCTCGGCCTTTTTCCAGTCGGGCGCCTTGGCCCCCGGGGTTACCTTCACCTGGGCCTCTGATGCGACCGATTCGGCGGCAGTAGGCGCAAGCGGTCTGGTAACCGGCGGGGCCGTGACCGGCGACGCCGTGATTACCGCCACCGTCGGCGGCGGTTGCACCACGACTTGTACGGCCGCAATCTCCAACTACGGCGTTGTTGCCGAAGGAAGCACTAGAGTAATCGTAGTCAGCGAGCTCGAAGGCACCCCGGTCGAGGGCGCGGTTGTTACCATCGGCGCCGAAGCTGCGGTAACCACCGGCGCCAACGGTGTAGCCATAGTTACCATCGACCTGGATGATACTCCGGCCGATATCGACGTCTTCCATGCCGAGTACAACTACCTCAGCCTCCGGGCTGCCAACAAGTCCAACATGATCATCCACATGGGCAAGCTCTATCACCTCGACTTCACCGACAACCCTCCCACGGAAATCGCCGGCGGGATCAAGGGCGTCTTCGACTTCACCCGCATTCCCTGCGAAGAGGGCAACACCTGTGATGTGCTCTTCGGCCTGGGCGGCCTGAGCATTCCCGGCAACCTGGTCAATCTCAACTTCGACCTGCTGATCGGCGGGATGATCAAAACCGAAATTCAGCTCGGTGGCGCGACTGAGGTAGTCGGTTTGCCTTCCGGCCTGACATTGTGCTTGAACGCGACTTGCTTCAAAGAATATTTCAAACCGACCGGTATTCCGGGCATTCGCGCAGCCTGGGGCCTGGGTGGCAAGATGAACCTGGCCGACCTGATCGACGTTTTGGGTCCGGTCATCTCAGGCGGCGACGACATTGACTTCGGTTCGATCCTGGTCAGCCTGTTGCCCGAATTCGCCAAGTTCTACACCGCGATCGTGCCCAACTTAGATATCCAGCCGATCGACAAGGTTCTCGATGTTGACGATATCGACGATGACAAAAAGACCGACGACTTCGTACCCGATTACGACAACCTGGCCGGTTTCCCCTTGCAGGACATGACCCTCAAGGTCGCCATGGATCAGACGATGACCTTCAATATCGACACGATGCCGACCAACCCTGCCGGGGGCTGGTGGTACGACGGTGTCATCATTCTGGGCGGCGTGATTGCTAAAGACGTCGGACTGATTCCGCTGGGTATCAGCGCCGGTCTGGACGCCGAAACCAAGGAAGACTCGCCCGACGGCGAGATTCCTGCGATTTCGCTCAACGTCTCCGACGTGGCCGGTCGTATTCCCGAAAGCCAGGTGCAGCGGGTCGTGATTGCATTGGCTTTGAACATGGGCGGTCTGATCGGCGGAGACGGCGGTCTGTCAATGGGTGGCCGGGTGATGTTCGTTGATGACTTTTCCGGTACCCATACTCTGGGCGGCTTCTTGACCCCGCCGACCACGGCGACTTATAACGACACCTCCCGCGAGTTGACCGTGGCCGGTATACCGGCCGAGTCCACCTATCAGCAGGTGATTTTCTCCGGTGAAAACGAATCCAAC
>JAFDKH010000038.1 GCA_019307065.1 Deltaproteobacteria bacterium
CGAAAGCCGAGCCATCGCCGAGCGCCTCGGGGATTTTTTGGGCGTGGTGATGCTGGTTGATGGCAACCTCGGAAACCCCGGCTTTTTTCAACAGGTCCAACAGGTAGGTGATTAGCGGACGATTGAGGACCGGCACCAGCGGCTTAGGCAGTAAATTGGTCAAGGGTCGCAGACGGGTGCCGAAGCCGGCCGCCAGCACCATGCCCCGCAGGCTGGCCTCGACGCTCACGGGGCCAACTCCAAAACAACCCTGGCCAATACTTCCTGGCAATCGGCCAGATCTTCCAGACGCGTGAGGGCCTCGGCCACGTAATTCAGCGAAGCCGGAATGAAGGGCAGGAAATTCGGATTGCCCTTGACCCGATCGATAAAAACGAACCGACCGGCATCTTTGAGTTTGCGCTGAACGGTCAGCTGATCGAACTGGCGTATAAATTTGTCTCTGGCCGGGCGCTCGAGTTCATGCCGTGCACAAGCTTGCAGATAACAATCGATCAGGCGATCGACCAGATCCGTATCCAGGACGATATAGGAATCGCGCAACAAGGCCACCAGATCGTATACCGAAGGGCCCAGCAGGGCATCTTGGAAATCTATCAGGACAATATCGTCTTCTTTGAACATAAGGTTACGGCTTTGAAAATCGCGATGAACAAAACCACGCGACCAGCCCGCAATCGTTTCGGCCAGCTTGTCGAAAGCCTGGTCGATCACCTGGCGCTCGGGCCCGCTTAACGTCTGTTTGCGATCAGCTACGACTATGTACTCAATGAAATGATCCAGCTCCCAGCGCAATAAATCAAACTCGAAGCTGCGCGTATAGGCCAGGCAGGCTTCGTCACGGTTGGATGTTGTCCGAGCTTGCAAGTCGGCTAACAGCTCAACCGCCCGAGTGTACAACTCGGCGATATCGGCTTGATCATCCACCTGTAAAACCCGCTCGAGGGTATTATCGCCCAGATCCTCGAGCAGCACGACTCCCAGGCTCTCGTCCGTCAAGTACACCCGGGGCACCCGCACTCCCGAACGATCGAGATACCGATGGATGTTAAGAAAAGGAAGTTCATCCGCTTGCGGTCCGCGCATGGCTTCTTCCGAAAAACGGGCCTGCTCGGGGGCCAGAATCATTGCGACCAGCGAGCGCTGCGGCAAATCGCCGCTTACCCGCACATAGCGTCGCGCGGATGCATCGCCGTGCAATAAATCCAGGGTCAGGCCGTAGGCTGAATAACTCGAACCCAGTTGACTCAGGGCCTTTTCTATTTTCTGTCTCAGTTGATCCATGTCGGGCAGGATAGCGCCCATCGAGCTACGCGGTCAATGACAGAACTTTTCGCCCGATCTCATAACTACAGGCCGAAGATGCCTGGCTAGCTAGCTGTTCAATCTCTGCTCCCAGTTGTATTCTTTTCCGGTCACAACGCTTTCCATTCGTTGAATACGGCGATCGAGACGATCGAATTGGTATTTCAGGCGCCCTAAGGCCATAGCCCTGGAAGCCGTGTAAGAGTTGTAAAATTCTTCTTCGAGATCACTTTCGAGCGGCACGATCGGTTCGGGAGACATGAAGTAGGCAGCCGCCAGATAGATCGCAACTGCCGGCCAGAAACCGGTGAAGATCAGAGTCAAGACGGCAATGATGCGGGTCCATTTCAACGACACGCCGAAGTATTCGGAGAGGCCCTTGCAAACACCTAGAATTTTCCCTTTCCGGGAACGGTATAGTGTTCGGCGGCTTCTTTCAGATCTGTTGTTCATTGTCTGCTCTCTTTCTCGCGCTCGACCAGAATTGTCTCGAGTGCCTCTACTCGCTGTTCCATTCTGGCCAGTCCTTGATAAATCTCCTGTATCATGCGGACTTCATCATCCTGAGGCATCTGGCCCTTGGAAGAGCGACCGCCCTTGGCAATCCTCATTCCAATCAGCACAAAAACCCCCAGAGCAATCAGGCCAATCAAGGAGGTACCCATTATTATGACCATTGTGAGATCTATCGTATACATCGCTGGCGTCTCCTGGCCCGCACCGTGGCGACCGTTTGTCAGTTGAGCCGGGTAATCTTTCGGCTGTCACAGTGTACCATCCATCCTTTCTCATGCCGAGTCGTTCTTGGCCTTTTTTGTTTTCTTGGCCTTAAGTTCCAGAAACTCTTTTTCAATTCCCTCATCTTCTTTTAGGGCTACGAACTGCTCGGCCAGGCTCGACTTGCGACCATAGTTGACCAGTTCGGCTTCGGCATCGACCCGATCAATGCGATGCTCGAGATGCTCGAAACGCGCGAAAGCGCCGCTCGACTCTGCTTTTCTGATCTGGTTCTGGACCCGCATGGCGCCCTGGGCGTGAATATGGCGCTGCACCAGAATGCGATGCTTTTCGCGGGCCTCTTGTAACTTGTCTTCCAACTGCCGAATGTCGGTCTGGTACTGCTCGACTAGTGCGTCGAATTCGACAAGTTCGTTGTTCTGGATCTTGGCCTGTTTCAGGTAGAAATGTTTTTCCCTGATCGCCTCGCGCGCAAGATCTTCGCGATCTTTGTCCATGGCCAGACTGGCATTTTTCTCCCAATCTTCGGCCTTGCTGCGACTGCTCGCCAGGGCCCGCTGAACTTTCTTTCTAGTCGCCATAACGGAGGCGGCCGAGGCCTTGATCTCGACCAGGGTGTCCTCCATTTCCATAATCATTAACTTGATCAGTTTTTCCGGATCTTCGGCCTTTTCCACCATTGAGTTGATGTTGGAATTCACAATGTCACGTAGTCGGCTAAATACTCCCATGGCGAGTCTCCTGTAACCAAAAATTATCACTGGCTTTGCCAGCATACGTTTGACTTTCAGCTATGGAAGATAGCAATTTGCAGACCAAACCGCGTGGATCTTCGTAAATGTCTATTTTATATAGATATATTATTTTTCTGGATAATTAATGCCTTGCCATCGATGGCGTATTTTGCTATAAATAAGCTATATTTACCAAACATAAGCGAAATTTACCAGGATGTCGATCTCAGTAGAAACACAAAACCGAACAAACGATGCTTTGGGACAATCCGATGCTTTCGTTGCATTTCAACAAGACCTCTCCCGAGTCGCCCCGGTAGAACGCCCGGTTCTGATAATCGGCGAAAGAGGCACCGGCAAAGAACTAGCCGCCACGCGCCTGCATTACTTGTCGAGCCGCTGGAACGAAGCCCTGGTGACCCTGAATTGCGCCGCCCTGGCCCCGACCCTGATCGCCTCGGAGTTGTTCGGTCACGAGGCCGGCGCTTTTACCGGGGCCAGCAAGCCGCGCACCGGGCGTTTCGAAACAGCGCATCTGGGAACATTGTTTCTGGACGAAATCGGCAGCATACCATTTGAAGCCCAGGAGAAAATCCTCAGGGTGGTCGAGTACGGATCTTTCGAAAGAGTCGGCAGCTCCAGTCCGACCCAGGTGAATGTTCGTATTATCGGCGCGACTCATCACGACCTGCCAACTTTAGCCGAAAGCGGCAAGTTCAAACGGGATCTGCTCGATCGGCTATCATTCGAAGTTTTGGTCTTACCTGCTTTGCGCGAACGGCAGGAGGACATCTTGCTATTGACCAATCATTTTGCGGCGCGCATGGCCTTTGAGCTCGAGTTGACAAGTGTGCCCGAGTTCAGCTCAGCGGCCATTGCCAGACTGCAGGCCCACCAGTGGCCGGGAAACATTCGCGAGCTGAAGAACGTAATAGAACGAGCAGTCTATCGATCCGGCGGTCTCAAGATCGACGAGATTGAATTTGACCCGTTTCGATCGGCCCGCAGCCAACCGATCTCTAAGACCGTCGACACAGACACACAAACCAAAACGGATACGAGCGAATCACAAAACAGCCTGCCGGACGCAATCCGCCAGTTAGAAATTCAAATGCTCAAAGATGCCCTGACCCGGGCTCGTTTCAATCAGAGCAAAGCGGCAAAAATCCTCGGCCTGAGCTACCATCAATTCAGAGGACTGTACCGAAAGCACATAAAGAGACCTGGATAATAATTGAAAATCCTTGACAGTTTTAGGCCTTGGGTGCTAGGTTCCTGCAAATAAAGCGGATTGTTGTAGTTTCTGCAACCAACCTCGAGGATTCTGGCATGAATCGCCGTCAACTCACTCTACTGGGGCTATTTGTTTCGGCTTGTCTCTTTACCCAGCCGGCCAGCGCGGCGCGCTACGACCTGCAATTGGGCAATTTCTTCAATGCCACTTGCAACGCGACCTGTGCTCAGCAGAATTTCGAGGATTTGATGCGGGAACTCGGCCTGGCGACCGGACCTGTCTTTCTTGCGCCGGCTGAAACTCTGGGGCTAAACGGATTCAGCTTCGCTTTCGAGGGCTCAATCGTTCCGATCCACAATGACCGGGACTATTGGACTTTGGCCACCGAAGGTAACCCCGGAGGTGTGTTGTTCATCCCGCACCTGCACGTCCGCAAAGGTTTGCCGTTCAGTTTCGAAATCGGGGCCCAGCTCTCGTACGTTCCCGAGAGTGAAATTTTTATAGTCGGCGCCGAGCTCAAGTGGGCCCTAAACGAGGGCTTTTATTACATTCCAGATCTGGCCATCCGGTTTTCCATAAACCACGCCGTCGGCTCGAAGGATTTCGAGCTGAGCACCGGCGGCTGGGATGTATCGCTTTCACATGCGTTCGGTATCGGAGGCATGCTGTCCCTGACTCCCTATGCCGGGTACAACATGTTGTTCGTCCACGCCAGTTCTCACGTCGTAATTGCAAGCCCTACATTTACTACCCCAATGGACCAGATGGTTTTTAACGAGGTCAACTGGCAGGATAATATGTTTCACCGGTTCTTCGTGGGTTGCCGCCTGACTACGTACATTTTCCAGATTACGGTCGAAGGCATCTTTTCAGATAATAGCATTCACATGTTCAACTTCAAGTTAGGCTTTGACTACTAGTCGTTAGACTAACAACAGACCTTGGAAGGCTTTCCTTGCCGGGCTTCGCCGAGCTGGTTTTATTCTTAATTGTGGTTCTGGTTATCTTTGGAGCCGGTAAGCTGCCTACTATCGCTACGGCCATCGGCAAAACCTTACAGAATTTTCGAAAATCATCCAAAGAAAACAGCAACCCCGAACCGCCAGACGCTCGACAACAATCGCCAAAAGACAGCAGCGACTAATCTTCCGGTTTGTCTGCGACCGTCTCGGCTGTCGGGTTTCTGCGCTCGTCGATCAGCCTTTGGGCCTCTGCCCTGACCTGCTCGTGCAAACCGGTATCTTTGCGCACCATGGCCAGGTCTTTTTTCAGCAGAAAGCCAAGCAGCTTTAGTGAAAGATCTGTTGGAGTGTAGGGATTGCAGATCATGGCAAGCCGAATGCGATAGCGCTCGCCCCAACGGCTTGCGTAAACTTCCCTTTGTATTTCAACCTGGGTTGGCCGTCGGGCAGTCAGGCGGACAACATCTTGTTCCGTCAGGTGAGGGTTGCGCAGCAGGTTGCGCACAACTGCCGGATCGCAGTCAAAAAGCAGCCGATCCAGGCGCGTGCGATCATGCCCACGCGCAAGAAACTTCCTGAGTCCCAGGGTAAGCCGGGACATCTCGTGGTCGCCGGGGGCGTCCTCGGCGCGAATCGGCCCCCTTTGCGGTTTGGCGATCACTAAGAGTCGGGCCACCGCGTCGTTGTTTTCCTCGCGAGCCAGGCGATAGACCTCGGCGAGCAACTCGTAGATCGGACCCTGCTGCTGCCCTAAAAATATTGCTTCGTGTACTGCGTCCAATATGCCGACATGGGCTGGGCTTCGTTTGGCAACGCCGTTCATCACCTCGGTCAGGAGACCCAAAATCTGATCGGGTTCCATGACCTGCAATTTTTCAATCAGAACTTCGCGACGCATTAGCGTTTCCGGCAACGCCCCCAATTGTCGGACGATTTTTTTCCAGTCGCGCATTTGTTGGTTGTCACGATCTGTCATTCATCAAGGCTCGGCTTTTTTAGTTTCCTTTGCCGCAGGCTTCATCTTGATGAAATCGCCCTTCTTCTTGACCTCGATGATCTTGGAACCGCCTTTGGGTGCAGTCTTGGGAGAAGTCTCGGGGGCCGGCTTGGCTGCTGCTTTCTTGGCCGGCTTGGTTGGTTTTTCTTCGGAATCAGGCGCGGGAATCGGCGCCGGAGTCGGCGGCAGGCCGCGCAGAGGATCTTGACTAACAGCCGGTTGCACGCTGAATTCTATATGGTCCATTTCATCCGGGTGCTCGAAGAAAATCAGCATAAAAGGCACCTTGCCGCCAGGAGGAATTTTTAGGTCGGCAACTTTGTCCAGTCGTGAACGATAGGCCGCATTTACCTCGAGCTCATCGCCCATCTTGAAGACTTCCAGAGGAGTAAATGAAATCCCGGCTGGAGCAGTGAATTCAGCGCGAGTCTTGCCTCTTTTGTTCAGCAGCTTTCCGGTAACCGCCACACCGGCCTTGTCCTCGGCAGTCGGGTTCTCGACTTCACCCCAGACGACTACCAGTTGGTGCCCGGCCTGGTTGGCATAAGCAGTATTGGCAAGCTTGACTGCCAGTAAATCGCTGCCAGTCTCTACAGCAGACGACTCGCCGGTAAAGGCCCGGACATATGTGTCCCAGGAGGTAAGGTCGGGTTTGCCTCCGCTACGGTAGGCCACAAACAGCAACAGGGCCATCAAGAGCGCAACCACTCCAAACCCAACCTTGTAGATCCACAGCGCGCCACTCGACCGACGCGGCTCAGTCAAGACCGGGGCCATCGGGGCCGGGGCGGCCGGCGACAGTTGCCGGGCCGGTTGAGCCTGCGCATTATCTGCTTGAATCGCCTTTGTTGGCGGAGGTGGTTCGGGTAACGCCTCACCGGTAAGCTTGCCGTCTTGATCCAACTGCAGGCCCGACGGCCCGGGCTCATCTTGAGCCTCGGCAGCCGCTGCATCAAGTTGCCCGAAGGGATCATTATCGAGAACCGGCCCGCCTTGACCGCCGGCCGGTTCGCTGAGACCGGCTGAAATTTCAGCCGAGCCGAACGGATCAGAATCCAATGCTGCCGGATCTGCAGTTTCCAGACCCGACGGACCGGGCTCGTCGAGTACCAGACCGGCCGGGGGTGAATCTGAGGGAACCGTGGTGTCAATAGCCGCAAAAGGGTCATCGTCCATGGAGCTTACCGGCATGGGCGGTTGAGTCGGCGCCGGGCTAGGTTCTTGAGATGGAGCTTCAGGTGTGTCGCCAACACCAAGAGTCGCAAAGGGATCCGGCGTAGCTGCAGACTGGGCTGCCGCGAAGGGGTCGCCCAGATCGCCAAACAGATCCTCGGTCGGTTTGCCAACTGCTTCGCCCGAAACAGGATCTACTGAAGACGCAGGCGAATCTTTCGCAAGGGGTTGTTCAGGAGTCGACGGCGGCTGACTGGCCGCCCCGGGCTGTGCAGCGGCCGAAATATCGATTCCGGCAAACGGGTCGTCGTTCAACGCCTGAGAAGGCTGGCCTGGTTGTGAGGTCGCTGAAGTTGTGGCTGTTGCGGATTCAAGATCAAACTCCAGCCCGGGTTCATTTGATAGAGCCGGTTGGACCGGTTGTTTCTTTTCAGTTTCCAAAGCACTCAAATCGCCAAAAAGATCGTCTCCCAGACCCGAATCTGTGCTTGTCGCCGCCTGGGGGGCTTCTTTGGGGGCTTCTTTGGGGGCTTCTTTGGGGGCTTCTTTGGGGGCTTCTTTGGGGGCTGCTTTGGGGGCTTCTTTGGGGGCTTCTTTGGGGGCTTGGGGCTTCTTTTGGGGCTTCTTTGGGGGCTTCTTTGGGGGCTGCTTTAGGAGCTGCTTTGGGCACTGCCTTGGGGGGCGGTGGTAGCGTGTCCGGTTTCGCAGCGCCTCTTTTAATTGTAACCGGAGGCGGCGGAACCGTTGCAGGCGGCACCGACGGGGGTGGCGTCGACACTTGGGCCGTTGGTGCTGCACTTGGAATCGGCTTGGATCCAGACTCAACACTATCGAGATCTACTCGATCGGCCAGGCTCTTGCCTCCGTCACTAGCCAGCGGAGGAGGTGGCACGGGAAACTTTTTTTGATCCGCAGCCGGCGGTGACGGACCGACCTTGGTTGGACGTGAAAAGATATCATCCAGCTCGGTACTATCCGCTGCCGAAAGTTTCTTTGAAGGTTTGCCGGGTGGGGGGGGCGGCGGGGGTGGAGCGGTCACCTTGGTCGGGGCCTTGAAAACCGATTCGGGAACGCCTAGGCCGTCAGGGCGAGGGACTTTCATGGTCGGGCCGTCTGCGATCGGTTCGGCTGCAGATGGTTTTGGGGGAGCTGTCTTCTTTTTTTCCTGAGGCTTGGCAGTTTTCTCAATCTGCTCCGTCTTGCCGCCCTTTTTGACTACAAACAGATGCTTGCACTTTGAACACCGAACCTTAACCCCACGAGAAGTTATTTTCTCATCGGCAATCTTGAATTTCGTAGAACATTCGCCGCATTCGACTATCATCTACCAACCTCAACGGAGACCCTAATCATCCTCTATAACCATATAGGAATCAAGTATTGGGACTCAACTCGTCGAATGATTCGGGCACTACCGGGAGATAGTGTTAAAATTGGGTATTGACACGATCGGGGTTTTGGGAGTACCCAAGATAGACATGGAAGACAAAGAAACCTCCAAAAACAGGGTCATCAAGCGGTATACCAATCGAAAACTTTACGATACCGAAGAGAGTCGCTACGTAACCCTCGAAGAAATTGCCGGCATGGTAAAAGCCGGCGAGGAAGTCCAGATCGTCGACAATCGAACCGGCAAAGACCTGACCGAAGTCACTCTGGCACAAATTCTTTTTGAGGAGCAGAAAAAACAAACCACGCGAATGCCCTTAGGTATGCTCAAGGAAATAATTCGCACGAGCGGTTCTTCGATTACCGATTTTATTCAACGTCGATTGACCCAGCCTGTTCAATCGTTCAAACAAGAAGCCGAACGTCAGGTTGACAAGATCGTTCGTCGCTCCGAATCGACTGTTGAGGAAAAGGCCCGCCAGGTGCGTGACCTGTTTACCTCGACCCAGAAAACTCTCGACGATATCCAGAAGAAACTTGATGAACGTATTCATAATGTATTCGATGCCGTCGGATCGCGGGCGAAGTTCAAAGAACAACTTGCCGCCCTGCGCAAGCGAATTGAAGATCTGGAAACTCGCCTGAAAGAATAAATCCTCTCGAACAGTTTCTCAGTCGGCCCTTTTCATGATTTCCTTGGCCAGCGACTCAAGCATGTGAGCTCCGCGGGACCAGGCAGCGTATTCAAAGATACTCTTGCCGTGACTCTGGGCTTCATCAATCTTTACATTGTAACCGATAACCACTTTCGAAGTACGACCGGGAAAGTGGCTTTTCAACCTGCGCACAATCTCGTCGGCGAGTTTTGTCGGCCGATATAGCGTCGGCACAACCAGAATGATTTCCAGTTTACGCTTGCCGAATTTATCGCGTATCCGGTCAACCGTTTCGACTATCTCGGCGCAGCCATCCAGCGCCAGGTAAGTCAAACTGACCGGGACTACAATTTCTTCGGTAGCCAGCATGATATTTGTGTTTATCAGCCCCATGGAAGGCGGCGAGTCATAGATTATGTAGTCATAATCGCTAACTGCCTCGAGTTTCTGTGCAAGTTTCCTCTCCCGATCCGGATGAGTCGCAACTTCGACCGGGAAATCCGACAAGGTTTTGTTGGAAACTATGACATCTAGTCCATCGATATGACTCGGCCGAATAACGCTGGCAACCCCAAGCTCTGGATCCAGCAACATCTCATATATTGTTGGTGACATTTCACGGACATAGAACCCCAGACACTTGCCAACCTGGCCCTGCGGGTCCATATCTACCAGTAAGACGCGTTTGTTCGTTCCGGCAATATAGGCGGCGACATTGACGGCCAGGGTGGTCTTACAACTGCCGCCTTTTTCGTTAATGAACGCAATTCGTCGCATGTCTTTTTTTCCGCTGGCTGCGTTTTTGTGAAGTTTCACCTTGTGTCCGTGAGAACGACGTTTATAATCCTCAACAATGGAAGTCAAGCGAAACAAGGCGTTCTCAATAGCTCTCGAAAAGCAACTGTTGGTTTTCACCGGCAAGGGCGGGGTCGGCAAGACCGCCGTATCGGCGGCCAGCTGTCTGGCTGCCGCGCGCACGGGCAAGCGCACCCTCCTGGTCGAAATTCGTTCGCCGCGCCGAATCCCGCCCATGTTTGGTATTACTCCCTCAAATGACGGACCGCTAGAGCTGCGCCCCGGGATAACCTGGATCAATCTAACCCCGGAAATCGCGCTACAAACCTACGCCATGCGCAAACTCAAACTGCGCTCAGTCTATCGAGCCGTCTTCGAGCAACGCATGGTTCGCAGGTTTCTGCGGGCAGTGCCTTCCCTGGCCGAAATTCTGATCCTGGGTCACCTGACACACTTGATCGAAAACAGCGACTACGACCTGACCGTGCTCGATGCGCCCTCCACGGGCCCCGGGGCCCAGATGCTCGAAGCCCCAAGGGCGGTCACCGAAAGTGTCAGCAAGGGCCCGCTCTACGATGGCGCCGCCTGGATCCAGGCGCTGTTGTCCGATCCGTCCCGGACCATGATTAACCTGGTGGTCCTGCCCGAAGAACTACCAGTCACGGAGGCCATCGATCTGTTTCACAAAGTAAGGGACGTCCTCAACCTGCCCCTGGGTTTCTCGATTGCCAACCGGACCCTGATTGATCCATTTCCATCGGTTACAAATGCCGACTTCGAGCGGGTCGCCGATTTCAAATTGGGCCGTCCACTTGTCCAGGCCGCTTTGCTTTTTCGTTCGCGCCTCAGACTTCAGGAGGTTTACCTGGATCGCCTGCGGGCCGGAGTCGACTTGCCGGTCATGATTCTTCCGGAGATTTCAAAATCATCTGCGGACCTGACCGTAATCGACAGCCTGGCTGTATTGATGACAAATCATTTCACCAACAGTTCTAACGAACTACCCCAGGCGGGCTGACTGTGAACCTGACTCCGGTTATCAATGACAAGCGTATTGCCGTAACCATGGGTCCCGGTGGAGTCGGCAAGACAACCATCGCCGCCTTGCTTGGCCTGCAGGCGGCAGTCTGCGGGCGTAAAACACTGGTGCTGACCATCGATCCGGCTATGCGCCTGGCAGGAGCCCTGGGCCTGGACCGGATTCCGCCCGGTGCCCATCACACCATATCGATCGCCGAACTCGAGGCGGCCGGAGTGCCGGCCCGGGTCCCGCTGCATATCGCCATGCTCGACACCGGCCAAAGCCTTACCGGTGTTATCACCCGCGAAGTACCCAACTCGAAACAACAGAAACGCATTTTAGAACATCCTTTTTTCAAACGTTTGTGTAACGACCTGGCGGGCTCGAGAGAATACGCAGCCATGGAGGAGCTTTATAACCTTCATCTGAAAGGCGAATTCGACTTCGTAGTAGTCGACACTCCGCCGACGACCCACAGCATGGATTTTCTAGAGGCGCCCGATCGGATCTTAGACGTGCTGAACAATGATGGTTACCGCTGGCTGATGCGTCCGGCGCTCTTAGCCAGTAAAGTCGGGTTGCGGGCCCTGGATTTCTCCGGCGGGTACGTGGTACGAACCCTTTCTAAATTCACCGGCCTCGCTTTTCTCAAGGAACTGGCCTCGTTCATTGACATGTTCTCGAGCCTGATGGAAGGCTTTCGCCAGCGGGCGGCGGCCTTTAAGGCCATTTTGCGTTCTGATGTCTCTTCTTTCATTCTGGTCACGACTGTCGATCCGAACCAATCACAAGAGACCCTATATCTGCACCGCAAGCTATTCAGCCGCGATCTTACACCAGCAGCGGTAGTAGCCAACCGGGTTGTGCCCGAGCCGGTGGCACTGCCTGAGGTGCCCGACTGGCGTCAGTTGCTGACCCATGAGCTCGTCGCCGGTCGGGGCGAAACCGAGCCGGCCGTTACTCAACTGATCGCGGCCATGGAAATCGCTCAACAAACTCTAGCCGATCTGGCCAGGCGAGATCGAGCACACCTCGAACAACTGAAAACCAGTCTTTTGAATCGCTCGTCGCTGGAAGTAATCTATTTGCAGCCCGAAGATGTCCACGATATACGCGGGCTCGAACAGATGCGCCGTCATGTATTTGGCCAGAGCTAAACCAGGCCGCTATTAAACAAGTTGCGCTAAGCGGTCGCTGCCGGGAGGTCAAAGAATGATGAATTTCGAGATATCCACCCAGGGCCATGAATCGCTCAACGACATAACCACCCAGGTGCGAAAGGCGATCTCAGCCAGCGGCATAACCCAGGGCACCTGTACAGTCTACTGTCCGCACACTACCGGGGCAATTACGATAAATGAAAATGCCGATCCCGCTGTTCGACGGGACATCCTTGCGGGGCTTGATAAAATTGCCCCCTGGCAGAATGGTTATCAGCATGCCGAGGGTAACTCCGCGGCCCACATAAAATCTTCTTTGCTCGGCGCTTTTACGCTTTTGATAGTCGACAAGGCCGAGCCAGTGCTGGGAACCTGGCAATCGGTGTTCTTTTGCGAGTTCGATGGGCCGCGCCGCAGAAAATTTTTTGTAAGTGTTCAGGGCAGCTAAACAACCACTATTTTTTCTTGTCGCATTTGAGTTTGTGACCCGCAGACCGCGGGCCGCGTTTCTTCTTTCACGCCCGGCGCGGGGCTACCAAGTTTAGGGCCCGGCCGGCAACCTGACGCACCCGGCCGTCTTCATCATCGGCCATCTTGGAAAGCAAAGTCTGGGCCTTGTTGGCCTTGGCTCCCATTTTACCCAACAAGCGGGCGGCCAATACGCGCAGTGCAGGATCCTTATTAGACAGCTGGCGCATCAGGGCCGCCGCCAACCGGTCGGGGTCGTCTTCAACCTTGGTGAAAGATACAATGGCAGCCTCGCGTACTCGCGGATGTTCAGAGCTACACGCTTTTTCCAGAAATTTAAGTTCCGGCCCGGCCCTGGTCCCCATTCCTTGAAGGACTCCGATTGCAGCCACGCCTACATCACTCTGGCTGTCGCTGATGGCCCGGACCAGCACCTTCACGGCCCGATGATCGGGTAGATATTTCTCGAGCAGTTCGACAACCTGCAGACGCACCGAAATATGTTTATCCGAAAAAGCATTCATGATGACCGGCAGCACGCGGGCCGGTTGGCCGACTGTAGACATAAAGCGTAAAACCTCTCGCCGAATCATGGGATCGTTCTCGTTAAATCTTTTTTCGACCGCCTGGATGACTTCTTCATTTGCAGAACCCCGACTGGCCAAAACCGAGATAATCTTCTGGCGTACAAACGAATCGGGATCATCCAGCGCCCCAACCAGACTGGCTTGGGCCGAATGGCCGACGCGCCCCAGCATGCTGACGGCTTCCATTCGTTGGCGGGTGTCATCGAGTTTCAACTTTGACGCAATCGAGCTGATCGCAATCCGGCGCACTTCCTTGTCGGCCGGGTCAACCATCCTGATCGAAGCCACCAGAACATAAAGACCGTCTTTTCCCATTTTCACCAGGGTTTCGGCGGCATACTTGCGTAAAACAGGGTCGGGACCAATTAATACGCGCTGGACCAGTTCAAGCCCATCTGCCTGCATTCTTTCGAGTACGCGCAGAATCCCGGCTAATGTCTCGGGCTGTTGCTCGTTGATGACTTCTTCCAATCCGGCCAAGATCGCTTGTTTCTCAGCCTTGAAAACCACATCGTTCAGCTCGAGCAAGCTGTTGACTGCCTTGTCGCGACTATCACCGCTGCCGTTGAGCATCTGTGCGATAATCCTTTGAACCTGTTGGCGGCGGGCGGTTACCTGGTCGGCCTGCTCAAAGGGCTGCATTGTCTGCGGTTTTGGCGGCTCGGATTCACAGGCCACCAGCCAGACGATGCTCAACAACAGGGCGATGCGCTCGATAGCTCGAATGGGCATATTGTCAACAGCTTACTCTGGCAGTCGCCTAAAATTCAAATTTTGAAGATTGCGGCCGGCAAACAAGTCGGAGGATCTTGCAAAGTTTGAGCGCACATGAAAAACTTTGTCAGGGAACTTTGTGAAGTCGAATCTGTCAAAAAAACATGAAGAAAAATAACATAGTCATTATTCTCGGGTTTGTCTCTGTGGCGTTAGGCGCGCTTGTCAGTTGTGTAACAAAAACAAAGACCATTAAA
This sequence comes from Deltaproteobacteria bacterium, assembly GCA_019307065.1. Classification (GTDB taxonomy): domain Bacteria; phylum Myxococcota; class B64-G9; order B64-G9; family B64-G9; genus JAFDKH01. The sequence continues at coordinate 14,191 of JAFDKH010000038.1, forward strand.
GATCAGCTCCCGGCTAAAGAGATTTTTCTCGACCCCCTGCACATCGGCATAAAGCCGGACAAGGAACTCGGTCTGATCGATTTCGATGCGGCCACATTGTTCAAAGAGGGAGTCCGGCTGCAACAAGCCGGTCAGTCCGATCGCGCCTTTTTATTTTTTGAGCGAATAATTACAGAGTTTAATTCTTCACGCTACCTGTCGGCCGCCGCCTTCAATGCTGGTAATAGCTTGGAAGATCTCGAGCGGGTTTCTGAGGCCGTCGAACGCTATCGCATCATCACCCGCAAGCTGTCTGAATCCAAAGACTGGCTCGATGCGGCTTTTCGCGAAAGCATGTGTCTGGCCCGTCTGGAAAAACATGCCGCCGCGGTCGAGCTTCTCAAACGTCTACTCGATCGTAAAGATTTATCGGTTTCAGATCGAATCGATGCCCTGGTCTTGCTTGGCGAGGCGCTCAAGGCCGAAGGCGAACTAATCAAGGCCGAAAGTAAATTGCGGGCAGCCCTGCGTTTGTACCGGGCCCGCGAACGCGAGGAGTTTCTTGATCCGGCCCCGGCCGCTCGGGCCGAGTACCGGCTATCTGAGATGGCCGAAAAAAGGTTCATAGATGCACCTCTACGCCTGCCCGAAGAACAGATGCGCTTAGACCTCGAGGCCAAGGCAACCAGGCTCTTAGAGGCCCAGGCCGGTTTTCTCAGAACAATCCGCTATGGCAATCCCGAGTGGGCCTCGGCGGCTGGTTATCAAGTCGGTACTCTTTATTTGCATCTGCATCAGGCCATGCAGCAGGCCCCAGTGCCCGACGATCTCGACCCGCAGGAAATCGAGGTTTATAAAGACCTGCTCAAGGAACGTACTGCCGTGCTGCTCAGAAAGGCCCTCAAGGTATTTGAGATGACCCTTGAACTGGCCGAAAGAACGATGTCGGATAATCACTGGACCAAGGCGGCCCGGGAAGAAATGAGCCGAGTGGAATCGAGAGTCTTGTCCTTGTATGAAACTTTGCCCAACGAGGAACCCTAAGGAATGGATCTAGGCCTGTTTTTCTCTCCCGAGGAGCTGGCAACCTGGGCCGACCTGCGGACTACCTCGCATATGTTGTACTTCACGTCCTTGGGCATCAAGCTTTTGTTTTTGAGTCTGATGCTAGTGGCCGGTGTTCATCTGGCAATCAGACGTCTGGCCGATTCGATGGCCAGCGGACTGTATAATCGACCGACTTTAAAAAAAATCGGCGCCAAGGTAGCGCCCCTGCGCGGGGTCGTGCGGGTTTTCGAAAAACTCGGGCGCGGCAAATCTTCTTCGGGCGATCGCTCCCAGTGGCTGGTCGATGCATTTTTCCCGATCTTGTTCGTGTTAATCTACTCTCTATTAACACTGCCTTTAAGATTCTTTTCCGGTTACATCCTCGAACACGAACGTGGCTTATCCAACATCTCGCTGGCCCAATGGTGGATTGACATGCTCAGGTCGCTCGGGATCGGCTGTTTCTTCAGCGCCTTTTTAGGCATCGGCCTTTTCGGCCTGGCTCGGCGACTGCGCCGCAGCTGGTGGCTTTGGCTTTGGGGAGCCGTGGCCGGCGGGTTGATAGTCTGGTCGATCCTCAGCCCTTATCGGGCACGAATCTACAATCAGTTCACTCCCCTCGAAGAAGGTAAGCTGAAAACTTCGATCGAGAGCATAATGAAAAAAGCCGGGTTCGAGCTTTCGCGGGTGGAAGTTATCGATACTTCGCGGCGTTCGAAGCGGGTGAATGCTTTTATTATGGGTGAAGGCCCGACTAAACGAGTGATTCTTTCTGACAACTTGGTGGCCGGATTCCATCCGCGTGAAATCAAGGTAGCCATCGCCCACGAGGCCGGCCACCTCATAAATGAAGATCAAGCCCGGACCTGGATGACAACCGCCCTGGCGGCCCTGCTGTTTCTGGCCCTGTGCCGCCTGATCTTCTGGCTGGCGCCTAAGTCGAAAAGACTCGGGCTCAGGCCCGGGGTCGACCCGGCGATTTTGCCGTTAATCATCCTGGTTCTGCAGCTTCTATTTATGGCCAACGGTCCGCTGTCGGCCTACCTTGACCGCATAGAAGAACGGGCCGCCGATCGAGAAGCCCTTAGACTAACTGAAGATCCGGTTGCGTTCTGCTCGCTGATGATCCGGCTCAACCGTCTCAACCAGTCCGATCCGGACCCGCCCGGTTGGGTCAAGTGGTATTTCCATCATCATCCATCTACGGCCGATCGATTGGATTTTGGTTTCAGCTGGGCTGAACAAAACGGCATTAGCCTGGGACCCGGCGCACTACCCCTGCCCGTGGAGCAAAAGCCCGGCAGCTGACTCAGCCACCCATCTTCTGGATTACTCCCAGGTGAGTCTGGTGTTGGGACTCGGCTGCTTTTTCTAAAGCGACGATCATGCGTTGCTCCAACTCCTTGGCGCTCTGGAGCCATTCTGATGTGTCTTTGGCCGCATCCGACGCGCTTTGAGAGGTGGCTTGTAAGAGTTGTGCCTTTTGTTCGAGACCATTCGCAGCCAGGCGGCATGGATCTACAATTGAAACAGCTTTCGATACGGCCGGGGCGGCCTTGCCAAATGGTATTCCGGCCAACTCGCCGGCGATACTCCATAGGCTGGAACCAATCTTGAGATTAGCGGCCTGTTTCATCTTGGCGACTGCCGCCTCAATCGCCTTTAGGCGCTGGCTTCGATGGAACTTTCGCAGAATGCGGCCACAGCGGCGCTGGGCCTGAGTGTCTAAAAGAATAAGCTCTTCGATCCCCAGGGCGCATGTTTTGGATAAGAATGGCCCCAGGTATGAATTCTCGTCTGGCGATTGTGCGGCTAATTCGCCGGCGGCTACCTGATCAACTTGCATGACTATCCTCCTAACCGAATGATACAGTCCGGCTCTCACTCTCGGCCAGCTTGCGGATTCGTGACAGCATATTCTTTTCCAGCCCTGCGGCTGACTCGATTGAGCGCAGTAATTCGTTGTTCATCTCTTGGGCCCTTTGTTTTTGGTGCTCGGTTTTGTAAAGATCTGCTGATGCAAGAGCAGCCGTCCTTCGATGTACCGAAGCACTAGTCTTGCAGGCTCCGGCAATCAACGTTCCGCTCAGACCAACACAGGCGCCGACCGGGCATAAAACAGTCAAAGCAACCGTAATGCCACTGAAGATCTTTCCCAGCTTCGCCCAAAACCCGGATTTCCTAGAGGCCTCCCATTTCTTCTTCAGCAACTCCATTCGTTTTTTTCTGGCAGCCCGGATGTTTCTTCGCTGGATTTTGACGCCTTGCAGATTTATGCGGCGTTGGCAGGCACCGTCTTCGTTGAACAACTGCAAGCATTCCGAAGCGAGATCGAAGGCCACGCTCGCTTTGGCACAAAATGCCATTAAGGCCGCGTCATTGGTTTTTGATAGAGCAGCCTGTTCGGCGGTCGCAGAAACTGGGGTAATTGAATTCATGATCCTGACTCTCAATACGCCCCAGCGGCCATTATTCGCGCGATGTCGCCAAACAGGGCGGCCTGCTGCGGTCGAGACTCCCGGCGAAACAGCTCCTCGATGGCCAGCCAGACGTCGGGCAAGAATGGATCGTATAGGGCCAACCCGCTCAACACCTCGGCGGCCGCCTGATATTCCCCGGCCTGCATCAGTGTTCGACCGGCCTTGATCGCCGCCTTCATTTCATTTGTAGTAATTCCTTTCATTTCACGAATGGAAACCTCTCCGCTTTGAAATGCTTCCAAAACTTCATGCTTTTTCATGCCGGACCCCTTTTTTACTTCAAGTTGGCAATTACGCTCATGGCCGTTTGATGACATTTAGCCTCGATATTCGAAGTCATCTGAACAGCTTCATTGCGTTTATTCATCAGGCGCTGCAGATCGATCATCATCACGCTCGATGAGCTGTTGTACTCCTCCAGTTTTGCACGCAACTCTTCAATCCTCGACTCGACTTGCGATTTTCTATAGAGACAGCACTCGTTGAGTTCCTTCTCCATGTCGAGTCCGACGACTGCATAGGCGTCCCGGGCAGCCTGTTGGGTTTTTTCGTGTTTCCTTTGTTCTTCGCTTGTTTTGTATATCCCTTCTCCTGGTTTTTTGGGGTTGACCAGGCCACCATCCACATAGACCAGATCGTCGCCTTCTTTGGCTCCCGACCACGAGAGACATTCGTTCAAGATTCCTATTTTATTGGTCAGGTCACGCTTGATCCGGTTGACTTCTCTGATTTCTTGCATCTTGGCTTTCAAGGCATAGTCGGATTCCTGCATGCACAGAATCATATTCATGAATGCCAGGTCGCTGAAGTCGACGGCACTATCGAAAAAATCGAGACCGCCGCAGCTGATTGAGATGACGTTCGAGTTATACATGCCAAAACCTCCTTCCGCTTTGCGCCGCTGGTAATGCCTTCGGCAAGTTGGTTTTTTGGGTGTCCCGGATTCGCTGGGCTACTCGATCGAACTCCTGACGGGTCAAGCCGAGATGATCCAGGGCTTGGGTGTACTGCCGCTCGGATTCGTCCAGAGCGGATTGTAGTGCGATTGGCAATCTCATCTTGCACCTCCTTGGCCCGAAGCGTTACAAGCTTCGTGCCAGACGGCTTGTCTTTTGTAACCCGCCTTATTTACAGGGTTTTGCACCCAGGAGAAGTTACCCCGTCCCCATTCGGGGGTGTCCGATTCTCGGACAGGGTGTCCGGAATCACTACACGAAGGGGTCCAGACCGGATACATAGGTAACAGAACAAACCGGGAACATGGGTGACAAAATAGGGCTGGTTTAAGGAGGAGAGCCATGCCCTGGAAATTAGGCAACGTCGTGAGGTACAATACTTGACGGGAGGGATCGTGACAATGAAGACCTGGCAAAAGCTATGCGTTGCGGTGGCCTGTGTGGTGGTACCGAGTGGCTGTAGTGAGTCTTCTAAAAATCCATGCGACGGGGCAACTTGCTCAAATCACGGCACCTGCGAAGTGATCTCCGGCGGTGCCGTGTGCAACTGCGAACCCGGATACGTTACCCACTGGTCCACCTACTGTGTGCCGGAGCATCCACCCGGAGTCTGCAACAAGGGAAACTGGTGCTGGCAAAATCCTTTGCCCACTGGCAATGACCTTACTGACGTCTGGGTGTCTGAAGAGGGAGAGGTTTTTGTCGTCGGAGCATGCGGGACGATCCTTCATAGGGGTAGTGAATCCTGGTTGGAACTGGTAAGCGTGACCGAATATGGGTTTTCGGGGGTCTGGGGCGCAGATTCCGCGGATGTCTGGGCCGTCGGATCGAATGGTGTCATCTTTCACTGGAATGGCAGCAACTGGACAAACGAAGAAAGTTGGACTTCGGAGCACCTTCGTGATGTCTGGGGTGTGGCCAGCGACGACTTGTGGGCGGTCGGGCACGACAGTGATTATGATTCTGGCTTCATCCTTCACCGGGACGGTGTTGCGTGGTCGAAGTATGAAAGCACGCCCTTGGAACTCGATCCATTAAGAGGAATCTGGGGATCGGCCTCTGACGACGTATGGGCAGTCGGAAACGAAGGGTACGAACACGGAGCAATCCTGCACTGGGACGGAAGCAGTTGGGCAAGCGCTCATTCAGCGGGTGCGGCAATCCTTCCTGGTATCTGGGGCACTGCTTCGGACGACGTCTGGGCCGTAGGATGGTTCTTCGAAGCGGATCCTTACATCAGATCCGTCGATATCATTCTTCACTGGGACGGCAGTGCCTGGACGGAAGTACCGACCGATAGCGAAAACGATCTCGAAGCGGTCTTTGCGCTGGATTCCACTCATGCGTGGGCGGTTGGATATTTTGGGACCACCCTTCACTGGGACGGCAGCGCCTGGCTGAGATGGCCAAGCGGGAACTCGGGAAAGTTGCTTGGCGTCTCGGGCTTGGCAAGTAACGATGCCTGGACCGTCGGAGAGAACGGCTCCCTCCTTCATTGGGACGGAATCTCCTGGTCTGAGATGCAATACGACTGGGCCGCCGGCGTATATGACATCTGGGGTCATGCAGACGACGCACCTGATGGCACCACTAGCGTGGACGTCTGGGCGGTCGGGTATGGTATCTACCACTGGGATGGAGAGACCTGGATGGACATGGAGGTCGAAGACGCGGGAGGTCTTAGTGGTATATGGGGTTTGGCTTTAAAAGCACCTGACGGCACCACTAACCTGAACATCTGGGCCGTGGGGAGACGGGGTGCTGTCTTTCACTGGGATGGTACCGGCTGGTCGTGCATATCGGACGTGACCAGGGAAGTTCTCAATGACGTATGGGGGGTGGCTCCAGACGATGTCTGGGCGGTCGGGGAAGAAGGTGCGATCCTTCACTGGGATGGCGAGGTCTGGTCGGATGTCGTAAGCCCGACAAATACGTCGCTAACCGGCGTGTGGGGGGCATCCAGCGATGACATCTGGGCCGTGGGTGGTGGTTATATGGCTGGTGGAGCAGTTGTTCACTGGGACGGGAGCAACTGGGAAAGTTTCGAAGACGGTGTCCTCCCATGGGTCGAGAGTATTTGGGGCAGTGCTTCGGATGATGTCTGGGCAGTGGGTCCGCTAGGCATCATACACTGGGACGGCAAGACATGGTCGACGGAGGAAAGATGGAACAAGTGGTATCTTCACGGTGTCTGGGGCACAACCGCCAACGACGTCTGGGCTGCTGGCGCGGGAGTGGTCATCCATTGGGATGGTAACTCGTGGTCGGCAGTATCGGAAGGAGCCTGTGTGGAACTCGATGGCATCTGGGTTATGGATGACGATATCTGGGTGTTTGGAGCTGGCGGCTCCATCATCCATCATAGACGTTAAGTATACGTCAGGGTCCGATGTTCAGCACCAGGGCGTGACCGTCAACCTGACAATCAAGTATTTCTTCATCCCCACCGAAATCGAACGTGCTGCCCTTGACGAGGCGACCCGTCAGCAGGAACGAGCCGTCCGGTCGCATCGCTACGGCGTTTCCTCTATCGTATTCCTCACTTCCGGCGCGGCCGGCCCAATCTAGACTGCCATCCGGACGGTACCGGGCCACAAACAGATCGAGATCGTTCTCGCCAGGCGAGGTGAGTGTGACCTCGTTCTCTCCCTGCCACTCCAAGGTGATGGATACTGAGAACTCGCCGGTGATCACCACGGAGCCGTCATTGAGAAGGACCAATCCGTTACCGTGGTTCGTGGTGCTGGAAAGGCCTGCATCCACGAGGCTGATCGCCCCCTTCGCCCAGACCAGGGAACCGTCCGGGTGGAACTGGGCCACGAATGCATCCCACTGGTCGTCGCCCTCGAGGACTGTCTCGGTTGGCTCTCCGGGACCCAGGGTGAAAGTTTTCCAGTCCCTATTGCCAGCCTGGCCGAAGGAGCCGGTCACCGCGAAGCTCCCATCCGGATCTACTGAAATATCGGAGACTCCTTCAGCGTATATCCCTCCCGCGCGTCGAATCCAGTTTAGTGAGCCGCTCATAGCGTACTTTGCCAAAAAAACGTCAGACTTGCCCTCAGCTTCCATAAAAGTCTGGTCCTCTCCCATCGGGTTGAATTCGACCATGTACTCGAAAGATCCCACCAGCAAAAACGATCCGTCGCCGAACGAAAATATGCCACTTCCGGCGTCGTTTTCCGCTGCTCCGATGCGGAAGGCCCAGTCAAGCGACCCCTGCGGCGCGTAGCGGGCAACGAAGATGTCAGAGGCACCGGCGACAAGCCGGGTCTCGTTAGGTTCGCCTGCTCCAAGCGTCATCGTTCTGCTGAAGCTTCCGGCAACCAGGCTAGAGTCGTCCGGCGTCGCCGAGATCGATCTGCTTCCTTCGCTTCCATTTCCGCGTGACTGTCGCGCCCAGAGCAGCCCGCCTTCGGCATCGTATTTCGCCAGGAACATCTCGGACGAACCGTAGACTGTCAGCGCGGTTTCGTTGGGTTCCCCGGGGCCGAAGACAGCAATGGTGCCCTCGGGTTTATTATAGGAACCGAATCTACCGGTCAGAAAAAAGGAGCCCCCTTCCATCACGGACAAACCCGACACGGACTCGTCGCCGGCACCGAACGCCCAGCTGGCCCAGGCGAGAGTCTTGTCCTGATGATACCTGGCCACGAAGATGTCATCGCCCCCGATCGAAGTCAGGGAGGTCTCGTTGACCTCGCCCGGACCGAAAACCACCGTGTTCTCGAAATCGCCTGCCACCAGGAACCCACCATCCTTCAGATTGGCGATGCTCGTCCCGTTGGCCTGGCCCGGGCCACCTACACAAACTACCGCCAGACTCAACTTCTCGCCCGTGTCATCATTGACAGGACTTGAACAGGAGCTCAGCAAGAACATCACCAGAGAAACCACACCCGGCGAGGCTCTTTCATGGAATATGTTCATCTTCCTGCTTTCTCCGTAAAGCCACCGCAAGAAAGCCAACGAGCACAAAGAAGACAACCGTCCCAGGGGACTGCATCTTTCCGCTATCCAATCCGCAGAAGCAACCGTCGCTTTTCACACAGTAATCCGTACCACCTGTACACACTCCGTTCTGACACGTATCACCCTCGGTGCACGGTTCCCCATCGTCGCATGCCCCCTCGACGTTCGTATGGGAACATGTGCCGTCACTGTTGCACATGTCTGCAGTGCACGGGTTGTCGTCGTCACATGTGTACGCTGTCCCCGAGCAGTTTCCTTCGGAACAGGTGTCGTCGTGTGTACATGGATCGCCATCGTCGCAGGGTGTATCCGGACCGCAAATGCCATAAATTGAACCCGTGTGCAGATATGCCTTACCCGGCCAGCCGTTGTACGACGTAACATCTCCAGGGGCGCCAAAAACCACGTCGTCGAAGCCATCGTTGTTCACGTCACCGGCGGATGCGACCGAGAAGCCAAGCCACGCTCCCGTTCTTTTGTCACCCCTAGAAACCCATGCGGGTGTCTCGGAAAGACCGGATTCGGAGCCCAAGTATAGGAATACTTTTCCTTCGCCGCGATAGTACGTTCTTTCATAGGCAGCCCCGATTATCACGTCGGAAAAGCCATCCCCGTTTACATCCCGGGCTGTGGAAACCGAGAACCCAAAGGCTGCATAGGGGAGGTCATCACCCGAAGAGATCCATGCAGGTTCTATCATGAGCCCACTCGCCGATCCTAGGTAGAGAAATGCTTTGCCCTCGCCCTCGGCTGCAATGTCCTGATGGGAAGCACCTACTATCACGTCGTCAAAGCCGTCGTTGTTGACGTCTCCAGCAGATGAAACCTTGCAGAACAACGCTCCTTCCTGGTCGTCACCGGAAGATGTCCACGCAGGCGTCGTCGAAGGGCCGGTCTCGGAGCCGAGGTAGAGAAACACCTTACCTGCGAGCTCATCCGCGCTATAGTAGCTGAGAGCCCCCACGATCACATCGTCGTAGCCATCGTCGTTAACGTCCCCGGCGGAAGCGACACAATAACCGTATTGTGCCCCATCCTGTTCGCATGTTGAAATCCAGACAGGAATCGTGGACAGGCCGGATGCTGACCCGAGGAACAAGAAGGCGCTGTTGGAAGCACCCACAATCACATCGTCAAACCCGTCATTGTTCACGTCTCCAGCACAGGACACCGCACGGCCAAATCCTGCTGTCCCATGGTCCTCGTTCGAGGATTTCCAGGACGGCTCCGATTCCAGGCCGCCCTGTGTACCGAAATAGAGAAAGGTGTCTCCTGAAACGTTGCTAACTATAACGTCGTCAAAACCGTCATTGTTTACGTCTCCTGCAGACGATACCGACGAACCATAGCGCGCTCCAGGCTCGTCGCCCCCCGACGCCGTCCAGGACTGTGTAGGGGAAAGCCCAGACTCGGAGCCGAGATAGAGAAACGCCATGCCTTCCTGAACGACCGCAGTATCGTAGTAAGGAGCGCCGACGATAACATCGTCGAAGCCGTCGTTGTTGACGTCGCCGGCCGAGGAGACTGAATAGCCGAAGCCCGCATCCTCCTGCCCGTCCCCAGATGCAGTCCAGGCCGCCAAAGCAAGGACAATCGGGACCGCTGCCAGTCTGGCACAACCCGCCATAAAGATTCTCTTGAACCGCAAACTGGTCACCCTTGACTATTTAATGGTACCAGGAGGAGCAAGGTGCTGTCCATTGAAAGGAAATCGCTACACGAAGTCTAGTTTGGAAATGAGTTTGCTGGGGGGGGGTACTTGAATTATCTATTTTAAAACCTTCAGGACTAGGGTGGCCGTGCCGTCGTTTTTTTCTTCTTTCTTTTTACGCCGGCCGCGAATGTTGGAGTCGAAACGCCAATTTATTTTTCCGTCGACCTTCAGGTTGACCTGCTGGCCCGGCTTGGCCTTGATCTTCCAGCGCATGCGATCCTTTTCTAACTTCCAGTAAGCGCCCGAGACGGTAGCCGGCGCGTTTACCATGGTTGAGTTGAAAGACGGCTTCCAGCTGAATTTCTCGGACTTGATCTTCCAGGCTGATTTTGCCGGAATGCGGCTGGATGAGTAGACCAGCGAGTCTTGCGGTCCGCCACCCGGCCCGGGGTGAATGATGATCGATTTGGTTCGTTTGGCATATTCGCGTCTTTCCAGACAGAATTTTCGGCGCGGGCCAACGACCCGGGCGGTCAAGATCGCCTCGCTCTCAATAGTGAAAGTCTGTCCCTTGGACTCCGGACCAATTTTTTTGCCAGCCAGAGTCAGCTCTAAATCCCGGCTGCGATAGTCGATTACCGTAACCTTTGTCTTGCCCGCCCCGGACTTACAGAGCCAGGCGAACTCCTGCCAGGCCTTTTCGGCCGTTACGGCTGAGGCCAGAGCCTTGGCCTGGTCGTCCATCTTATGCGCCAGATCGAGAACCTTGCGTCGGGATTTATCCAGGTGGGCCATCAGTTTTTCGCCGTCTTTGATCTTGACGAAGTTGCCCTTGAGCAGATCTATTTCGGAAAACCCAACGATCGGCTGGCCGACGTACTTGTCCATTAAAAAACCGTTGAGCTTTTTAACGCCCTCCACGGCCAGGTCGCCTAACTTGCCACCCTGCCGTCCGGGAGCATTCTCTATTGTGAACTTCAAAGCCGAGATGGCGATCGTGGCAATTTGTTTCTGCTTGACCTTGAGCAGGGCCTGGTTGGCAGTATCATAGTCATGGTTGAGTTGTTTGCCAGCTTCGATGGCCATCTTCTTGGCTTGCCCAAAATCATTTTGCCGGCTTGTAGCCGGTCCGGCCGAACAACCGCTCGGCGGATTAGGTGCATAGCCGGGGAGCTTTACGCGAATACGCTTGGTCAGCCGGGCAAGCTCACGCAATGACTCGGTCATGCCCTGGATGTTTTTTGTGGCAAGGGAAATCTTGTCTGCCCGCAGCTGTTCGCGAATAGTGCTAATCCGCTTTTCCATGGTTCGGTTAATGAATGCAATTTGCTTCTTGTCTGAAGCCAGATCCTGGGCCGCGGCCAGGGCCGGCAGAAGTGCAACCAGCCCGGCGAGTATGTAATTGGTTACTGTCTTCAAGGGCGTCTCCTTTTGGTGAAGATATCTATTATACTTACTGTTCTTTTGAGGGCAATTAAAGGCAAAAACCCCAAAAGCGACTTAAAACCAAGGGTGCAACCCGCAACAATCCTTGCTTCCGCTTTTTCGACGGTTATAATCCCCTTGATGCGACTTATGGGTATCGATTTGGGATCTAAACGTATCGGCGTAGCAAAAAGCGACGCAGAGGGCTGGTCGGCCCACCCCGTGACGGTCTTGAACCGCCACGGCGGTCAGCGAGATATGCAGGCCATCGCCAAACTGGTCGCCGAGCACGAAATATCCGAAATCGTTTTGGGGCTTCCGCTGAACATGGATAATAGCGAAGGCAAGGCGGCCGCGGCCACCCGCCGCTTTGGAGACAAGCTCAGAGATCATCTCGAGATACCTGTTCACTTATGGGACGAAAGGTTGACCACATGGGAAGCTCATCAGATCCTGAAAGAAACCCAGGTGAAAAAGAGCAAGCACCGCAAGCTAGTCGATCAGCTGGCAGCCACACTGATACTCAAGAGCTACTTAGAGGCCCAGCGCGAGGAGGCGGTGTGAAAAAAGCAATCATCGTTATTTTAATTTGCCTGATTGCCTTAGCCGGTATCGCAGCCTTAGTTGTCTGGACCATGATTCAAAGCTACGAATCAAGTCCCCAGCCGGGCAGCGGCCAACAGTTGGCCGTAGAAATTCCCAAGGGGGCCGGCCCCCAGGCGGTGGCCAGGGTCCTGGCCGAGCACAAAGTAATTGATGACCCGACTACCTTTATTCGCTACGTGCGCTATTACAAACGGGCCGCCGGAAAACTCAAGGCCGGAGAACTGGCCTTCAGAGACAACATGACCCCCGAAGAAGTCCTCAAGGTCTTACTGGACGGCACTCCGATAACCCACAAGATCACTATTCCCGAGGGATTGCGAATCGACGAATGGGCAAAAATTTTCGAAGGAGCCGGCCTGGCTGGGGCGGCCGAGTTCGAGAAAAAGGCCCGCCAGCCTGATTTCGTCAAGTCACTCGGCCTGCCCGGCGACAGCCTGGAAGGTTTTCTCTTTCCGGAAACCTATCACTTTCGCAAACAGACACCGGTCGAGACCTTGCTGAAAACCATGGTAGCCGGATACAAAAAAGCATTCACGCCCGAGTTCAGAAAACGCGCTAAAGAACTCAACCTGACCGAACTCGAGATAGTTACCCTGGCCTCGATCATCGAAAAAGAAACCGGAGCGGCCCACGAGCGACCCCTAATTTCGGGAGTTTTTCACAATCGCCTGCGCGACAACTGGCGCTTAGACACCGACCCGACAGTCATCTACGCTGTCTTGCTGTCAAGGGGCAAATTCAACGGCAACCTGACTCTCGAGGACTTGAGAATCGATCATCCCTACAACACGTACCGCCACAAAGGTTTGCCGCCTGGTCCGAATTGCAGCCCGGGCAAAGAAGCCATCCAGGCCGCTTTGTTCCCCAAAAAAACAAAACACTTTTTCTTCGTCTCCAAAAACGACGGTACTCATCATTTCTGCCCGACGCTCAAGTGCCACTATGCCGCGGTCAGGCGTTATCAGGGAGGCAGGTAAAAATCATACACCCGGCAATCGACATACGCGGCGTTTATAAACGCTTCACCCTGCCGAGACCGCTCGGCCGGGCGATCATTCACCCTTTCGAGCGAAACCGCAGCGAGGTCCTCAAGGGTGTCACTCTGGCGGTACGACCTGGCTCGGTAACCGGCTTGCAGGGGCCGAACGGAGCCGGCAAGACCACCCTGCTGCGAATCCTGGCTGCGACAGTTATTCCCGACAGCGGCTCGGTTGAAATTCTCGGCCATGATGTCGTCAAGCATTCGACCCGGGTACGCCAGCAGATGGGCTTCGTTCTGTCCGACGAGCGCAGTTTCTTTTGGCGCCTGACCGCCCGACACAATCTGGCTTTTTTCGCGACCTTGGCAAACCTGAAGCCCGAGAAAATCGGCGCACGTATCGACGAACTGGCCGAACTATTACGAATCACTGATGAACTCCCCAAGCCCTTCAGGGATCTCTCGACCGGCATGCGCCAGCGTCTGAGCCTGGCACGAACCCTGCTGCACGATCCGCAAGTTTTGTTGGTCGACGAACCCACCCGGGCCATGGACCCGGGAGCGGCCAAGCGCACTCGCCATTTGCTCGGCCAGACCCTGGCGGCCGAGTTGGGCAAGACCGTCCTATTGGCCACCCACAGCATTGAAGAAGCCCGCGACCTTTGTGAACACCTGGCCTTTTTGAAAGACGGAAAAATTGTGGTCGAAGGCGCTGTCGACGATGCGCTTAAACTGGTGCCCGAGATTTTCGAGGTGGACCTGTGAGGTTTCTCAGAAAATGTTGGGCGTTCATCATTAAAGATCTCTACACTGATCTGAGTTACCGATTGGCGTTTTTCGCTCAGCTGGTCTTCGTTTTTTTCATGGTTGCAGCTTTTTATTTTTTCGGCCGGATGTTCGAAGGGCTGCAGGTGGAATCGCTGGCGCCCTATGGCGGCGCCTATTTCCCTTTCGTGATCGTCGGCGTGGCTTTTTCGTCGTATTTGAGCGTTGCCGTGCGCTCTTTCTCCGACACGATCCGTTCGGCCCAGGTACTCGGCACCCTGGAGGCTCTGCTGGTGACCCCCACTCCGGTGGGCCAAATCATCATGATGAGCTCGATATACAGTTTTTTAGCGACTTCACTGCGAGTGGTTCTCACCCTGGCAATCGGCTGGTTGCTTTTTGAAGTCGATTTTCACAAGGCCAACTGGCCGGGTGCCATTCTTGTATTATTGCTGACAATATTCAGCTTTTCTTTTCTGGGTATTTTCTCCGCCAGCGTCGTGCTGGTCTTCAAGCGGGCCGATCCCTCCAGCTGGCTGGTTCAGGGTTTGAGCTATTTGCTGGGCGGTGTCTACTACCCGGTGGCGGTCTTGCCCGAATGGGGACAAATGCTTGCGAACATCCTGCCGATAACCCACGCCCTGGAAGCCATGCGCCTGTTGCTGCTCAAAGGTGCCAGCCTGGGCGAAGTCGCCAATTCGATCTTCGGACTGCTGATTTTTACAGCAATTGCGGCGCCCTTAAGTATCGGAGTTTTCCTGTTGGCCCTGCGACGAGTCAAGCGCGAGGGGAGCTTGAGCCACTTCTAAAGACACACCTCAAGGCTTGGATTTGTAGCGTTGCGGTTCGGCAAACAAGTCCAGGGCACGAAAGTGGGTGTGGAAAGTGGCCCCGTGAACCACGCCGGCCGGAATAAAATAAGAATCGCCCGGCCGGTAGGTCTTGGTTTCTTCGCCGATTGTCAGATCCATCTCGCCTTCGAGAACCACGCCCCATTGGGCGGCGTGGGAATGCGGCGCGATTTCTCCGACCGGGTCGATATCGAAAAAGACAACTTGCATATCTTTAGCCTGCAGCAACTTGCCGCGCACGCCCTCGACGGCAATGTCCACGTCGGGAAGGTTCTGAATGATATCGGGAAATTTGTCGCTCATTTGAAACCCCTTGATTGAATCGGCACGTCTTATTGCACCATCAGACCATTCGTTTTCTCATTTCAGAAAAGAACTCTTCCGGATCGATTCCCTGCTGCTCGAGGTCGGAAAAAACTCGCTTGATCTCTTTTTGAAATGCCGGTTTGTCGAGATCTTCGATGCGGCCCATCCAGCCCAGGCGCCTGGCCAGTATGAACTTGAGCTGCTCATCTTTCGACAACTTCAAAAAATCGTCACAAATGCCGATCAGCCGCTCGAGATCGCCGGGCAGATCGCCGCGCAGCTCCATCAGCAAATTCAGCATATGATCGCTTTCCAGCCGGGTTTCAAGCCCTTCGAGCCCTGACAAGAACCTTCGAATCTCCTCGACCAACTCGAGTTCGGTCAAGGCAACAAACTTGCCTTGTTCTTGCAACTCGGCCAAGGGAGTCGCCGGTATTACGGCAGTCGTCCGCAGGCGCACGAAGTCGGGCTTGATTTCCACCAGGGCCGAAGCGGAATCGTCGGCATGCGCTTTAGAAAACTCTTTACCCCCCAGGCCCGGCATAATGTACTCGGACAACTCGAAGCCGGCCTGCTTGGCCCGGCGTCCGCCCTCGATTTGCTCTGCGCGAGTGGAACCCTTGCTGACCAGAGTCAGAACATCGTCGCAACCCGATTCCATCCCGACATGAATGCGATTGAGCCCGGCCTGCCTGATCCGTTCGAGGTCTTCGAGTTTGCGGCGAGCCAAAGTATGTGAACGGGCATAGGCGGTAATCCGCTCTACCTTGGGAAACCTTTCACGGATGCCTGCGATGATCTTGACCAAATCGTCGGGCTTGGTCAGCAGCGGGTTGGCGTCCTGAAGGAAGACTGTCGCGGGAGCATCGCCATATAACTCGCGCATTGCATCCAGATCGGCCAGGACTTGATCAACACTGCGCAGTGAAAACTTGCGCTTTTTATATACCGGACAGAAAGCACACCGATTCCAGGGGCAATTGCGCGAGACCCTGACCAGCATGCTGGCGGCTTCGGAGGGCGGACGAATCGGTCCTTGTTCGAAATCCGTCATGCCGCGAGCCTAGATGAGGCCAATAAGGCTGTCAATATATACTGGTTTCCCTTGACCAAAACCCTCTGCTATCATTGAATCTTCAACTATGACCCTATGCGAGGGTCCCGGGAGGAGCAAAGAACATGACCGACGCCCAAGACACTCTTGCCTATATCAGCAGCCTGCAAGACCGTGAAATCCACCAGGCCCTGAACTGGGAAGGCAGCTACGCAGACTACCTCGAGATCGTTCGCAAAAATCCGCGGGTGATGCGAACTGCCTATCAGCGCCTTTACGACATGGTCTTGTCACACGGCACCGAAGAATATGTAGACTCCAAAAAGAAAATCATTAGCTATAATTTCTTCTCGAAGATGAACAAGGGCGGGCCCGACGCTATCTACGGACTGGACATTCCCTTGATGCGCCTGATCAATGTATTCAAGAGCGCCGCCAAGTTTTACGGCACTGAACGTAGGGTTCTACTGCTTCACGGGCCGGTTGGTTCGTCCAAAAGCACAATTGTGCGCTTGCTGAAACGCGGCCTCGAAGAGTACAGCCGAACCGACGCTGGTGCTCTTTACACCTACGGCTGGACAATCAGCTGGGACGGTAAAACCGAAAGCGAAGAATTTGCTCCTTGCCCGATGAACGAAGAGCCCTTCAAGCTTATCCCGCCCGAGTTGCGCAAGAAAATTCTCGAGCACTTGGAGATCGACCGGCAAGATCTGGATCATCCGATTCCCGATTTCGGAGATCTGTGTCCGGTTTGTCGCTACACCTACAACCACCTGATGAAACGTTATGACGGCGACTGGCAGAAAGTAATCAAGCATGTCAAAGTGCGCAGATTGGCGCTCAGCGAAAAAGATCGCGTAGGAATCGGCACCTTTCAGCCCAAAGATGAAAAGAACCAGGATTCGACTGAGCTGACCGGCGACATCAACTATCGCAAAATTGCCGAGTATGGCTCGGACTCCGATCCGCGGGCCTTCAATTTCGACGGGGAATTCAACATCGCCAATCGCGGAATAGTCGAATTCATCGAAATTCTCAAACTCGACGTGGCCTTCTTGTACGATCTTCTGGGCGCCACTCAGGAACACCTGATAAAACCCAAGAAGTTCTCGCAAACCGACATCGACGAAGTCATCATCGGTCATACCAACGAAGCCGAATTTCGCAAACTGCTCAGTAACGAATTTATGGAGGCCCTCAGAGATCGAACCGTCAAGATCGACATTCCCTACATAACCAAAGCCACCGAAGAAGTCCGCATCTATCAAAAGGACTACGACGCCGACAGAATTCGCGGCAAGCACATTGCTCCGCACACTCTCGAAATGGCGTCGGCCTGGGCCGTCCTGACCCGCCTGGAAGAACCCAAAAAACACAACCTGACATTACTGCAGAAAATGAAGCTCTATGACGGCAAGTCACTGACCGGCTTCACCCAGGACAACCTCAAGGAGTTGCGCAAGGAAGCCGAACGCGAGGGCATGGACGGGATCAGCCCGCGCTACATCCAGGACAAAATCTCCAACTCCCTGGTCAGCGACAAGGGTGAAGGCTGCATAAATCCATTCCTGGTGCTCAACGAACTCGAGGCCGGCCTGAAGAGCCACACCCTCTTGACCAACGAGGAGGACCGCAAGCGCTATAAAGAGCTTCTGACCATAGTCAAACAAGAGTACGAAGACATCGTCAAAAACGAGGTCCAGCGGGCAATTTCGGCCGACGAAGAGGCCATCTCGAACCTGTGCGCCAATTACATCGACAACGTCAAGGCCTACACTCAAAAAGAAAAAGTAAAAAACAAATATACCGGCCAGTACGAAGAGCCGGACGAGCGCTTGATGCGTTCAATCGAGGAGAAGATCGATATCCCCGAGAGCCGCAAGGACGACTTCCGCACCGAGTTGATGAATTACATCGGGGCCCTGGCTGTGGACGGCAAGACTTTCGACTACCGCACCAACGAGCGCCTGCAGAAAGCCCTCGAACTCAAACTGTTCGAAGACCAGAAAGATTCCATCAAACTGACCAGCCTGGTCAGCTCGGTAGTCGACAAAGAAACCCAGGAAAAGATCGACGTAGTCAAGCAGCGCATGATCAACAACTACGGCTATTGTGAAATCTGTTCGACCGACGTGTTGAGCTTTGTGGCTTCTATCTTTGCCAGGGGTGATGCCAAGGATGAGGACGCCTAACAAGCGGCCTTCTAAAAAGCCATTGGCCAACGAGAACTAGAGACAGCCATGACCCAGAAGATCGACGCAGACCACGCACGTTTTCGGCATATCGTGCGCGGCAAGATCAAAGAGAACCTCAAAAAATTCATCACCAAGGGCGAGATCCTGGGTAAAAAGGGCAAAGACATCGTCTCCATTCCGCTGCCTCAGATTCAAATTCCTCGTTTTCAATATGGACACAAGGAAACCGGCGGCACCGGCCAGGGCGATGGAGAGGTCGGGACCGTTTTGGCGCCCGGAGACGTCGAAGGTAAGGGCACCGGCCAGGCTGGCGAGGATCCATCCGAGCATTTGCTCGAGGTAGACGTTTCGATCGACGAATTGGCCGAGATCCTCGGCGAAGAGCTGGAGCTTCCGCGAATCGAACCACGTGGCAAACATCGCCTGGAGGCCGAGAAATCCCGTTATACCGGCATTCACCGGGTCGGGCCGGAGTCTTTGAGACACTTCAAGCGCACCTACAAGGCGGCCTTGAAGCGACAGATTTCGGCCGGGCTGTACGATCCGAAAAATCCGATCGTAATCCCAATCCGCGAAGATAAACGCTACCGTTCCTGGAGAGTCTCCTGGTTGCCCGAGTCGAATGCGGTGATTATTTATATTATGGACGTCTCCGGCTCGATGGGCGAAGAGCAGAAGGAAATCGTGCGGATCGAATCTTTCTGGATCGACACCTGGCTACAGAGCCAATATGAAGGGCTCGAAGTTCGCTATATCACCCATGATGCCGCCGCGCGCGAAGTCGATCGGCACACTTTTTTCCACACCCGCGAAAGCGGCGGCACAATGATTTCATCAGCCTACCAGTTATGTGCCGATATAATTTCCGCCGAGTACGCCACCGGCGAGTGGAACATTTATCCGTTTCATTTTAGTGACGGTGACAACTGGTCCTCGGACGACACCAAGACCTGCATCGAGCTATTGAAAGACAGGATTTTTCCGCAGGCTAATCAGTTCGGCTACGGCCAGGTCGAAAGCCCTTATGGCTCAGGTCAATTCATCAAGGATCTGCAAGAGACATTTCCAGAAGAAGAAAAGCTGGTCATGTCGGAAATTCCCGATCGCGACGCGATTATCGGTTCGATTCGCGACTTCTTGGGAAAAGGAAGGTAAGCCCGTGAGCCTGCCTCGCTATCTGGCAGAATTGCAGCAGGAGATCGAGGGGTACGCCTCCGATTTCGGGCTCGACTTCTTCGACACGATCTTCGAGGTTCTGCCCTATGACGCCATCAACATGGTGGCCGCCTACGGCGGTTTTCCCACCCGCTATCCCCACTGGCGCTTCGGCATGGAATACGAGCAGCTAAAACAAAGCTATGCCTATGGACTGTCCAAGATCTACGAGATGGTCATCAATAACGACCCGTGTTATGCCTACTTGCTCGAGGGCAACTCTTTAGTCGACCAGAAAACGGTCATGGCCCATGTCTACGCCCACTGTGATTTCTTCAAGAACAACTTGTGGTTCAAAGACACTAATCGGAAAATGATGAACGGGATGGCCAATCACGGCACTCGAATCCGGCGCTATATGTCCAAATTCGGCGTCGACCGGGTCGAAGGTTTCGTCGACACTTGTCTCTCAATCGAAAACCTGATCGACATGCACGCTCCGATGATCCAGCGCCGGGCCACTGCCAAGAGTAAGCAGTCCGACGAATGCCCCAAGAGATCAGCCGGCGGTGAAGTCCCCAAGCTACCGGTCAAGCGGCGCTATCTTGACCCCTACATCAACCCGGCCGAGTTCATTGAAGAGCAAAAGAAAAAGCTGGCCAAACAGAGAAAGAAGGCCAAACGGTTCCCGCCCAATCCCGAACGGGACGTGCTGCTGTGTCTCATGGAACACGCCCCGCTCAACCGCTGGCAGCGAGATGTCATGGGCATTATTCGTGAAGAGGCCTACTATTTTGCGCCCCAGGGCCAGACCAAAATTATGAATGAAGGCTGGGCCACTTACTGGCACTCGACGATCTGCACCCAGAAAGCTCTGACCGACGCCGAGATAGTCGATTTCGCCGATCACCATTCAGGCATCATGGGCACCCAGCCGGGCAGGCTCAACCCCTACAAGATGGGCATTGAGCTCTTCCGCTATATCGAAGACAAGTGGAATCGGGGACGTTTCGGCAAGGATTACGAAGACTGTTCCGATCTGGACAAGAAACGCCGGTGGGATAAAAAACTGGGACAGGGGCGCGAGAAAATATTCGAGATCCGCCGACTGCATAATGACGTTACCTTTATCGATGAGTTTGTCGACGAGGAATTCTGCTTCGAGCAGAAGCTTTTCGGCTATCATTACAACCAGCGTAGCGGTAACTGGGAAATCGACACGCGCACCTTCAAAGAAGTAAAAGCGCGGCTACTGTTCTCGCTGACCAACTTCGGCCAGCCAATCATCGAAGTGGTTGATCTCAACTACCTGAATCGGGGCGAGCTGCTGCTGGTTCATCGTTTCGAAGGCGCCAGTTTGAAGCTGGACTGGGCCCAACTGACAATGCAGGCCTTACACCGTATTTGGACCCGGCCGATTCTGGTGCAGACCGTCATGAACGACAAACCCACCCTGCTGCGCTACGACGGCCAGGAACACACCTCCGAAACCATATCTGCCGACGACAACCTGTAAGCCCAAAGGATTATCATGAAGCCATCTGCATCGATTGCCAGCTTGATATTTGTTCTGATCACTTTCTGCGGCTGCACAAAGATTATGCCGCCGATCGATCTAAGCCAGCTGAATTCTGCCTATTTGGACAGCTGTAAAAAAGCCGGGGCGATCGTGATCATGGACGAACGCTATGAAGATTACTGGGCCAAGAGCTACGACAACACCAAGGCGATTACTCTCGGCCAGATGGGGGAACTGACCTCGGCCAGAACTTTAGCGAACCCGGTGCGCCGCAAGCTTATCCACATATTCAACGAAGCCGGCGCCGAGAACGCCACTGAATTCGAGGTTGTGCATTACCGCGAGAGACCGCCGCCGGTGGATGTGCATGTCTGGAAATCCGACGGCACTCTCAAAGACATTCAGGCCCGTATATCCGGAACTGAGTCTTTCGTCGATTGGCCCTGCAGCAGCCGCCTGCCGCGCCTGACCCGTTTCAGGATTCCTCAGCTCAGACCCGGAGACACAGTAGAGATTATCCACCCGCTCAGCGGCCCGAATCAGGAGTACTGGAAATTCGGCAGCCAGACAATGTGCGTTTTGAATTCGAAAGTCGTCTTCGGACATGCGCATGACACTACCAACATAGACTTGAGTGCGGTGACCTTCGACAGGACCGGCACGATCGCACGCACGAGCGGCCAGGGCGAGCATCCGGTTGTTTTCGAATCGACCAGCCCGCTGTTGCCGATGCCGGCCGAACAGTTGCCCGTCCTGGTGCGCAGTGCCCGCTGCCGGGGTTGGGACTATTTGCGCGGCGGCCTTTTCTCGACTCCCTTGTGGCTGGCGCGTTCAGGATCGATTACCGGTTCCGGCAAGGTTCCCGAAAAACTGACTGGGCTGGTTACTGACAATCAAATCGCCAAGCGCCTCGGCCAGTTGGCCGCCTGGCTCAAGGATGTTCATGTCAAAACCAAGAAGGTTCCCCATTGGATGCAGTGGCTACCGCTTGAACCGGTTGACGAGGTCGCCCTCAAGAACGGCGGCAGTCCGGGCGGCGTAGCCGCGCTGGTCTTCAGGATTCTCGAAATGGCCGAGCTCAAACCCCGCTTCGGCCTGGTTCACCTGGAGGCCGCCTACCCTTTCATGAAGAAATGGGCGGCCCCGATTCAATTCACCAGCCTGGCCGTCGTTGTCAATGATGAAACCGGCAAAATTCACTGGATTGTGCCGGGGCAACCCTTCGACCCTGCCCAACCTATCCCTAAAGCCCTACTGGGTCGAGAGGCGATCATCATGGAACGCTGGGTCGCCGATCGCTACAAGGGCGGCGGGGCCTGCAAACCCGATCTGGAACTGCTGTACTCATGCAACAACGCCACTCGCGAACCGCTCTGTGTAAAGAAAGTCAAAATCGGCCAGACAGCCGACTGAACAGACCGGCTGATTTAGGCAATTATTTTTGAGGTGGTTTGGAGCTGCCCGACTGCAACTGAGTCAGTTGGCGTACTTCGGCAACCTTTTCTTCGGACCCGACCACGACCAGAGTGTCTCCGCGAGCCAGGGGAACCGACGGATCGGGAAAAGTAGTCGCGCTTCCGCGATGGCGGACGGCGTAGACATTCACCCCGAAGCGGGCCCGTAAATCGAGTTCGCGCAGACTTTTGCCGGCCAACCCTGAGCCTACCGGGATTTCGTCTTTGATCTCCCCCGAGGTCAGGTGAACCTGTTCTTCCCTGGTTTTTTTAGTCGTCTGGCCCTCGACGAACTTGATCAACGCATCGCGGTTCAAGATCTCACGATTGTAGAAAGCAATTACGTCGGCCTGGCCTATCCAGCCTGTCAGGCGCCCGTCTTTCTCAACCACCGGCAGCTCTTCGATGTGATGCTGTGAAAAAAGAGTCATACAGCGATCCAGGGTGTTGTCGGGAAAAACAGAACAGGTAGTACGATGCATCAAGTCGGCGGCTACCACCAGGGGCTCGAGTGAACCCTCGTCCCGAATAATCGATGCCACGTCATCGCCGGTGATTACTCCGATCAGAAACCCCTTGTCATCGGTCACGTACTGCTGGGAGTGTCCGCAGCCCAGGACCGAATCCACTGTATCAGCCAGGCTGTCTTCGAGATGCAGGGTCTTCTCGATCGGGTGGTTCAGCTCGCTCACTTGAGTTGCAGTCATTATCTCAGCTTCGCCGCCGCCGACACCCCGCGAACCGCGCCGGACCAGCTTCAAGGTATAAATTGACTCGGGCAACAATTTCTGGGCAAGGACTGTCGCAATTATGCAGGCCAGCATGAGCGGCAGGATAATCGTGTGCCGATCGGTCAACTCGAAGACAATCAGAATCGCAGTCAACGGCGCGTGAGTCGTGGCCGCCACCACGGCCCCCATGGCAACTAAGGCATAGGCGCTCGGGCTGGCAACCATGTCGGCCGGCAGAAACATATTGGCCAGGGTACCGAAAGCCCCGCCCAGACAAGCGCCGATGAACAACGAGGGCGCGAAGATCCCGCCCGAACCGCCCGAGCCGATCGTCGTGCCGGTGGCAAAGATCTTGACCGCCAGGAGCATCAACAACAATCCCAGGCCGGTCATGGTCCCCAGTGGAATCTGGCCCGACTCCCAGTGCAGGACTTGCTCGATGGTTTCGTAGCCGACACCCATTATCTGCGGCAGCCAGATGGCAATCACGCCAATCAAGGCCCCGCCGAACATGGCCTTGGCATACTGTGGTACTGGCAATAGATCCCAAAAATCTTCCAGGGCGTAGAGCCCCTTTATAAAAGCCACCCCGGCCACCGCCGACAAGACCCCGAGCAAAACGTACAAGATCAACTCCCAGGCGCTGACCAGGTCGTACGCGGCGACCACAAAGGCCGGTGAGTTGCCCAGATGAAAGCGGGTTATGACCGTGGCGATAACCGCAGCCACCACCAACGGACTGAAAACCCTGACATGCCCGCGGCCCATGATGATTTCGATCGCGAAGAGCACTCCGGCAATCGGAGCGTTGAAAGTCGCCGCAATACCGGCCGCCGCCCCGCAGCCGACCAAGATCTTCAAGTGCTCGCCTTTATGGCCGAAGAATTGTCCGACCGACGAGCCGACCGCGCTGCCAATTTGCACGATCGGACCTTCGCGACCGACCGAAGTGCCGGTCCCAATCGAGATGGCGCTGGCCAAGATTTTTACGGCCGCCACCCGGGGCCGAATGCGGCCGCCCTGATTGGTACAGGCGTCCATCACTTCGGGAACCCCGTGGCCTTTGGCTTCGCGGGCCAGGAAATAAACCAGCGGCCCGACGATCAGCCCGCCGACGGCCGGGGCCAGAATTATCCAGTACCATTCGGTATCCGCCAACTGAT
>JAFDKH010000189.1 GCA_019307065.1 Deltaproteobacteria bacterium
GGTCTCTGGAGACGAACTCGTGGAGGCACTGGCCGGAAGCCAGGGCGTGATCCTACATGTGGCCGGTCATGGACACGAAAACGAGGCGAGCCCTTTTACTCCGCTGGCCAACGGCGAGCATGGCTATTGGGAACTGATGCTTGCCTCGACGGTCGATTTTCCGATGCACAGCCGGGTACTCGAGATTGTCGACGAGGGCAACGGCTTCATTTCGGTCTACGCCACCAACATAGACCACAATGCTCCCGAAGGCAGCTTGGCCCACCGCGGACGACAACTGGCCGGCGCCAAACTGGCTTTCGGCACCGTTACCTCGCAGGGCGACGTTGCCGCGTTCTTGGAGGACGATCTGCAATACCAAAATATGCTGCTACGTATCGCCATACCTCAAGCTCTGCAGACCAACCTCGCAAGCTACTCCTGGCCGACACGAATCGAACCGGAAGAAACCCTGCAGAATTTGTCCGGGCCTTGATCCCTTCGCAAGACTTTTAAAAACCAAAACCCCGCAAACACTTGCGAGGCCTTGGAATAATCTAGTAATGCCGGAGGGCAGACTTGAACTGCCGACACGGGGCTTATGAGACCCCTGCTCTCCCACCTGAGCTACTCCGGCAAGACCGGCGGCAAATTACCGGACCTGCGAGAATCTGTCAAGGAAACAAAGGTTAATGCCGCCAGCCCAATCGGCAATCTACTTGAAGAGTCCCCTTAGTAAGCCGCCGATACCTAATGCGACTGAGCCGCCCAGCAGGCGGCTGCTGTTGGCTCTGGTCCCCATTCCCGACCCGACTCCGGCCTGGAGGCCTTCCGAGGCCTTGTTGATCGAAGCTTTTTGTTTGAGCCAGCGGATCTCGGCCTGGAGTTCTTCTTTTTCTCTCTCGGCGGCTTTGTCGAGCCCGCCGGCCTGGATGAACTCGAGGATGTGATGCAGCTCGTCGGCGTCGAACCAGCTGCCGTGGGCCTTGCAGATGTCGATGATGACTCCCGATAAACGTCCGAAATTCTGGCGGTACATGTGGTTTGAGCACTCGGGACATTTGATGTATCCCTCGCCGAACTTGATGTTCGGCTTGGCAGAAACCTTGATGTCCGTCCGCGAGGTGCGGGTCATGGCCTGGATGGTCGGGGCCTTGTCGCGATCTTTGTAAACCTTTTCGACAGTCTCGCGATCGATCCACAAGCCCTCGCATTCCTGGCAGCGCTTGAGCGGCACGCAGGCAACTACCTCGACGCGCAGGTGCGGGTGCTTTTCGCAGCGCGGACAAGCCAGTTTGGTTTCATCGCCGTGGTGAATGACCGTGCGATCCTGCAGGGCTTCACCGCAATTTTTGCAAAACTTGGCGCCTTTAAAAACCATTCCGAAACACTTCGGGCAAATCACGGTGGCCAGGCGCGTGTCACAGAAATTGCAGCGCCGCAGCTTGGGGTCGACCGGGGCCCCGCAGGCCGGGCAGTTCATCTTGCCGGCCGCGGCCGGGCCCTCGGGAACCATGATTCCGAGACCGCAGGCGCACTTGATCACGTCGCCGGGCACGGCCTGCCCGGTTTCGACGTGACGATTGCATTTGAGGCAAGTTATCAGCACAGCTGCCTCCTTGTACTGGTATTGGCCTAGACAATATCACATACTTTGCAGAAGGTTAATGCTCAGTCACAGATCCAGGTGCACACATGCTCTTGACAAGTCCAGAATCCGGCGCAGTCGAGAGTCGGCAGGGGCTGACTGTGGCAATCTTGGGCGATCAGGCAATGTCCCAAGGCAATACAGAAACCGGGACAGCTACAACCGGGGCAGTCTGAACAGTAATCTAGATTGAAGCAATACAAGTCGTCTCGCGGACACTCGACTTTGTCCCAGCCGTTGTCGCAATCGTCGCCCTCATACGGCAGGCAGGCGCCGGTATGCCACCAGTCTACCTGGTGACAGTCGGCATAACAGACATCGACATAGTCGATGAAATCCTCGCTGCAAACCGGCCGGGGCGGCCGG
The DNA here is from genome assembly GCA_019307065.1 of Deltaproteobacteria bacterium. GTDB lineage: Bacteria > Myxococcota > B64-G9 > B64-G9 > B64-G9 > JAFDKH01. The sequence goes on from JAFDKH010000189.1 coordinate 1,994, forward strand.
TCCAGCTCGGCGCAATGATCGCAGGCTGCATCGCAGTCTCCAGTGTAGGCAATCGCATGGCCCGAACAGAGGGCCTCTTCGACCCCGCACCAGTATGTGATTCCGTTAGAGGCACAGACCGGGTCGGGGTCGCGGCAGGCGGCTTCGCACTCGCAACGCCCGGCGTAGGACCACTCGCTGTTCAGACAGTTGGCGTGACAGCGATTGGGCACCGTAATTTGCTGGCCTTGATAGCTTATACAAACCGGGTTCCAATCGAAGGGACAATCGCAGTCCTGCGACAAAACCTGGCACTTGCCGCTGACACAAATCCCGGGCCGGTTGGTGCAGGCCTCGGCATTGAAGGGCCCCGGCGCGCAAGCCCCCACCAGCCTACAAGCCTGTTCGAGGTCGGCCAGGTAAGTCTTTTCGAAAAACTTGTTTATCGTTTTCTCTATGTAACCGGCATGGCAGTCGCAGCTGGGACAAGCAATCGGCACGTGGGTACATTCTTGATCATTCATGCAGCTATCGAACGAAGCCTGGTCGGCCTGCAGCTGGCATTTTCCGTCGAGGCATTTGGTTTCGACAGCCTGCGGAATGGCACATTCTTCGTCGGTACAGATTGTGCCTGCGCATTCTTCACGGCTCAGCCATTCTGCCAGGTGATCGACCACAATCGCGAAATAGTCTTCGTAAAACTCGCCACAACAACAAGTCCGGCTGGTCATGACGCAATCGGAATCAGCTTGGCAGCCGTCCGAGCAGGGCTCGATGAAAGTCTGGCTGGCATCGCACTTGCCGTCGACACAAGCAACCATCACGCCGCAATCAATTGTGGTGTTGCAGTCTTTGTTGGTGGTGCAGCGCTTGCCCGGTTCTTGTTGGGCGTAGACGGCACAACCGGCGACCCATAACGAAATTAGCAATATAGAAAAACATCGACTCGACTTAGGCATCCTGGCCCCTCCACTGTGGGGATACTACCAGACTGCCTTAATCGCACTCCCAAATGCAAGCATGGTCTGGACAGGTCCAGTAGCCTTCGCATTCGTCGTGCGCCAGGGGCTGGGTATTGCAGTCGGAGGCGTGAAGACAATGCCCCAAGACGATGCAAGCCCCGGTCGCACCGGGAAAGTTGTCTTTGATCAAGCAAAACAGATCGTCCGATTCGCAGGTAAATCCACCGCTGCCGCCGCACAGGCCACCCTCGCCCGGAAGACACGGGCCTTCGTGCCACCAATCCAAATCATGACACTCGGCCAGGCACATGTCGGACTGGTCGCAGAAATCCTGGTCGCAGACCGGTATCGACGGGCGGCCCAATAAGAGGCAAAACTCGCAATCCGGCTCGCAAGCACCCTGATACTTGATTTGCTGGCCGTTGCATTCGGCCTCGGCAGCGCCGCAGTAGTAGGTCTGATCGTTGGTGGCACACCATCCCCGAAAACACGGGCCCGCCCCGCAATCCATCGAGCACTCGCAGCGACCGTGGTAATGCCAATCCATGTCGACGCATTCAGCTTCACACTCGCTGCCGAAGACAGTCCACATAGCCCCGGTCCCGTTGCAGACCGGATCCCACTCGTCGCCGCAATTGCATTTTTCCCGAAGAGTCTTGCAAGTTCCCTGGTCGCAAACTGCCGGCCAATTGGTGCAAGCGTTGTAGGCCGGGCACAAATAGTCGGCCAGCATACAAAATTCCGCCAAGTCACTCTCGTAGGCGGCCCGGTAGTCCCAGTTGACAGCCTTTTCCATGCCACCCAGATCGCAGCCGCAACAATCCGCGGCAACCTTGACGCAATCGGAATCCGCCCGGCAGCTGTACCAATCACCTTCCAACTCGGTGGTGCACTCACCGCTGACACAGACTGCGCTCAGGCCTTCTGGCATCACACAGGCCATCATGGGGCAGTTGACCCCAGTACATTCCTCTCGGCTTATCCAATCTGAGAGCTTGTCGTGTCTGACCGCTATATAATCATCGGCCGACGAGCCGCAACAACAGCCCTTGTCCGCCAGGACACAATCAACGTCTAAATTGCAGGATGTCAGATCCAGGCAGTTGTACTTGCACTGTCCATTGTTGCACTCGAAATTCCCCAGGCATTCGTAGTGGGGTAAACCCAGGCACTCGGACACGTCGGCGCAGGTCCCGTCGGCCACACATTCACCCGCACCGCCGGTTAAGATTCTGCAATGCATGTCCTGGGGACAATCGGCATCTTGTGTACAGGCTTGCTGACAAGGCAGGTCAATCGTCTGGCCGGCCTGGCAATGCCCGTCGACACACTTGACCATCTGACCGCATTCCTTACCGGGGTTGCAATCGGCCAAAGAGTAACACTCGGGCTCTTCGGAGTTACCGTAGGACACGCATCCGGACACCAACGACAGGCAAGCAACTAAGATCATCAACCTCTTCATTGTCTCCTCCAAAAATCGTAAATCAATGTTTTCAAGGATCTACGCAAGTATTATGCCATGCTTGGCCTGACTACAACAAACCGAAATCAAAAAGAATTTTATTAACGGCCCCCTGCCCCAGATGTCGAATTTCTGAATATGACTGTCAGTTTTTAGCAAACACCGGGTTGGGCTCGCGGTCTTGCACAAATTGGGCAGGGCGACTAGTATCGCAATGAATACCGGGGGAAATACCCAGGAGGTAATCAGTGGCTGACAGGTCATTTCAAGGTTCGACGGGAATAATTCTGATAGCTTTCATACTCGCAATCAGCGGTTGTAGCGGCGGTTCCAGCCCCACCGACGGCGGTGACGGCGGCAGTTGCGAACAACCATGTAACTACTACCACGAGTGCTCGGCCGAAGATGAGTTGGACTGCATCGAAGGCTGCTGCAAGCGCAGCCGGCCGTGCTCCAACGATAGTACTTGCCAACCCGGCGGCCTGTGTGTGGACAACCGCTGTGTCAAAGTTTGTGTCAACGACACCGATTGCCCTTCCGAGGCCAGCTGTATTTTCGGCTTCTGCGAAGTGTATCCCCAGGATATTTACGATGCCCTGACATCTGCGGCCGTAGACGAAGCCTGGACCGAGAAGAAACCTCTCAAAGTAGGCATTGGTGATGTGGCGCTGGACTTTCCGATCGGTGTCAGCATGTGGGGTTACGGCGGTCGTCTGGGCCCACGCACACCTTACCGCGATACACTGGGCGGTTCCAACTCGATGTTCGATCGGCCGCGTGCCAAGGTCTTCGCTTTCGATAACGGGCTGAAACGTATCATCCTGATCAAAGCCCCGATGGGTTGCACGACCGATTTTATGGCCACTCTTGTCGCCTGGCGAGTCTATCAGGCCACCGGTGAGAACTATCTCAACCGAATGGTATTTTCCGGTCCCCACAGTCACTCGCATCCGGGCCGTTTCTGGAACATTTTTCCCGAGGGCGTAAGTTTAGGCGTCTTGGGAACCGGAGACTTCTCGTACGAGATGTTCTACCACCATTCGACAGTCTTGACCGAAGCCGTCCTGGCGGCCCTGGCCGATCTGAAACCGGCCCGTTTCGGCTACGCCATCATGGACCCGATGGACACTGAGGGTTTAGTACATCACTATCGCCGCAGCGAGTACCCGGATGTCGAAATGGACGATACTCTGGTCGTCATGCGCATCGATGACGATCAAGGCAACCCGCGGGCCGTGCTTGTCAACATGGCCTTACATGGAACCCATTTCGGCGGCACGACTGTCAGCCAGGACGCTCCCGGCGGAGTCGAACTGCATACCCAGCAAAATCTTCAGGCACAAACCGGCCTGCCGGTCAAGGCGGCCTTCTTCTCGCGTTGTTCCGGCGATGTCTCACCTGCCGGTGACGGCTCCGGGCTCGATGACTGGCGCAAAATCCAGGAGGTCGGCGTCCAGGCCTGGCCAAAAATAAAACAACTCTTCGAACAGCTCGAGGGCAATACCAGTGACGCTATCGATCTCGACATGGCGTCTATCCGGGCGCCGATCAACCGCGAGGTTCTAGGTTACGGACCTGACGAGTTCTACGACATAGTCGGTGACACACCCTGCGACGACGACAAGGATTGCCAGGTCGGCTATCAATGCGTCAAGGGCATGTGTGGGACTCTGTATTATTTTGGCGGGTTTCAATGCGTCTTGGCAAGCGACGAAGACCCGGCCACCAAAGCCGAGGACGGTCACCTGGGTTGTATCTTCAGCGCCGAGACCCTGGCCAAGGGACGTCCGATGCCGCAAATGACCAAGGTCCGCATGAGCGCCCTTTACCTGGGAGGTTTGAGTATCGTCACCGTTCCCGGCGAGCCGCTCAGTCAATACGGCCGCGATCTGACCAACGAACTCAAGACGGCTGGTTTCACGGATGCGACTGTTTTCGGCTACAGTCAAGATCACCACCTCTACATCATGCACGAGGACAACTGGATGCAGGGCGGCTACGAGCCTTCGATGGGAATCTGGGGCTGGCGCGAAGGCGACTACTTCTACGAGAAAACGGCCGCGATGATAGAGCAATTCGGATCGAGTGGAGGCTTTGTCGATAATGCCGATCTAAAACCAACCTTCTTCGACTTCACTTGCCAAAGCAATTCAGACTGTGGTCTCGATCCGCAAGACCAGCCGATGATTTGCGGCCCCGATGATTTCTGCATCGTTGCCCCGACTGCCACCGCCGATCCCGGGACGCTAATCTCCGATGTACTTCCAAGCATTGAGCGCTTCGAGGCCGTACAACTCGTCTGGTCGGGCGGACACCCCGGAGTTGATTTGCCGCATATGACTCTCGAACGCGATGACGCAGGTAGCTGGGTCAAAGCCACCAACATCGCCGGAGAAATCGTCTCTGATGACGGGTTTTCCACCCTGACCTTGTACCACGGAGACTACGAAAGCGATCACACCTGGGAAATAACATGGGAAGAAGCCGTCGCCTTCCCGGCCGGTCGCTATCGCATCCACATCGACGGACATTACTTCGACGGCAGCGGCACCCAGAGTTACCAAGTCAACTCTCAAGCCATCGACTTCGGGCCGAGCACGCGCCTGATTGTCTACGGGATTTCTCTGACCAATGACAAGATTTCAGGAACGGTGCATTACCCGGCCGGGCCGACCAACGACGACGGCGAGTCAGCCTTCGCCAGCCTGAAAGCCACAGGCTATCTGCTGCATTCCGGCCTGGTGCCGCCCGAGATGCCCTGGCCTCTACCGACCGACGGCTCGGCCACGGTCGATATCGTCATCCAACCACCTACTGGCGATCCGGTTAATCTAAACGATGTGGCGATCGACCAATCAGGCCAGATCGATTACGTCTACGTTGCATCCAGAGACAATGAGGGTACCCAGACGACCTCTTCAAGGAACATTCCTTCTTCGGGCTTCGAAACCAACCAGGCTGCCTACCAGGGTGCCGGTAGTTACACGGTTACGGTTACCGCCACAGACGCCAATTCGAACAGCGGCAGCACGACAGTAGTGATCGAACTTCAGTAGATCGAGAAACTTCTTTCAGTTTCCACGGTAATACCCTGGAAATACAAGCTTTTTGTGTGTTCGATTTCTTGACAGGATTTGGTTTTGTGGTACCATTCTGGGCACGGGAGCAAACCAAATATGGCTCGTCGCGCAGGCAAGACATATCTTTGTGTAAGCGGACAACGCGAACATGCCTGCCGCTCGTTCGAACAAGACGATCTCAAACCTGAAGAACAAGTTTTAGTCAGGCTACTCAACCTGGGTCTGCTCAAAAGCCTAATCGCCGGACCCAGCCGTTCCTTCCTCGAGCCCGCTACTGCCTGCGTTTCTGGTAGTTTCCCAGAACCTACCAAGCGAGATGTGGCGACTGAACAAGAAGGGCAAACCCCAGACGACTTGCTGACCGAGCTGCATGGCGTGGACTAAAATAGCGTAAGCCACACCTGCCGAACCCAATACCGCCTCGGACACGAACAGACTCAAGCCTAGTTTCACGAAATAATGAAAGTTGCCGATCATCCCGGGACCGGCCGGTATCATCAGGCCGACACACAGTACCGACAGAACCGTCAGGGCTTCGACCCAGCCAAGCTGTGAGGTTTCTTCGAAAGCGCCAAACATATACAAGATACCGGCTCCCGCCATCGCCCAGTATACAATCGTCATGCCGATGAAAATCGAGGCCAGCCTGAAATTCGGCAGGGCCTGAAGGCCGCCAATGAAAGACCGCAAGATTGAGACTACCCGATTTCGGATTCTTGCCGGCAATGGTCTCAGCAACCAGCGTTTGAACCAGGCAATCGTGCTTTCCTGGTGGCGGTAAGCAACAACTAAAAAGATCAGCAAGAGTACAAAGATACCAAGAATCACAAAGGCCCAGGATCGAAGCTCCAGTGGAACAATCATCCTTTCTTCGAGAAACAACAAGATCACCACCAGCAATGAAGCCATTGCCAGGCTATCAACAACTCTCTCGACCACCACCGTAGCCAAAGCCGCCGAAGTTCGGATTTTTCCTTTCTCAGAAATCAGGATTGGCCGGACAAACTCGCCCAACCTGAGGGGCAAAAGGATCAGGGCCAAGATTCCGACTGATCCGACGCTAAATAGTCTGAAAAACCCGATATGCCCAAGCGGTTTTAGCAGGACACCCCAGCGCAGTATCCGCACGAACTGAATGGCGGACAGAATAATGAAATAGACAAACAATACGGTTAGATCAACCTGGCTAAATACTTTTTTTACCTCCGCCCAGTTTACTCCACGCACGGCAAGCCAAATGAACAAGGCCCCAATCGCTAGCGATATAGTCAGATTTATCCAGAACTTTTTCACCGATTCACACGCCTTTTCCGGGCTTAATTCCTGCAATCTCGGCAGGTGTCGCTTCAAGCATGTCAGTAGCTACCTTTGCGCCGACTAACTCAGTCAATACCCGAATACCTTCCTTGACATCTTCTAGCCCTTCGAAATTGTGTAGATCGGTCGTGGCGGCATCTATCTGGCCGGCTTTGACCAGTTCAACGGCTGTTTTTTGAGCCGCTTTACTCCAGGCCCCCGCTAAGCCAGACAAATTGACCAGCAAATAGCAGCCGCGTTCTTTCAATTGTTCAACAGCAGACGGATCCTGCTGCACATCAGGGTAGCGTTCGATGTGAGCAATCACGGGGATTTTTTTCTTAACCTGCAACATGAAAAGCAAGTCTTGCAAGCGTGGAGGATATCCCGACAGGGGAAACTCCATTAGAAATGTGTCTCCGCGCGGGTAGCAAATCAGTGAATCTTGAGAAAGAAGCTCGGGCACCAGGTCGCTGAAGTGTTCTGCCGCCAGGCTGAGCCCAAAATCGGGTTCTTCACTGCTGACTGCGTCAATCAGCAGTTCTGCCCGGGTCCGGAAATCTGCAATATCGACCGTTGCCGATCCCCAGGGAAGGTGCGGAGTTGCAAACACGTGCTGGAAGCCGGCCTCTTTGAGCCCGCGAGCCATGGCAACTGAGTCGTGCAAGCCCTCTGGACCATCGTCTATTCCAGGCAATATATGACAATGAAGATCAATCATAAGCCGACGGAGAATAGCACGGTGCCTGGCGCCTAACAAGAAAGAGCACGGGCATTCTATGGTCTGAATGTCATAGCCCGGCTCGAATTGCGCAGCTTTTTATGCACTCGGCAAATGTTTACCGGCATCAGCCGGGTCGCGACGAGTGACTGAGCCAAGATAAGCATGCGTTTTATCAATAGATAAGCTATCGGCCAGCGGCAGCGCTCTCACCCGCCAAACCAGAATAACACTGGCACGAAGATTGCTTAATTATCTATTGAATTGGAGATTGAAACATGTTGATGACTAGTTACTTGCATAGGTTGGCCGGCCAAATTTCACAAACAGAATCTGGTCGATACTCATGGTCCGACGTCGCGCTGGCTATCGGAATTGTACTCAGCATCGTTGCCATTTTCTTCGTGGTCAAGCAGGTCGGAGAATGGCTCCATAAGCTTCCCTTGCGCACAAAAAAGACACACGATCTCAACAAAGAGTCCGTTTACCTGCCTCAAGAAAAGTAAGGGTTATCTGCGCTGCAGCGTATTACCAATTTCCTTGTGCTGACCCTTAGCCGCGGCAATAAGTACACGATCGATCTTCTGCCCGCCAAGAAAGTCCGACAGATCTACCTTGCGGCCGTCCAGGCCGCAAATCGACCCGCCGGCGGCTTCGAGAATCACCATTCCGGCCGCCACATCCCAGACATGAACATTGCCCAAAATTGCCCCTCCGGCAGCCCCGCGGGCTACATACCCGATATGGGCCACCGAAGACCCCAACGAACGTACCTTGCCCGGGAAGTAGGTCGAAAAATCTGAATGGAACCTGGAATAAGTCAGTAAAAGAGCTTCATTGTCCAAAGCTTCGTCCCGAACTGCGATTTCACGGTCATTCAACATGGCTTTGCCGCCGGCAGTGGCCGAGTACACTTCACCGGTAACCGGTAAATGGAAGACTCCGACGACCGGCCGTGGGCCGTCGAACAGACTGATCGACACTCCCCAAATAGGCATTCCGGCACAAAAAGCCGCCGAGCCGTCAACCGGGTCGACAACCCAAAGCGGTTCCTGCAAATCTCTGTCTTCGGGCAGCGCCTCGG
>JAFDKH010000190.1 GCA_019307065.1 Deltaproteobacteria bacterium
GCAACTTACCGAAACAGCCTGGGATTTTGTCTTCACAACAGCCATGCCCGAGTAGTCCAAAATATAAAAGAAATCTGGGCTACCTCAGGATAGAATCCAGTCCGCCAATCGACGCCTCGATTGGCGGCAAACCTTTAGGCCAGACTCCGATTATCGACAAGGGTCTCAATCCGGGAACATATGAACTACTGCTTGAGAACAAGCAACACGACATCTCTTCAATAATCGAAGTTGAACTTGTCCGCGGCCAAATCTCCACCTACAAGGTTGTTTTCTGACTCGGGCTGAGGCCGGGCAGCGGCCAGCAGCCTGGACTTGTGGACAACTTTGTCGGCCAGTTTCTCAGCGACTTGTTCGAGGAGTTTTGACTTAAGCTCTCGCCTTTTGCGTTCATTGTTCCAGATATTCTCATTTACCTCATTGTGTACACGCTCGAAGACCGTGAAAAGGAGTGTGCCGGTTTTGACATCAAACAAAGTAGCTTCTAAGACTCCGTCAGTCTCCAGAGTTTGGGAGGGTGCCACAAAAATACCCAGCACGGTCAAATAAAACCAACCCCATTCGTTGGTATACGATCGATCGACGAAACGATGACGATATAGCAGCAAATATTCCGAACGATAGCGAGCTGCCAGTTCTCGCAAACCGGAGATACCGCTATCGGCCGGCCAGTCTGTTGAGACTTCGGTTGTAACCGTAAACAAACCAGAATCCTCCAGGGCTTTACTCAACTCATGCGGAACGATGGCCAGCGGCAACTCAGGATCGGGCTGATAACAGGTAGCTACCGGCACAACCCCCAGCCTGGCGTCTGCCTCTAAAAAAACCGGTGCATCCAGCACTCTGCGTAGATCGCTTTCGGATATTGAACCAGAGTGATCTCGCTTGAAATGATCTTTTTTCAACACTTTAGGAGTGCTTGCCGGTGATCCGAGTTGGAGAGGCTTCATTTCGGCTCTAAGAAACCCTTTTGAGGCGGAAGAGCAGCCCGAGCTTGCGGCTGCTACAAAAATTACCAATACAATCAAACTAGTTACACTATTAACTTGTCGCTTTTTCATTTCTCCTCCAGGTTCTGTGTGTTTACCTGTCAAACGCCTGGCTTGTCTTTTGCTTACACCCACAACTCAAAAAGAGTCGAACTGACGAGTGGATGATCAGCTACTGTAAGCTTGAGCCTGGTCAGAGCGTTATACCTACGAGGAGAGGTTTGCATGCTTGGACAAATGGACATAACCTCAACGCGTGGAATCGGATTTCAAGAGCGACAAATGGTTACGCTGGGAAAAACGCCGGATTCGCAAAGCCCGACGTGGAGACCAGAAGGCTTTTACCGAACTGTACCGCGCCTTTGCTCGACCGTTGTATTCACGAATTCTGGTGCCCAATCTCGGCGATCCACAAGCCGCCGAAGATGCATTAGCCGAAACATTTCGGACTGCCATGGAGCGAATGTCTCAGTTTCAAGACAAAGGCGTCAGTATCTATTTCTGGCTGGCCAGGATAGCAAAAAACAAAGCCATGGATATGCATCGCAAGCACGGACGTACCAGCCGGGCCTTGACCAACTTCAAGAACCTGCTCGAACCGTTGCTGCAACAAGATGCCGGTGGTCAGATTGCCCTGGAACAACGCCAAGAACGCAAACTATTACAGGCAAGAGTTCAGACAGTTCTGGCCACGATCAACCCGCGCTATCGAAAGGTTTTAGAGCTGCGCTTTTTCGAAGATCGATCGCGAAAAGATTTAGCCGAGATATTGGACGTAAAAATCGCGACTCTAGATGTTGTGATGCTCAGGGCATTGCAAGCTTTTCGCAAAGAATGGATGAAAGCTGCAGGAGGATTGAATTGTGAGTGACAAAGAACCGACCAAACAAGAAGCTCTCGAGGCCGAGGCCCTGGCCAAGGCACTCGACGGCGATGGGACCGGTCACGAACTTGCTGGTGATGCCCTCGAGACAGCCGCCCTCTTGCGCGCCAGCCATGATTCGGGTGAATTGAGCGCTGAGCGCGAAAACGCAGTTCTTCAGAAAATACTCGCTGAAGCTAGAAACTCCGGGCAGAAAGATCCAATTGCCTGGTTGCGCTGGCTGATTCCGGCGGGAGGCCTGGCCGCCGCAGCAGTCGTGGGAATTGTATTCGCCAGCGGAATTCTCAGTCCATTCAGCCCGGCCAGTCTGCCCAAGCCGGACATAACTTTGCTCAAAGCCCAATCCGAAGCTGCCCGGGGAGATCCCGCTTCGATCTCGGTTTTACGAACAGGAATGCAAACATACCGTCGCTCTATGTATGCTTCGCTATCTGAGCACTATTCGGGGTGATTATGAAAGTATTCGGACAAATTACACTGATGCTAGTACTCGGGTTGAGCCAATCATGTGCCTATAAATCCGACTCGGGCAGATGGATCCGCGAAGCTCAGGCGGCTAACTCACATGCCGATCAGTCCATTGCACGAGGAAATATTGTTGCCGCCCGAACTGCCTTGCAAGAAATTCTTGCCAGACCGGCACCTGCCAGTATTCCCGAACAAGACGTAATCATCGTCAAACAGGACATATTTTTCCGCCTAGCCATGCTCGAGTTGCAGACCGGCAAACCAAAGGCCGCCCTGGATTGGTCCGAGCAGGGCTTGAGCTTGAGTCAAAAGCATGATTTGTTCACGGCCAACTTGCTGGTTGCCAGAGGAAACGCGCTGGAGGTTCTCGGCAACGAAACAAATGCAGTTGGAGATTATCATAAGGCTCTAAAGATTAATGAAAAGCTATTGAATCAGGCTCTCGATAATGGGAGGGAAAACAGTGAATAAATACTTCTTGGTTCTGTTTGGCCTGACGACGATTACAGCCGGCTGTGCTGCCCCCAAGTCGGTTCATGGCGAAACGAGCGCATTGCCCAACAGAGACCAAGAAGCGCTTGTCCAGTACGAACGGCAAATCTCCGAGTTTCAAAACGAATTGAATGGTTCTCTTCAAGCCACCGCCAAACCCGACTGCGATCGGGCCTGCGATCTGTTGAACAATATTTGCATTCTCTCGAAAAAAATATGTCTAATCGCCCAAAGGCATTCAGGCGCCCAAAAACTCATGATCAAATGCCGAGATGGCTGCCAGAGCTGTTCTCGGGCCCAAATCAGGGTATCTGACTTGTGCAAATGCACAAATCCTCAAACTCAACATTGTAAACAACTAGACTTTTGATTACACTCGGGCTGATTCAAAGGGGAAATCAGCTTGGGACCGGCTGCACAACAAATAAAGAAATTTATCGGCAACCTTCTTCGTATACAGCCCGGAGAAGGTCCCAAAACCGGCCTGATGTTCGGGATCCTGATGTGCATCGTCGGCTCGTTCATCACCGGTCGGGTTGCACGTGATAGTCTGTTTCTGAGCCGCTATTCTGTCGATTACCTGCCATATTTGTACATTTGGGTAGCTTTCGGCGTCAGTATTCAATCCTACTTGTACTCGCGCATCGCTGACCGCTTTCGCAGGGATCGAACTCTTAAAGTAACTCTAGTCATAATTATCGCGACCATCCTGAGCGCCCGGATCTGCCTTTACTTTTTTGGCGATTGGTTTCTTCCCGTTTTATACGTCCTGATTGAAATTACCGGGACTCTTTTAGTCATCCAGGTTTGGACCCTGGCTAATGAAGTCTTTAATACTCGTGAAGCTAAGCGGCTGTTCGGTATAGTCGGCGCCGGCGGCGTACTCTCGGCTGTAGTTGTAGGCCTATCGGTGCGCGGCCTGGTCAAGATCATCGGTACTGAGAACTTGCTGTATCTTAGCATCGCATCTCTGATTATCGGCTTCATTCTAGTATCCAAGTTATCGATCACCTGTCGGGAAGAACTCCTGTCCAATCTGACCGAATCACGTCGCCAGGTACGCACTCGCATAAAGCTGTCTTCAGATTGGGCCCGTTTCTTTGCAAACAAACAACTGGTTTTCGTAGCCGGTTTGGTAGTCATGTTGGGTTTCGTCATCACTCTAGTCGATTGGAATTTTAAAATCACTGTCAGGAACGCCTTCCTCAATCGTGAGGATCAGCTGGCCGGGTTTCTCGGAATGTTCTGGGCGATCACCGGTGCGATCAATTGTATCATCCAGTTCTTTTTGACCAGCAGAATCCTGGAACGCTTTGGAATCCTGGTCGCGCTGCTAGTCTTGCCACTTGCGCTAATGGGCGGCACGACAGCTCTGTTGATCATTCCGGCTCTATGGAGTGCCACCACACTTAAAGGTGCCGAAGCGGTTTTCCGCTATACGATCAACGATGCCACCTTTCAGTTGTTGTATCTACCGGTTCCATCTCATTTTCGAGGTCGTGCCAAAGCCTTCATTGACGGTATAATTCGTCCAATTGCGATTGGTCTTTCCGGTATTACGTTGGCTTGGATTCTTCCGGGTCTGGCACCCAACGCTCTCGGCTGGATTCTTCTGGCTCTGCTGTGCGGCTGGATTCTTTTCGCAATCGGCGCCCGAAAACAATACTACAACTCGCTTCAGCGAACTCTGCAAACCAGGCGCTTGCACTTCGGAGAGGTTAGCAGCCTGATCCCCGACGAGGCCGCGCATAAGGTCTTGCGCCAGGCTCTCGATGATCCCGACGAGCAAAATGTACTTCACGCTCTGGACATGACTCGCCACAGCTCCAACGTCGACTGGAGTCCCGATCTCGTCAAACTCCTGACCAGTAAATCGGCCAAGGTTCGCGCTCGGGTCTTGCATCTGTTATGCCAATGCGGGTCTCTCAATGACGGCCCCCAAGTATTTACTCGCTTGCGCGACTCCAACCCTGTAGTCAGGGCAGCTGCAGTCGAAGCCTACTGCGCTATCGGTAAAGAACGCGCCATTCGGATAATTTCTAGGTTTCTAGACGATGCCGATGCAGCCGTCAGGGCCGCAACGGTTGTGGGTTTGATTCGTTACGGCGGCCTCGATGGAGTTCTCAGTGCAGCTGAGAAGCTCAAAAGCATGCTTGAGAGTGCTAGCATCGAAGATCGCGCGGTTGGCGCTCAGATTCTGGGCGATATCGGTGTGAAAAATTTTTATCATCCTTTATTGACCTTGATGATTGACGACGAACTTAGTGTCAGGCTGTCCGCCATTCGAGCGGCCGGGAAGATGCAAAGTCCAGAATTACTACCAGCTTTGGTCTATCGGATTGAAGACCCCGATACACGCATGGTTGCCACCGAAGCCCTGGCAGCCTTTGGACCGCCGGCTGTCAGATTGCTTTCTCGGGTACTCTCAAACCCTGCAGAGAAACTCGCAACTCGTCAGGCCGTTCCGGGAATACTCGCCCGGATTGGCAACCAAGATGCCATGGATGCACTCTTTGAACATGTCGGAGATCCCAACGACGAGATGCGCAATCGGACTCTAGAGAGCATTCACCGACTACGTCTCAGAAAGCCCCACTTACACGTCATGCGTAAAGAGATCGATAGCGCAATCGACGTCGAAATCCAAAGTCTTTATCAACAGGTATTCGCCGCCAGCGACTTGAATTTGCCCCACGACAGTCTTCTAGACGAAGCCCTAAGACATCGACGCACCCAGACAACTCGACGTATCTTTCGCCTACTTGGATGTTTACATCCGGTCCGAACTGTCGACGCAGTTTTCACCAATCTGAATGCGCCCATAAAAAGGATTCAGGCAAACGCTATAGAGTTGCTCGATAGTATGCTGGATAAAGAAACCAAGCGACTCTTGCTCCCACTACTTGACGAAGCCTTGCTTGAAGACCGTCTAGAGGTTGGCCAGGAGACATTCAAGCTCGTGCCGAAAAATAGAACCGAACGATTAGCCAAACTTATGGAAGCGGACAATTCCTGGTTGTCAGCCTGTGCCGTACTGACGGCCGGCAAGATGGACCACAAAGAATTACTGCCCGGCCTAATAGCTTGCGCTAAATCGGAATTTGCGCTTGTCAGGGAAACAACATTAATGGTCTTGCGTCAGATGATGCCGAGCGAAAACCTGCAGATGATGGCTGAAAAACACCTGAACGATCCAGCAGCCAACGTTCGCAACTATGCTGATTGGTTACTAAAAGGGGTTCAACCTTCCTGACGACATGAAAGCGTGAGTTGATCGCTGGTGGTTAAGTCAATCTATAAATGGCTGGGACTCAGACAAGGTGAGCTAGGCAAGACTGCCGGCATGTTCGTGTATCTGATGATGGCCGTCGGAGCATTCATCACCGCCCGGATTGCCCGAGATGCTCTTTTTCTGAGTCGCTACGATATCACCTATCTGCCCTATATGTATGTCTGGGTGGCCGGAGTTATGGCCGTTCTTAGCTATACATACTCCCACTTTGCCGATCGCTTTCGACGCGACCGACTGGTGCTGGTCGTAACCTCAATGTTGCTGGCCGGTATTCTAGCCGCCCGGCTGATGCTCTCTCTGGCCGGCGAATGGTTTTACCCGGTCTTGTATATCTACGTTGAAGTTATGGGTGGCTTACTGCTGATTCAGTTTTGGACCTTTGCCAACGATATTTTCAATACCCGTGAGGCTAAACGCCTTTTCGGACTGGTCGGTGCCGGCGGAGTCGTGGCAACAATATTTACGGGTTTCGCGATCGGAACACTTGTTCGAGCGATCGGAACCGTCAATTTGCTTTTGATCAGCGCTGGATTATTGGTCGGCTGTCTGCTAGTCGTCGAAACACTCAGGCATAAATTCAAACAGGAATTACAGCAGGCAACCGGCGAAGGCCGGGATGCGATTTCACTCAGTACCGATCTGAGTAAAGTATTTTCATCAGGCCATCTGAAAGTAATTGCCTGGATGGTCCTGCTCACCTTCATGGTTGTCACTATTGTCGACTATCAGTTTAAAATTGTCGCTCGCTACACTTTTCTCAACCAGGAAGATTCACTCTCAAGCTTTTTCGGCCTATTCTTTGCCATCACAGGTGTTTTCAGCTTCTTCATACAGCTTCTGGCAACCGGAAGACTAATGCAAAAAGCTGGGATCATCATTTGCCTGCTCTTGCTACCTGTGCTTCTCGTCGGTGGCAGCATTTTTCTGCTGGCCCTGCCCTCGCTGCTTGCAGCAACGCTGCTCAAGGGCTCAGATACTGTTTTGCGTTACTCAATCAATGACGCCACTACTCAAATACTCTATCTGCCTGTGCCCGGACGAATTCGTGGTCGCGCCAAGGCCTTCATTGAAGGTATTTTAAAGCCCATAGCCCAGGGCATTAGTGGCCTGATCATCGCCTGGACAGCATCGATTGTCGGCTTCCATGTTGGCTGGTTGGGAATTGGTTCTCTTGCGGTGTTAGTAGCCTGGATAGTGCTTGTGCTGGGCTTGAAGAAAGAATATGTACGTTCTCTTTTAAGTACCTTGCGACAGCGGCGGCTGCATTTCGGCCGAACCAGCCTGTCGATCTCCGACTCACAGGCAATTGAAGCACTTCAACAGACCATGGCTGACACCGATGAGGGCAACATTTTACACGCTCTGGAAATGATACCTTACGTGCAGCAACATGATTGGTCTTCAGAACTCGGGCGCCTGCTAGACCACGAATCTGCCAAGGTTAGACTGCAGGCCATTCGCTTGATTGAACGCGAAAACTGTGTTTCCCACATGGAGCGTATCATGGATCGTTTTAGCGATTCTGACGAACAGGTACGCGCCGAAGCGGTAATCTCATATTGTACCGCAATGAAAGAGAAATCCATGGGGATAGTTGAGCCGCTGTTGAAAGATGAATCCGTTCAGGTCAGAGCTGCTGCAGTCGTTGGCTTGATTCGATTTAGCGGGCTCGAGGGAATTGTAGCCGCTGCGGAAGTATTGAAAAATCTGGTCAGCTCCAATGAGGTTAAACAAAGGAAAGCCGGCGCCTGGGCGATCGGCAAAGTTGGAGTTAAGACTTTTTATCGCAGCCTGCTGCCCCTGCTAAACGATAGCGAATCCTCGATTCGAGTAGAAGCCATACACGCAGCTGCATGCCTGAAAAGCCAGGAGTTGATTCTGCCGCTAGTGTATTGTCTAGCGGATGCCTTAACGACCAGGGCAGCCGTGTCCGCCCTGGGCTCCTATGGTCCTGTCCTGATCACTACTCTGCGGACGGCTCTCGACAATCCTCAAGAAGATCCCGCAATACGTCAGGCGATCCCCAAAGTCCTGGCTAAAATCGGGAATCAATTGTGCATGGATGTTCTTTCCAACATCTTAGAAACTGATGAAACTAGTCTTCGCAGCAATGCCCTGGATGCCATCTTACAACTTCACCTGGAACACACCGAACTGAGACGCGACAAAGAGATGCTCCGCCGGGCTCTGCATCGTGAGTTAAAGGACGCATTTCAGCTAAGAGTCATAAGCAACGAAATGCGTCCCTTGAATCACGAGTTGCTGCTCGATACTCTGCAACATCGCTTCGATATGACAATTGAACGAATCTTCAAGCTTTTACGTGTGCTAAACCCCAAACGGCACTTGGAAGCTGTCTATAGAAATATCTTCAGTCCGAATACGAACATCCGGGCCAATTCGCTCGAACTACTCGACAACCTGCTTGATTCCGAAACTCGGCGCTGCTTGCTGGCCTTACTCGACGAACAAGACGCTGCCAGTGTCGCCGCACGCGGGGATGAGTTGTTTCCACTCATGCATCTAGATTCTAAAAACTGGCTCAACGAACTCGTAGTTAGCGACCATAAGTGGACTGTGGTCTGTGCGCTTCAAGCCATTGGTCAGCTTGGAGATTCTCAATTTGAGCAGGTCGTTAGAATGATGCTAGAGCACACATCGCCGTTAGTCAGGGAAACTGCTGCATTCAGCTTGAAGAATATCGTCAACCCCAAGAATCTCACCGATATGATAGTAAGCTTGCATGACGATCCAAATCCGATAGTCCGCCAGGCAGCCTCGTTTCTCCTGGCTGCCGCCTCGGCTGAATGAACTCTTGATGAATAACGTCGTACACTTGTCTGAGTTGACTATACCGCCATTATTTGATTATGTGTTGCATCATCACGACCAAGGAGGACAATCATGAGAAAAACCTTATATATTATCGTTACCTTTACAGGACTATGCTTGTTACAAGGTTTCGTGTTCGCCCAGGATGCCGCAGCACCAGTGGTTACTGAGACTGAAAAAAAGACACCAACCGTCGAAGAGCTCCTTTCCGGGGCCGAAAAGGCTATTGCCAAAGTCAAGGATTACAAGGGTACGATGATCAAGTATGAACGTTTCGGAAAAGATGTCGAAAAAGCTGTCATGAAATTCAAGTTCTCGCGACCATTCAAGGTCTATATCAAATTCATTAGACCCCATGAAGGCCGCGAAGCTATCTACAAAGCTGGCTGGAACGATGGCGAAGTAAGAACGCATAAGGGCGATTTCCCGGATATTACCCTGAGCCTCGATCCCCTAGGTGGCACTGCCATGGATGAGAACCATCATCCAATAACGCATTTCGGGCTGGAGAACACTATCAAGATATCAGGCGGCAATCTCAGGAAGGCGATCAAACGCGGTGAAGGCGAATTCAAAGTGGTCGACGGTGGAAAAATGTTCAGGCAGGCTGTCTGGAAAATCGAAGCTAGATTCCCCAAGGGTGGATATTTCACTATAGCCAAAGACGACGAGACCCTCTGGGACATTTCCAAGCGCACCGGTCAGGATTGTTACATGATCATGTACAACAATAAAGATTACGATGAACCTGACGACGTGGATGAGGGTGACAAAGTTTTTATCCCCCGCTATTACGGTGGCAGGGCAGAATTCGTGATCAGCAAAGAGACCAACTTACCGGTCAAGGCTTCTACTTGGGACTGGGCCGGCCGTTTGTACGAGTCATACGAGTATCCCAAACTGATCCTCAACCCCGGGCTTACGAGTCAAGACTTCAATCCGGACAATAAGGCCTACGATTTCTAGATAGGTGCGGGCTTGTTTTCGTGAGGCTTATCGATGACTGAGACCAACAGCCAATATGCAATGGCTATCGATGTTGGGGTCAGCAACGTCAAGGCTGGCCTGGTAGATCGATATGGTCGTATCGCTCATTATGTTGAACGCTACGCGCCGATTGACAAAGGCGCCGGTGGAGTGGCCAACATACTTGTCGAAGCCTGCCGTGAATCTCTGGAGCATGCCGGACTCAGCACTAAAGATCTGGTTGCAGTCGGATGTTGTACGCCTGGCTGTGTAAACCCTGAGACTGGCGTTATTGTGGCATCAGCCACGCCAGGTTGGCTGGGAGTCGACGTTCGAGAACCACTCGAGAGTTCCTTCGAACGGCCGGTTACCGTTGAGGGAGACGGAGTAGCTGCAACCCTGGCTTTTCACACTTTTGGACTAACTCGTGGCCAAAATGACCTGATGGGTATCACCATCGGCACGGGCATCTCGTGTGGCTATATAATAAACGGGAAAGTCCTCAGAGGAGCCGGACAGGCAGCTCTAGAAGCAGGCCATATGCCTCTTTTCTTCCAGGGCAGACCATGCTCATGTGGCCGGCGAGGATGCTGGGAAGCCCATGCCGGCGGTGGCGCCATACGTACCCTGATTCATGA
>JAFDKH010000377.1 GCA_019307065.1 Deltaproteobacteria bacterium
CTAAAAAATACCAGCGGATTACCCTGGACGACCGGGCCGGCCCTGTTGATGCAGAACGGCCGGCCGCTGGGGCAGGATCTGCTCAGCTTTACTCCTCCCAAGACCGATGTCAGGCTGCCGGTCACGGCCGCCGTCAGTGTGCGCGGAACAACTTCAGAAAAAGAACTGGGTCGCACAAAAGGCGCCGAGAAATACGGTTCTTACAACTACACTCGAATCAATAACCGCAAAACTTTTAAAGTGGTCAACTCGCTTGATCGCTCAATCCGTCTGATCATCACGGCCGACTTGAATGGAAAGTGTACGGCTACCAGTAAAGGCGGCAAGATCGAATACGCCGGTCAGCATCCGCGTCAGCGTAATGCCAATCCATTACAAAATTTACATTCGCGCATAGTCTGGGAGTTGAAAATACCCGCCGGAAAAAGTCGTTCGCTCTCGGCTGACTATCACTATTATCTTCGTCAGTAGCGTATTGACAGTCTGGGCCCTGACGGATACCGTGCTGATATGACTGAGAAATCCCGGCCAACCTTGTATTTGGTGGACGGCTCGAACCTGGTGTTTCGGGCCTACTACGGTATCCGTCATCTGTCGGCCAGTGACGGTACTCCGACTAACGCGGTCTACGGCGTCACCAACATGATCCTGAGGATAATCAAAGATAAAGAGCCGACCCATATCGGCTTTGTGTTAGACGCCGAGGGAAAGAATTTCAGACACGAACTCTATCCCGAGTACAAGGCCAATCGCCCGCCGCCGCCTGAGGATTTGGTGGTTCAGTTTCCGCTGGTTCACCAGGCCATCGAAGCTCTTTCTATTCCACTGGTAGTCGTCGAGGGTGTCGAGGCCGATGACGTCATGGGCACTCTGGCGGTCAAGGCAGTCGAAGATGGTTTCGACGTGGTTATTATCAGCGGCGACAAAGACATGCTGCAGTTGGTCAACGACAAGATCTCCGTCTACGATACGATGAAAGAAGTGGTCTACGATCGCGAGGGGGTCAAGGCCAAACTCGGAGTCGCTCCGGAGCAAGTGATTGACTTGCTGGCTCTACAGGGAGACTCATCCGACAACATCCCCGGAGTAAGGAGTATTGGTCCTAAGACGGCCACAAAACTGCTGAGCGAACATAAAGATCTCGAGACCTTGCTTGCCGCGGCACCTTCACTTCCGAAAAGCAAGATGCGTGAACGCTTGATCGAGGAGGCTGACCAGGCTCGTCTTTCGCAGAAGCTGGCTACTATTAAACTGGATGTAGCCCTGGATGTCGGCAGCACAGATCTTGCCTTTCGTGAACCAGATCAACAAGTTCTGGATGCCTTTCTGGCTAAGATGGGTTTTTCAAACCTGCGTAAGAAACTGATTGCCAAGCGTTCACTCGACACAAGTAAATATCGCACGATTACAAAACGCCCAGAGTTCGACCAGCTGCTGGCCAAGATAAAAAAGACAAAAGAATGCGCTATCGATCTCGAAACAACCTCGCTCGACGCTATGCGGGCGGACATTGTCGGTCTCAGTTTGTGTCCGGTCGAGGGTGAGGCCAGTTATATTCCGGTAGCCCATCAGGGAGAAAACCTGCCTGAACAACTCAAGCTCGACGATGTCCTGACCGCCCTGAAACCCATATTGACTGACGCCTCAATTAGTTTCTACGGGCAAAATATCAAATACGATTCTGTTATTTTAGCCAATCGACACGATATACGCCTGGCTAAGATCGCCTGTGATGCCATGCTGGCCTCCTATGTCCTTGACCCGTCGCGGGCCAGCCACTCGATGGACAACCTCTCACGCGACCTGCTTGGTCACGAGACGATCACCTATACCCAGGTTGCCGGAAAGGGTAAGCAACAGGTTCCTTTTGCCGAGGTAGCGGTCGATAAAGCGGCGGCTTATGCGGCCGAAGATGCTGATGTGACTTTTCGTTTGTGCAAGTTGCTTCTTTTGCGCGTAGACAAAGAGGGACTTTCGAAACTGTTTACGGAAATCGAATTGCCCTTGATTCCGGTCTTGATTGACATGGAGTTGGCCGGAATCAGGGTTGACCCTGACAAGCTCACCCAAATGAGCGGCGAGCTCGATATTGGAATCAAGAAGCTGACTGAACGCATTTACCTGATGGCCGGTCGAGAGTTCAATATCAATTCTCCTGCCCAACTGCGGGTGATCCTGTTCGACGAGATGGGGTTCGACGTAAAGAAAAAGACCAAGTCGGGTCCCTCGACTGACTCGTCTGTTTTAGAGGAGCTGGCCGCCGAACACGAGCTGCCTCAGGAAATTCTCAACTACCGATCCCTGGCCAAGCTCAAGTCGACTTATGTAGATGTGTTACCAGGAATGATCAACCCCGATAGCGGTTGCATTCACACCCGCTACAATCAGACCGTAACCGCCACCGGACGCTTGTCATCATCTGATCCGAACCTGCAAAACATTCCGATTAGAACCGAACTGGGCAAGCGAATTAGAGAGGCCTTTCTTGCTTCTGATGGGCATGTCCTGCTCAGCGCCGATTATTCTCAGGTCGAACTCAGGATTTTAGCCCATCTTTCGGGCGACAAGATATTGCTGGATGCTTTTCAAAGAGGAGAGGACATACACGCCCGGACGGCTGCCAGGATCTTCGGAGTTTCGATGGATATGGTTGACTCAAATCTGCGAGCTCGAGCCAAGGCAGTCAATTTTGGTATCATTTACGGACAGGGACCCTACAACCTAGCCCGCCAGCTGCATATTTCTCGTCGGGAAGCCAAGGAGATCATCGACAGTTACCTGGATCGTTATCCGCGAGTGCGTGATTGGGTGACCACGACTCACGAAACGGCTCGTAAAGATAAGATGGTCAAGACCATGTTTGGGCGTCGGCGTTACCTGCCCGAAATCGAAAGCCGTAACCACAACGTGCGCTCCAACGCAGAAAGAATCGCTCAGAACACTCCCATCCAGGGGAGCGCAGCCGACATCATCAAACTTGCCATGATCCGAATACACCAGGCCTTAGCCAAAGAAGGTCTCCAGGCTCGGATGGTCTTGCAGGTCCACGATGAACTGGTTTTCAATGTCCCCGAGGGTGAAGTAGATTTGCTCACACGAATAGTTCGTGAGAAAATGGAATCTGCAGCTCGGCTCAAGGTTCCTTTAACCGTTGATATCTC
>JAFDKH010000191.1 GCA_019307065.1 Deltaproteobacteria bacterium
GGGTCGCCGGCGTTGACTGCAACGACATCGGAGACGGTGAAATATGCGACTACGGTACCGATCCGTTTTCCTGTTGTGCCGATGGCTGTAGTACCGCAGGCGAGCAACAGTGCAATGGAACCGTAATCGAAACCTGCACCCAGGTCGGGGCCTGCCTGCAATGGGTGGCCGGAACAGACTGCAACGACATCGGAGACGGTGAAATCTGCGACTACGGCACTGACCCGTTTTCCTGCTGTGCCAACACCTGTCAGGTCTTAAACGTGACCCAGTGCAACGGCACGCTGATCGAGACCTGTACCCAGGTCGGGGCATGCCTGCAGTGGGTCGGCGGCATCGATTGTAGCGACAACGGAGAGGTCTGCGATGGTTCGTCCGATCCGGCCATTTGTGTGCCCGACAGGCATGGCATTTGGGAGAACTTTTCGTCCAACGGCGAGAACGACTTGGAGGGTTGTTTGACGACATTTACTCCCAACGTAGACAACCCTGAAGGCTACGATTACGCGACCGTCTGCGATTGCCCGGCCTTGCTGGAAGTGCCCGGCAGTGGTACTACTTTTACCGTCTTGACTCTGACCGACGACGGGAGTGCCGAGTACAACCTGGCGCACATGGTGCCGATCGATTTCTATTCGACGAGTTATACCTCGTTCTATGTTAATGCCAACGGCAACATTACTTTCGGCGCCGGCGACGGCACCTTTACTTTCGACCTGGATGCCTTCTTTGCCATGCCGCGCATCGCCGGCCTGGCTCTCGATCTTCGCGGCGGTGATGTGTATGTCGACGAATGGGCCGATCGGGTTGTGATCTCATACATAGATTTACCCACCTGGGCCGCCGACCTCAGTCAGACAGTCACCTTCCAGATCGTCATCGATGACAGTGGTGAAATAGAATTTTCACATGCTCTGCTCGATGTGCGACATGCCGGCTGGGTCGGTCTGTCAAACGGGTTTGCCGGTACAGATCCTGCCCAAACCAACTACACCGACAACGTGGTCGTCAACCCCTTCCCGCGTATCCCGGGTGAAGTGATCTTCACCGAGGTTCACTACAATGTCGATGCCGGTAGCGAGACCGGGGGCGAATACATCGAGCTATACAACGCCAGTGTGCAAGATCTCGACTTGCGCTGCTGTCGCCTGACGGACAACAGCGGGGGTCATGACTTCAGCTCGTTGGTGATTCCGGCCGGTAGCCATGCGATCCTGGTTCGAAACGGCGATCCCGCTGTAAACGGTGGAATTGTCGGTGGCTACGAGTACGGTGGCAGCATCCAACTGCTCAACACTGCTGCCGAAGTGCTGACTCTGACTTGCCCTGGCGTTGTTATCGACGAATTACCCTTCGATACCGATGATCCCTGGCCGGCCGGTGGTAACGGTGTATCGATGCAGCTTTCGGTCTTGGCCTATGGTGCCGGCCTGAACGACAACCCGGCCGCCTGGTGCGACAGCAGCCTGCCGTACGGCGACGGTGACCTGGGCACTCCCGGTCTGGTAAACGATGTTTGCGGGACGGTTTACTACTTTGAAGATTTCGAAGTCGATCCTGGTTGGGTAACGGTGGGTGACTGGGAATGGGGCACTCCCGATCCCGACCTGCTTCCGAACGGCCCGGCTGCTTGCGCCGGCGGTACAGGTTGCTACGGGACCGGCATGAGCACCGACTATAGTCGCGGCATGACATTTGACACAAACTTTGTTGCGATAGGGGCGTTTGACTTCAGCACTGTTACGGAACCTAACCTGTTGGGCTATTTCGATATGTGGTTGCGGACTGAAGAGAATTTTGACTTCGCCCGTATTGAAGCCTCGATCGACGGAGCTAACTGGGTAGTGGTTCCGGCCATTTCTCCGCCTTATAATTCTGGCAGCGGCGATTCGTGGATGATCGGGACGGGCGGTTTGTGGATTCCGGCCGTTGGTGATCTGACGGCGTACATCACTCAGTCGACTGTATTCATCCGTTGGGTATTATCGTCCGATACCTTGCTTAACGAGTTCCCGGGCTTCTATATCGACAACTCGGCGATAATCGGAATCGATTAAGTTGTTTTAGTTGGACGCCGGCAAGGGGGGCAGGAAGGGTTGAGCATGAACAAACCTCGAACGGGGATGCTGCGCCTGTGTTGTTTGGCTCTATCTTTTGTAGCGGCCGGACTGGTTGTTTCGTGTTCGAGTTCGAGCCAGCCGGTCGTGTGCGACGCGAGTACATGTCCGGCAGGCTGCTGCAACGGCGATGTTTGTATCGACCCACCAGTGGCGACTGCTTGCGGAACAGGGGCAGCCGCTTGTCTTGATTGCACTGCAGACCAGCAAACCGATTCTTGCTCTGCCGGCGTTTGTATCTGTCAGGCGGACGGCCAGCGCTGCGGCCTGGGTGAGCAGTGTACCCCCGGCGGCTGTCAGGGCTGTCAGCCTGACTGTGCCGGCAAATGTGCCGGGGCCGATGATGGTTGTCAGGGCACCTGCCCGGCC
This sequence comes from Deltaproteobacteria bacterium, assembly GCA_019307065.1. GTDB lineage: Bacteria > Myxococcota > B64-G9 > B64-G9 > B64-G9 > JAFDKH01. Next base: position 2,487 of record JAFDKH010000191.1, read on the forward strand.
GATGATTGTGCCCTGGGCTGCTGTAACGCCAGTCATCAGTGTATAGCTTACGCCGACCAAACCGCCGTTAACTGCGGCAGCGCAGCGGCGGCTTGCAGTGACTGCAGCAGCGGACTGGAGACCGACGCTTGTTTGCAGGGCGTGTGTGTCTGCCAAGCGACCGGTGCGGCCTGCGCCTCGGGCCAGGAGTGCGGCGCCCAAGGCTGCGGGTGTGCCCCTGATTGTGAGAACAAGTGTGCCGGGGCCGACGACGGCTGTCAGTCTAGCTGCCCGACTACGACTTGCCTGATGGGTTGCTGTACGGCCGAGCGGCAGTGTTTGGGTCACTCAGGTCTGGGCGACACCGAATGTGGTCCGGTAGGAGTTGATTGTGTCGACTGTACGGACAGTGGCATGGTTTGTGCCAATTTTACTTGTGTCGATGATATAGCCAACAATGCCGTATTCGTCGATCAGTCAGTGCCGGCCACGATGAACCCGGGCCAGCAAGTCGACGTGACGATCACGATGGAGAATACCGGTACGGCCAGTTGGAGCGTGGCCAGCGAGCACAAGCTGGGGGCCCAAAACCCGCAAGACAATTCTAATTGGGGTTTCAACCGGGTCGCGCTGCAGGCCGGCGATTCGATCGAACCCGGGCAATCAAAAACGTTTGACTTCCAGGTCAACGCCCCAGCCAATCCCGGCGTCTACAATTTTCAATGGCGCATGCTGCAAGAGAGCGTCGAGTGGTTCGGAGAATTCTCGCCGAACATTGTGGTCACTGTCGGCACCCAGACTATTACTGTTTGCGAAGCAGCCCGAGCCCTGGCCGGCACTCAAGCCGATGCTTCAGGAGTCATTCAGGGTTGCATCGATGGCTCGGCCGTTGATGCCATAGTCGAGCTGCCGGCCGGAATCTACCGAATCGATAATCAGATTCAGATAAGCGATCACCCGATAGTATTACGGACCGAGGCCAAGAACCTGAACATGGCCAAATGCGCGATCGACAATCATGATTGTGCCGAGCTGAAGGCCTCGACCGATTTCAGCGACACACTGGGTATACTCCAGGTTCATGTAAACGGCAGCGTCGTAGATCACCTGGTCGTCAACGGAAACAAGACTGCCCGGGCGTCTACCTCGTCGGGGCAGGAGTGTGCCGCCTATAACAACTCGTACGGCTACAACATGCGCCTGACCTGCGACGACTGCGTGGTTTCGAACAGTGTTACCAAGAACGCCCTGTGCGGGACGGGGCTCGAGGCGGCCGGTGTTCGAAGCGGCCTGACCATCTGGCGTAACACGGTGGCCTATAATGGTGTTCACGACAGCGAGGGCCTGTGGGCCGACGGGGTCACAATCCATGACGCCGTCGATTCGTCTTTTACAGAAAACGAATTCATCGATTCGACCGATATCGATCTGATTTTCGGCGGCTGCGTCGAGTGCATCATTTTTGACAACGTCATCTGGCACACCGACAACTTCGCCGGCGGGGCTTTCGCGGCCTTGATGATTCACGCCTGGTCCGACGGCAGCGGCGGCAACGGCACCAGCGGCAATTTCAGCGGATCGGTTACAAGCGGTAACTCGATTGATTGCGGTTCCCAGCGGCGCTGCGGGATCGGCCTCTATCTCGGCTCGGATGCCTGGTATATCACCGACGTCTACGGTGGTTCGGTCCACGACAACACTATCGCCAACGCCGAGATGGGCCTGCTGATCGACGATGTCCACGACATGGAAGTCTACGACAACCCGGTTTCGAACCCGGCCCTCGTAACGACCGCCTCGTGCGGCCAGAAATGGACCCACGCCTACGCGATCGGCAACCGCTCGGCAAACATCGACACCTCGAAGGATACCCTCTCGACAGTCTACACCGACGTCGACTTCGACTTTTGCATTCCCAACTGGTGGAACCCGTAGAACCAGGCCCGGATCCGACTTGTCGACTTCTGCCAGCGCGAGTTGAGCACAATTGCGTATTGACATTTAATTCGATTCTTGATTGGTTCATTATGGATGTAATAAAGAGTGGTTTATGACGACTTTCTCCTGACTATCTCTTATTGGGGGGTTTACCATGAGAACTTTCTTTGTGGGTATGTTCGTTTGCTTGTGGATGGTTGCGCCGGCTGGGGCTGGACAGACTGAGGCGGAGTGGACGGGGGCCTTGGACTTTGTGGTGCCTTTCGAAACCACGCCGGGGTACGAGGGTCAACGTTTGGGTGGTTGGGGAGGGGATGCGGGGGATCACCAGCCGCGGCGTTACGGACAGGCGATTGATCATGCGTTTGTCTTCGTGCACGGCAACTCGAGAGATGCCTCCGATTGGGATGAATACCAGGTGTATTTCCGGAACCAGGGATTCAACGACTCTGCCCTGTGGGCGCTGAGTTGGTGCGGGGCCAATCCGGATCTTTGGTACAACATCTTTACCGAGGACAACAGCACCGACCTGACCGTTTTTCTGGAAGCGGTGGCGGTCTATTCCGGGGTGACCAAGGTCCGGCTGGTTGTGCATTCGCAGGGCGGAGCCGTGATCAAGGACGTTTTGTACGAGCATCGACCGGCCGGGCTGGAGGTGACCCGCTTGACGGCCATTGCCGTGCCGAACGGAGACAAGACCTCGGCCAATGACGCCGGGGCGGCCATTTGCCTGAACTGGTTCTGGGAAGGCTATGCCTGGTGCACCCAGGAGTTCGGGGCCACGGCGGTGGCACAGGTCTGGAGAGATGATCGGCTGGTTGCCGATCCGGCGGTGGCGGCCATACAGGTGATCTACTCGGGCACGACTTCGGATGCCAGCTACTACCTGAACGATAGCGAGGACGTCCGGTTCTCACCGCGCGACAACGTGGTCTCTCCCGGTTGGACCGGGCAAATTGAATACTCTCAGCACGGCGACCAGGATCACCGTCAGCTACGTTATCTGAATATCGGCGAGGTATTCGGCTTCATCACCGATCCGGCAGCGCCGGTATGTGGCAACGGGATAGCCGAGAGCGGTGAGGATTGCGATGGCACCGACCTGGCCGGAGCGGATTGCGCGCTTCTGGGCTTCGAATGTGGCACCCTCGCTTGCGGCGGCGACTGCAGCTTCGATAGCCAGGCTTGTCTGAACTCTGTTTGTGGTAACGACACCATCGAGTGCGCCGAGACTTGCGATGGGGCCGATCTGGCGGGCGAAAGCTGTGCGAGCCTGGGCTTTTCCGGAGGAACTCTGGCTTGCAACGGAGACTGCCAGGCCTACGACAGCTCCGCTTGCCAGGCCGACGCGGTATGCGGCGACGGGGAGTGCGCCGGGGCCGCGGCCGGCGAAGACTGTTATAGCTGTGTAGATGATTGCCCCGGCAAGACCGGAGGCAAACCGACCTTGCGATTCTGTTGCGGCAATGGGCTCTGCGAAGCTGCCGGCGAAGACGAAGTTAATTGTCCGATAGACTGCGCCTTGGCGCCACCCGAATGTGGCAATGGCACCGTCGAGGCCGGCGAGGAATGCGACGGCGCCGATCTGGGCGGCGAGAACTGCGAGAATCTGGGCTTCGACTGTGGCGGAGCACTGGGCTGCAACCCGGATTGCACTTTTAACAGCGTCGGCTGCAGCGCCTCTTTCTGCGGTGACGGATTTGCCGAGTGCGCAGAAACCTGCGACGGCGACGATCTGGCCGGAGAATCCTGCCAGAGCCTGGGCTATGACAGCGGCAGCCTTTACTGCAGCCCTGATTGCCAGGAATATGACACATCCGCTTGCCAGGGCGGCGCGGCGGTGTGCGGCGACGACATTTGCGCCGGCAGCGCCGCGGGCGAGGACTGCATCACCTGCAAGGCCGATTGCCCGGGCAAAACCGTTGGTCAGCCTGCCAAACAGTTCTGTTGTGGCAACGGCACCTGCGAACCCGTGGGTGAAGATACCGGCAACTGTCCCATCGACTGCCCATGACAGACTAGCTTGGGCCAAAGTCTGCCGCAGCCGTTTACACAGGCGAAGGTATCGTTCGTCGATAGCTTGCGATTTGCGTCCGGTCAATTATAGCCTATTAAATCACTTGACTACCTGTGTTACAAGTAGTAACTCTCTTGAGAGTCACTACTTGTAACACAGGGGAAAATCATGAAAATAGCTCGTTTTTTCGTAAGCACTCTTTTCCTGGCCGGCCTGGTATCTTCGGGATGTGGCGCCCCGGAGGCGAATGCTCCAGGCTTCGAGAATTCCGCTCTGGAACAGCTCCACTCGGCGAACGACACAGGCAGGCCGGTCAGCCTTTTATACGTGAAGGCCGCCTCGCGCTGTGAGTACGGATCATACTCTGCCTACGGCCGGCTCTACGGTTACATCGAGGTCGAGAACCTGGCCTACGAAAAGCAGGTAGTTGTGCACTACCTGGACAGGCAGTCCGGGAACTGGCGAGACATCCAGGCCGTTTTTTTGCAATCCCTATCGGACAACAAAGAGGTCTGGTACTTCGAATCGGAAGAGGTTGGCTACTCCCCGCGCCTGAGCGCGGATTTCCAGTTTGCCATCCGCTATTCGGTTAACGGCGAGGAATACTGGGACAACAATGCCGGCAAGGATTACAGGATATCAACAGGGCCTCGGCCCCTGTATCCGACTGACCTGGTGCTAGGCAAGAGCGAGGTGGCCCTGAGAAAGGCGAACGGACACAACTCGTGGACGGGGAACACCCTGGAAGGATTCGTTCATCTGAAGAACCTCGCCTACGATAAGGCGGTCAAGATCGTCTACACGATCGATGGATGGGATTCAGTTAACGAGGGCTACGCGAGCTACGGGCGGCCCCTGAGCGACAATCAAGAAGCCTGGTACTTCTCGATCCCCCTCGGTGGCGGCTATGGACAAGTCATGGCCGTCGAATTCGCGATCTGCTGCGAGGTCAACGGCATCCAGATCTGGGACAACAACTTCTACCAAAATTACTCCTTCGACGTGCCCGGCTCCCTGGAATGACTTTAGGCTGTGCGCGTGCCTGCGCTGTTTGAGTGACTGATTCAGCTAACGCGAGTTGATCACGCGCTCACAGTCGAGCAACGGCCGGGAGGCGCTGTTGCGCCAGATCGAGGCGCAGGTTCCCAGCGGCAGACCGAAATCGTACAGCAACATTTCAGCGCTAGTGGGTGAGTATAAATAGTCGCCGTCCGGGACGTCCGCGTCGAAAGTGTGGAAGTGGTTGTGCAGTCCCGGGGCCAGATAGTCCTGCGTCGCCAGGCCGATCTGCTGGTGCACCCAGCGCACCTCCCGCGATGTCAAAGGCACGCCCACAGTGGCTGCTTCCACGATCAGGGTGACCAAGTCATCGGCGTGCAGGTTGTCTGGCAGCTGGCCGTTTTGCTCAAAGTAGTTCATGTTGCGGTCCAGGCGATCGGCCAGGCCTTCCAGCAGCGAAAGGGCTACGGCATCGTGCCCGGTGTCCAGGGCGAAACTGATGGCTGCCTGGTGGTATGAGCGCAGCATCTGCTTGTTGCCGCTCTTCATCAAATCGTTGTTGAAGAAGGCCACGTCCTCAGGCCAGGAGATGCCGTCCTCACAATCCAGAGTGCCCGGATCCCCGCGGCCCAGGAACCGCAGAGCCAAAACGCCCGCGCACTCGGCGTCGGCGACGAGCACGAAGCGGGCCAGGTCTTCCAAGGGGATGTAGATGCTCAGATCCTTGTCGTAGGTGGCGATGCCCCAGTTGTCGTCCTCCACCTGCCGCGACCAGGAAGCGTACAGGTCGAACATCTGCGTAAGGTCTTGCTCCGCGGCGGCCGACATGCAGCCCTGGCAGCTGCGCATTTGGGCGATGGCCCGGTACATCTCGCCGATACAGTCCTTGGAGCGCTTGTTCTTTGGCCAGATATCTCCCCAGTAGGGGTTGTCGGGGATGTTCACATATTCGCAGGCGGAGTTGTCCACCCCGGGACGGTTCTGGCTGTAGTCGATGAAATAGCTCCGGCCGTTGTCGCTTGACTGGATACTCTGCGGGTAGGAAGCGCGGGTCAGCAGGGTGGGGGTCTGGACCCCGGTTTGCTCCATGGCCAGGATCCAGGAGGAGAATCCCCGGACCATCTTACGCGTCAGATGCTCATGGTCGGGATCGTTCCAGATCAGATACGCGTAGCAAGCACCCTCCAATATGGGAGCGGTGCGCAGCCCGTTGTTGTCCGCGCCCACCACGTGGTGGCGGTAGGTTACCTGCCCCGAGCGCTTTTGGAGTGTGACCCCGCTCCACCATGTTCCGTACCAGTAGCGCCCCTGCGGATCACTCTCCGGCCACCCGTGAACCCGTTCTTCCACGAAATCGAAGTAGCGCGTACTTTCCAGAAGCGCAAGGTAAGCGTCGGTGAATGTCTCGAGCTCGGCCTGGCTCAACGGTGTTCCCACATCAGCCCGCGTATACGAAAACGGCAGCCGGCTAATTGGCGGCATCTGCTGACAAGGATCAACACCCCCGTCATCACCAGGTCCCGGGTCACCAGGTCCCGGGTCACCAGGTCCCGGGTCACCAGGTCCCGGGTCACCAGGTCCCGGGTCACCAGACCCGTCGCCGTCGTCGGTATTCGGATCACCGGCATCATCTGCGGATCCCGGATCACCACCATCGTCCCCAGGCCCGGAATCGGCGCCATCTGCCGGTTCGTCCACGACAGCTGCACCGTCCGCATCGTCTGACGCATCTACCCCGCCGTCCGGCACAGAAGAAGATGATCCGCTGCAAGCGGCCAAACAAGTAACCAGCACCAGAGCCAACCATGAATTCCATTGCATGCCCTGACTATACGTAAAAGAGCATGCAATTGTAAACAGACTGCCCAATCGCAAATTTTCCGCAGGTCGATGAATTTACATTCCGTTGATGTTACCGGGCGTTTACCCACTTAGGGTCGGGATTCTGCAAAACTTGTCTCATGGACCCAATAATCAATAGGAGAAAACGTCATGACTAACGGAATGAAAGTAATATTGTTGTGTACGTTGGTGGCTTGTTCGGCGACCAGGGCCGAGCAGCCCGAGGTTTTCGGTTCGGCCGGTAAGCTGAAGTTGACTACCAAACGGGTAGTCGTGTTCAAGGACGGGCACGGCCTGTTCATCAAGCAAGGCCTGGCGACAGCCGGAGCAAAAGGCACCGTCTTCACCGACGAGGTGCCCGAGGCCGCCAGCCTGGGGTCTTTCTGGCTGAGCGACGGCGATAGTGCGATTGCCTATACGGTTGCTTCGCGTGCCAGCCGGGTCGAACATGAAGAAGTCGTCAGTGATTGCGAAAGTGTCTTCGAGATACTTAAAGTCAATCAAGGCAAACAAGCCACTATCATTCTCGATGACGGTACCAGCCATACCGGGACTATCAGGCAGGTACTGACTGCCCAAGACAGAACTCAAAAACCCAAACCGGCCAAGTTGGCGCTTAGCTACTACGCCCATGCTTCATCGGTGGCCCACTCGCAGCCGGTCTCAAAAGAACCCAAAATCGAGTGGCGTTTTGCTAAAGGTTCATACTTTGTGCTGCACACCAAGAGCGGGGACCTGCTGCTGCCGGTTGCCAAGGTCGGCTCGCTGCGAATAGACAAAATGGAATATAAGATCGGCCGCGAGAAAATGACTACTCGAGAAGTCAAGCTCTTGACCGTTCACTACGTCAAGCCCAGACCGAATAAAAAACACAAACTCGATATGCTCTATTTTCGTCCAGGTATTCGCTGGATTCCGACTTACCGCATTGAACTGAGAAAAGACGGCCGGGCCGATATCGTCTTGCAGGCAGAAGTGATTAATGAAGCCGAAGATTTCGCCGATACTCCAGTCTATTTCGTCGTTGGAGTGCCGACTTTCAAGTTCAAGGACGTCATCTCACCGATCAGCCTCGAGCGAGTCATGGTCAATGCTTTGATTCAAGCGGCCCCGCAACTTATGGGCCAGCTGGCCGGCCAGGGGTTTTCGAATGCACTTTTTACTTCCCGGGCGGGTGAGCGTCACGGGAGCACGGGTCGTTCAACTGGCGGGCATGATCTTGGTGCGACCTACCAGTCAATGGTCGGAAGTGAGGCCCAGGACTTGTTTTACTATTCTA
>JAFDKH010000039.1 GCA_019307065.1 Deltaproteobacteria bacterium
TGAAAATAAAGTCCATCCCATCGGACCCCGGAGCTAAGGTCGGTGAACAGCCGTCCACGTAGAACTCGGTGGCGTTGACCGTGTCGTGAACCGGTACGGGGAAGCCGGTCTTGATCGTGCCCAGAACTCCGTCGATGGCGTAGAGCATGCCGTCGTCGCAGCCGATATAAACAGTCTCCCCGTCCGAGCCCAGTCCCGGCGAACTCCAGCATCCGGCGCCGGTAACGGGATACTCCCAGACGAAACTGCCGTCGTAGGCATCCAGGCAGACGATCCGGCCGTTTCCGGAGACGTCCACGTCCTCGCCGAACACCACGTGGTCCTCCCCGGATCCGCCCAGGACGCGTAATGGCGAGCTGAACACCGCCCCGTTGGTCGGATAGACCCACTGCTCGACTCCGCTGGAATCGACCGCCACGAAGCGATGGGTGGGACAGGTGACACTTTCCGAGTCGCCGATCGCGCCGAAATAGATCCAGCCGTCAAACGGCACCGAGACCGGATCCGCATTGGGCGTTGAGTATACCTCGCATCCCTCGGCCACCGGTCCCCACTTCATCACCAAGCCGTTCAAGTCGGACAGGACCGGGTCGAAGGCATAAACGCCGTTGGAGGAACCCACATAGGCACTGGCATTATCCCAGGAGAGGGCCATCGAACTCAGGCCGCGGGCACTGTCGGGCAACGGATCGTTGAACAGGATGTCGTGATTGCCGGGATGACCGCCGTCGACCTTCAACGGCCAGCCCCAGGAGTCGACGGTATAGATGTAATTGTTATCGATGTCCAGGGCCGGGGTGGAAATGCCCCCGTAGATCATCTTTTCCCACAGGATTTCGCCGGGGCCGCCCCAGCGGGGGGTGCACATTGTCCGTTTCAGGAAATCGACCGAATTGTCGTCGGTGTCTTTGATGGCCATATCGGGCTGGGCGACGCGGCTGAGGCAGTACATGATCTCGTCGCCGCTATCATATGCCGCGTTGGGGGCCGGGCTGCCCTCGACAACCGGTATGCTCCCCGCTCCCGTACCAGGGTAACCCACGGCGTCCACGGTCACCTGACCGGCCCATTGCACGATGACGCTGTCCGGGCCTTGCTGCAGATCGGCGATGGAATCCAGGACATCGTACCAGTCCGGATCGAAGACCGTGCTGGGGTGGGCAATTACGAAATAACCACCCGGGGGCAGTTCCAGCCCGTCCAGGTCGAATCTGACGTACTCCTCGCCGTTACTGCCGTTGATACCCACCACCGAGTAGTTGTCGAGTGACAGACCTTCCTCGCCCCACAGCTCGATGTAGACCTCCTCGCCGTCGGTGCCGTCGTCGTCGTACAGGATCTCGTTGATCAGCACCTTGCTCGGGGCGGTGTCGTTGACGCAGTTGCCCTTGTAACACAGCGTACCTCCGGAGCAGGTGGTCATCGCGCCCATCTCCACGCAGGGATCGCCGTCGAAGTCGGCGCAGATCATCACGTCGTTTCCATCACAGTAGCGCTCGCCCACTTCACACTCGTCCTCGCAGATGGGCTCACAAGTGCCGGTGGCCGCCTGGCACTCCTCGCTGCCGGTACAGTAGTTAATGTCTCCAAGATCCAGGCACTCGTCGGCATCCAAGTAATCGCACACCCGCCAGCCAATAGTCCCCTCGCAGACAGTTATCGGCGGGGAGTCGGTGGTGCACTCGTCCTGGCAAGTCTCCTCGCAGATGCCGTTCGAGCATACCCAACCACTGGTACAGTCCGTGGCGTCCCCCCACTCCAGGCAGGAATCCTGGTCCCAGTTGCCACAGGTTTCATAGGTGTCTTCGTCGGCGCACTGCTTGTCCCCGGTGTTCACGCACTCATTGATGCAGTCGTCCACGCAGGCCGGATCCAGCGGATCGCAGATCTCGCCTTCCACGCAGGTGTCAATCAATCCCCACTCCAGGCAGGGATCGGCATCGTGGTTGGCGCACAGCTCCACAGTGTTGTTGGTGCAGCGCTTCTCCCCCTGGGTACATTCGGTGGGGCAGTTGTCAACGCACTGGGCGGTTTCCTCGCTACAGATCTCCCACTCCTCGCAGGGCGTCACCGCCAGCCAGTCGCGGCAGGAATCGCCGTCCCCCGACTCACCGCACTGCCGCCAGCCCGAACCGAAGCACTCGCGCTCGTCCACATCACATTCGTCGATGCAGTCCTCGGAACACACGCCGGCCGAGCAGGTCTCGTTCGCGTCGCAGGGGATCACGGTTCCCCACTCCAGACAGGAGTCGCCGTCACTGTTGCCGCACACCCGGTAGCCGTCGTCCTGACATATCTGGGAGCCTTGGGGCTCGCACTCGTCCTTGCAGTCCTCGACACATTGGCCGTTGACGCATTTCTCATCGGCGCCACAGGTGTCGATCACGCCCCACTCCAGGCAGGGGTCGGCGTCGTAGTTGGCGCACAACTCAACGTCTTTTTCGCCCGAGCATTGTTTTTGGCCCGCTTCACACGGACTGGTACAAGCGGTTTAACACATGCCGGTATCGATGTTGCAGATTTCCCAAGACTCGCAATTGGTAACCGCCGACCAGTCCAGACACAAGTCGGCGTCATGGTGGCCGCAGGTCCTGAAACCGGCATCCTGGCAAATACGTTCGCCGGCGTCGCAGTCATCGTTGCAGTCGGCCGAACAAACGCCGGCATCACAGGTCTGGCCCCCAGGGCACGGTGACCGGCTGCCCCACTCCAGGCAAGAATCGGCGTCCCAGTTGCCGCAAATTTCAAACCCATTGTAGGGCGGCGCAGCGCAGCGGACGTCGTCTGCATTGGGGCATTCTTGTGTACAATCCTCCTTGCATTCGCCGTCTAAGCAAGTATAACCAACCCCGCAACCGTTCAGCGGCCCCCATTCCAGGCAGTCGTCACCGTTGAGATCGCCGCAAACTCGATAGCCGTTAGCGCCGTCCTTGTCGCAAGCCTGGGCACCTATCCGGCTGCACTCGTCTTCACAGCTTGTCTTGCATTGGCCGTCGTTGCTATCACAAATCTGACCGGTCGGGCAGGCTTGCGGCGCTTCCCATTCCAGGCAGGTATCGTTATCGGGATCGCCGCAGGTTTGAAACTGATCGGTCGTGCCCGGGGCGCAACGCTGATCGCCGAAAGTGCACTCGTTGGTACAAGATTCGCACTTACTATTTACGCAGGATTGACCGCTCAAGCATGCATTCGAGCAAACCCCGCAATGATCCGAATTGCTGGAAGTGTCGACACACACCCCGCCGCACAAAGTCTGACCGGCCGGGCAATTCGACCCCGTACCGCTACTGCAACCGGCACCGATAAAAGCAAAAACTGCAACTAACACCAGGAAACAAGACAGGGAACATCTCTTCATAACACCCTCCGGAAAAAAGTTCGTTTTTCAGACTACGGAATCTAAACGATTATTACGAGCCTGAAATTCAAAAAGTATTTGAATCTACACTATTGTGCCAAGAAATAAAAGCACCAGGCCAAGACCAACGGCTGAATCGTGCAAGCTGTTGGATTCACTTGTGTTATATGCCGACTTGACCATTCGAACGTCGCTTGAACCCTTGCTGCGACCATGCTAACGTCCTTCGCTCAAGCACCAATCACAAACAATTCGGAGACCTCATGGACGCTCCCGACAAATCATCTTCCAAGCTTTTACCGGCCAACGCCTATACCAAACTCGAACCCGGTCAAGAATACCACCCGATTGTACCGGCTACGGATCTGAGACCCGAGGTAACCGTCTGGTCGATTGGGCTGGGAATCATAATGGTGATCGTCTTCTCGGCCGCCTGCGTCTATATTGCTCTTAGAGCCGGGAACGGCATCGAGGCTTCAATTCCGATCGCCATCCTGGCCATCTTCTTCGGCATGATGAAGAAGATTAAAAGCACGATCCTAGAAAACGTCATGGTCCAGAGTGTCGGCCAGGCGGCCGGAGTAGTCGCTGCCGGCGCAACCTTCGTAGTGCCAGCTCTATATATCAATCAACTCGGCACAAGCTGGTGGTGGCAGATCTTCATTGCCTGCACTGTAGGTGGAATCCTGGGCGTAGTAATGATTATTCCTTTACGAAAGTACTTCGTAAAGGACTTGCATGGCGAGTTACCTTTTCCAGAAGCAACTGCTATCAATGAAGTCCTGATCACAGGTGAAAGTTCTGCCGGTGGCGCTGGTAAGATTCTGATCCTGGCCTTTCTGCTGGGGGCGGGTTTCGATTTTCTTACCGAGACAATCCACTTGTGGAATGCTGGCCTGACAACAGACGTACTCCCCTGGGGTGTCGGCGAGTCGCTGTCAGGGTTACGAATCGAAATACAAATCGCCGGCATTGCCGCGCTGTTTGGCCTTGGCTACATTATCGGCATCAAGTATGCCTCAATTATCGCTTCTGGATCGGTACTGGCGTATATCATCCTGGTTCCCCTAATCTACCTAATTGGTAAAACCTCGGGAACGTTCGCCTATGCCGGCAAGGCTTACAACCTAACCGATATGAGTTCGTACGGGATATTCAGTGCCTTCATCAAGCCCATCGGCATAGGCGCTATCGCCATAAGCGGCCTTATCGGAATCATTCGCATGGGCAAGATCGTCGTTGGTTCGGTCACTCTTGGCTTTAAAGGCCTCTCTAAAACCGGCCGGACTGCCACAACTGATATTCGCACTCAAACAGATATATCACCTAGAAATGTTCTACTCATCCAGCTAATTACCGTTCTTGTCATGGGCGCGTTTTTCTTCATTGTTGCCATGACAACCGAGGGACCTGATGGTGCCACCTATAGCTCCGGCGATAGTCTTTTATTCGCAGTAGTTGGCATGCTCGCCGGTTTCCTGCTGTCATTCCTCTTCACCCCAGTTGCCGCCCAGGCTATTGCCATTGTTGGGGTCAACCCGGTCTCGGGCATGACCTTGATCACTGTGGTGCTGGCCATCAGCATGCTGATCTTGGTGGGACTGAAAGGCGACGCCGGTATGATCATTGCACTGATCGTCGGTACCGCGGTTTGCACGGCACTCTCGACATCCGGTGCATTGATCTCCGACTTCAAGGTTGGTTATTGGGTTGGCGCCACCCCGCGCAATCAGCAGCGCTGGAAGTTCTTAGGCATTGTGGTTGCTGCTCTTGTAGTCGCTCTGGTGATCCCGTTGATGGACGAAGCATATCAGTTTTTGATCAAAGATCCGACTACCGGCCAATGGATTTCAAACGACAAAATACTCCCCGCTCCACAGGCCAACATGATCGCCGCGGTATCAAAGGGGTTAATGTCCGATCCTGCCAATCAACCTTGGATACTTTACGGATTGGGTGGATTGGTAGCCATTCTATTGTTAATGGCTGGAGTTCCCATGCTGGCCTTCGCTCTAGGCATGTACCTGCCCATCTCGATCAACATGGCGGTCCTTGCCGGAGCAATATGTGCATGGCTTATCTCTAAAACGGGAGGTAGCGAAAAAGTCCGCAAGACGCGGGCCGAGCAGGGCACGCTTATTGCTTCGGGTTTGATGGCCGGTGCAGCGTTAATTGGAATCCTGGCGGCGGTGTTTCGCTTGCCGAGCCTTGGTGCTCCGATCCAATACATGAGTGTTGGTGCAGACTATCGTTTGGAAGCAGTGGTTGAAGGCGAAGTTGTCAGAAAAGATGGCAAGGTGGTTCAGTCTTGCGACGAGGTGGATTTAGGAGAGGATCAAACGTGTAGCTTGCTTCTAAATCCTCAACCCTACCGGCTTGATGAAAACGATGTACTTATTTATGACCAGACTCTGCTAAATGAAACCCGCGAAAACCTGCGAATCTTGCGCAACAATGTTGAAACCATTGCGTCGGCTGGTCGCTACGGTGGATTAACGTTAGGAGCGATTGATACTTTAGACGAGAAGCTCGGGCGTATTCTAGATGGCGAGCGACTTCCCGCTCCAGTAGTTGGAACCGGGGCACTTCTTTCATCGTCAGCTTCCTTGAAGTATGCAATGAAATTGCAGCATGTCACTGAGAAATCAGATCAATCCTTGGTTAATCTTGAGACAGCCTCTAAAGTCGCTGAAACCACGTTAAAGATTGATCGCTCGCTTCATCCCATGTTGTCCCATCCCTGGTATGCAGGTGGCATTGGAAAGGGCCTTGGGTTTCTAATGTTAGTAGTATTAGGGGTAGCTTGTTACTTGTTGGCCCGGATGGGGGCCCGCTGGCAACTGGCCAATGCCCCGCCGGATGAACCCGGACCGGATGCCGGCTCGGGAGCCGATCCTCAACCGGCGACCGAGCCGGACAAAACCGACGCCAAGGAGGCCGAAAGCGACTGAGCATGAGTATCTTGACGCTCAATTGCGGCTCTTCGTCGCTCAAATATTCGGTCTTCGATACGGTCCAAGGCACCTTCATCTGCCGCGGCCTGGTTGAACGAATCGGCGACCGGGGCAGCCGCCTGACCCAGCATTACGCCCAGAATGAAACCTGTCTCGAACGTGATTGCCCCGACCACTCGGCCGCCGTTCAATTGGTCCTGGGTGTCTTGACCGAAGATCATGATTCGCCCCTGGCTGACATGAACAGCATCAAGGCGGTCGGCCACCGGGTCGTTCACGGCGGGGAAAAATTCGCCCGATCGGCTAAAGTGACCCAAGAATTGATTAGGGCGGTCGAGCAGGTGGCCGAGCTGGCCCCCTTGCACAACCCGCCCAACCTGGCCGGTATCCGGGCCGCCCAAGAACTATTGCCCGATATTGAGCATGTCGCCGTTTTCGACACCGCCTTCCATCAGAGCATGCCGCCCGAGGCCTATATCTACCCGCTGCCATACGAGTGGTATGAAAAATACGGTATCCGCCGCTATGGCTTTCACGGGACTTCCCACCTGTACGTCTCGACTCGGGCCGCCAGCCTGCTCGGACGAGCTGTCGAAGATCTCAAGATTGTCACCTTGCATGTCGGCAACGGCGCTAGTGCTGCAGCGGTATCCCACGGTAAATCAATCGACACTTCGATGGGCTTCACCCCGCTCGAAGGACTGGTCATGGGAACCCGTTGCGGCTGGATCGATCCGGCCATTGTGCTTTACGTGATGGAGCGCGAGAAGCTCGATAGTAATTCGATGGATCGTCTGTTGAACAAAAAAAGCGGTGTCTTGGGTATCAGCGGACAGTTCACCGATCGGCGCGATATATTGAAAGGCGCGCACAACGGAGATCGACGCTGCCAGTTGGCGATCGAAATCGAGAGCCGCTCGCTGAAAAAGACGATTGGCTCGTATGCCGCAGCCATGGGCGGACTCGACTGCGTGGTTTTTACAGCCGGAGTCGGAGAGAACTCCGCCCTAATTCGAGCCAAGGCTCTTGAGGATCTTTCGTTTTTAGGCATCCAGCTCGATACCGAACTAAACGAACAGGCCTGCGGGGGACAGCGCGAGGAGTTGATCACTACGCCCGCAAGCCCGGTCAAGGTTGCGGTGATTCCGACCAACGAAGAGTTAGTAATTGCCGAAGACACCCAGGCGATCCTGCAGGGCTCTTTTTGCAACCAAGACCGTTTTCGGTATTCTTTCGAGTAACCCGGGCCAGTCGTTTAAAACTCAAGATCAGGAATTCATGCGTTCGAGGACCGCCTCGAAATCTCTAATAGTCGCCGGCTTGGCAATATAGTCATCCATCCCGACTTGTATGCAATGCTTGCGATCTTCATCCAGGGCATGGGCCGTCATGGCCACAATCCTGACCCGCCCGGATGAATCAGTTTCGCGTCTGCGGATCTCGCGGGTGGCTTCGAAGCCGTCCATCCCGGGCATTTGGCAATCCATGAAGATCAGGTCGTAAGTATTCGCAGCAATCATGTCGATCGCCTGACGGCCATCCATTGCCAATTCAACCCGGCAACCGAGTTTCTTGAGAATGGTCGCCGCCACCTCCTGGCTCACGTCATTGTCCTCGACAACCAATACCTTCAGGTCGAAACTCTTTGAGACAGTCGTAACTTTGGCTGTCGGGGCCGATCTGGACCCGAGTGAAACTTCACTCTGAATCGGCAGCAGCAGATCAAACCAAAACCTGGAACCCGAACCCGGCTGGCTCTCGACTTGCACGACCCCTCCCATTAATTCGACTATTTGTTTGCTGATCGCCAACCCAAGACCGGTGCCCGAATAGGGCCGGGAAGCAGAAGCATCCACCTGAGTAAATACGTCGAATATTTGCCCCAATTTTCCATTGGGAATACCAATCCCGGTGTCTTGAACCGCCAAGCGGATTTTTGCCTGCTGTTTAGTTTTTTCCAGACATTCAGCTGAGACAAGAATGCTGCCCTGTTTGGTAAATTTCAAGGCATTGTCAACCAGGTTGGTCAGCACTTGGCGGATACGACCCGCATCGCCGACAACCATGCTGGGCGTCTCGGCCGCAAAAGCCACATTCAGCTTCAGCCCTTTTTCGACCGCGCGGGCCGACAGCAAGTGGGTTATATCTTCCATAGCCTGTTTCAAGTCGAAGGGGGCCGGTTCGATTGACAGCCGGCCGGCCTCGATTTTCGAAAAGTCGAGCAGGTCGTTAATTATCGTCAGCAAGGCCCGACCCGAACGCAGCACGATTTCGGCGTACTGGCGCTGGCGCTGGTCAAGTTCAGTGTCGGACAGTAAAGAGGCAATTCCAATGATGCCATTCAGCGGGGTACGCAGTTCGTGGCCCATGTTGGCCAGAAACTCGCTTTTGGAGTGGCTGGCCGCCTCGGCTTGATCCTTGGCCTTTTGCAACTTTTCCTCGGCTTGCCTGCGTTCACTGATGTCGCGGGTAACACCCAGTATGCCTATCGGTTTTCCGTCAGCGTCCCGCAAAAACGAGGTGCGCACCTCGCGTTTTTTAGGAAAACCCTCATCCTGCTCGAGCTCTTCTTTGAGAATGTCGGCGACTCGAACCAGATCCTCGCCATTTGTGTATTTGTCGAAACTGATCTGCATGATTTCTTCAGCCGTATAACCCAATAATTGCGTAATCGATGGCGTCACATCGGTTACGCGCATGTTCAAGTCCATGGTCCAGATCACGTCCGAAACGTTTTCAGACAAAAGACGCAGCCGTTTTTCACTCTCTTCTAACTTCTTTCTGCTCTGCAAGCGTTCGGTAATGTCCCGTCCGATTACCAGGATTGCCGGACGCCCCTCGTGCTGGATGACCGAAGTGCTGACTGCCAGATCTCGCCTGGCTCCATCTTTCCCCTGGGCTTGCAAGTCCATCGAAACTTGTTGCTCTGCCCCGCTCATCAGGCGTGCGTAGGCATCGGCAGCCCGTTGGCGATCTTTTTCTGTCAGGAACTGTGTAAACGGCTGCCCGATCACATCGTCGATTTCGAAGCCGAAGATCTGCAGCATGGCCTGGTTGTTGAAGATAATCTTTCCATCCTGGACGATAGCGATCCCATCGCTGGCGGCCTCAACCAGGGCAAGGTAGCGCGCTTCCGATTCCTGACTGCGCTGGCGCCATTTGTCTTCAGCCTGCAGCTGCATTTTTTTGACCAGTTTGTCCTCGAACACGCGTTCGAGCAATTCAAGAAGAATTTCATGTTGAACAGGTTTTTGAATGTAACGAATGGCACCGCTGTCTATAGCAGCCACGGCCGATTCCAAATCCGCGAAACCGGTTAGGACAATCGAAGTGCACTCGGGATCTCTATCTTTCAGCTTGATCAGCAGATCTAGTCCGGAACCATCGGGCAATCTCAAGTCTACCAAGATCACGTCGGGTTGGTATTCTACAGCTTTTTGCAAGGCCTCCGAACAACTCCCGGCCCTAACGAAAGCGTAACCCGCCTTTTGCAGAATTCCGCCGAGAATAGTGCACAGTTCCAGGTCGTCGTCGACGAGCAGCACTTTTTTACTGATTGTTGTCAGTCTCGGCCCCCCTTTGGCATTTTTCGAAAATCTGTCCATTGATAGGACAGGCCGGCCCACAGGTCAAGGACAATACGACCGTTACAACCGATTTGATGATTCTTGCGCGCTTTGCTACCTTGAGCGGCATGACAAAAAGCCGCGGTCAGCGCAAGAGATGGAAACGATGGCTTTTCATCGCGCCGGTTGTCTTGCTGAGCCTGGTCTTGATCGCTTTGGGGGTCCTCTTGTTTTTCGAATGGCGACCGGAAGCTCTGATGAATACACCGATCTTCGGCAAAGGAGCCCTGGCCGGAAACTCGCCGGATGAACTCGAGCTGGTCTCCTGGAATATCGGCTACTGCGGGCTGGGAAAGGAGGCCGACTTCTTCATGGACGGCGGCTCGCAAGTGCGCCCGCCCGAGCAGCACCTGGTCGAGAACAATCTCGAGGCCGTTAGGATTTATCTCGAAAACGAGCCAGCCGACATCATTCTCCTTCAGGAAGTCGATAGCACAGCTTCTCGTACTTTCGGGATCGATCAAGTTGCCAGGATCACCGGCGGCCTGGACCAGCACGCATACAGCCGAGCGATCAACTTCAAAGTTCCCTGGATTCCTTATCCGATTTTCGACCCGATCGGCAAAGTGGAGAGCGGCTTATTGAGCTTGAGCCGCTTCGGGTACAAAAGCACCCAGCGGCATCAGCTACCCGGCAACTATGCCTGGCCGGTTCGCGTATTCCATCTCAAGCGCTGCCTGCATGAGTTGCGCATCGCAGCCCCAGGCGGCAAAGACTGGGTAATAATCCACCTGCATCTATCGGCCTTCGATACCGGGGGCCGCCTGCGCAAAGAACAGATGGCTTACCTGAAAAAGTTAATCCTCGAACTCGAAGCCGCCGGGCATCACATAGTCGTGGGCGGCGATTGGAATCAAGCTTTCCCGGGTCTGAGCGAGCAAGCCTTCGACTACCAGGCTGAAATCCCGGCCTGGTTCCAAAAAATGGACCCTGCTTGGACACCGCCGGGCTGGCAGTGGGCCTTCGACGATTCAATTCCTTCGCTGCGGGCCACCAACAAACCCTACCAGCCCGGCCAAAACTTTGTGACCAGCGTTGACGGCTTCCTGATCAGCCCTGAAATCGAGATACTATCGGTCGAAGCTATCGACAAAGGTTTTACCCACAGCGATCATAACCCGGTTCGCCTAAAGCTTTCGTTGAAATCCAAGTAGCTAAATCAAGTCTAAGAGTCCGGATGAGGTCACCACCGGCGCCTGACAGCCATCCCCAGTAAAACGAACAGCCCAAGGGCCGGCAGGATCGGCGTCTGGCCGGCGGGAGCGCCGCAGCCACAGCCGGAACTGTCTGAAGTTCCGTCTTCTACGCAGGCATTGTCGTTACAAACCTTACCAGCGATGCAATCAGCATCAAAGGAACACGAGCTCAAGCATTCCTCGGCTCCGCAGACGTAGTCGCCGCAGGAGACCGTGTCGGCCTGCCCGCAATTGCCCGCCGCATCACAGACGGCGGCGTTGGTCTGCAGACCGTTGCTGCAGGCGGCCTGGACACATATGGTCTGGATACCTGGGAAAGTACAGACATCCCGATCACTCCCATCGCACTGGCCCTGACAGACGCCGGTCCCCAGGCAGGCGGCCCGGCCGCCGCGGGGTGCCCCGCTTACCGCCGCACAGGTTCCTTCTGAACCACTGGCATTACAGGCTTCGCACTGACCATCGCAGACAGCGTCACAGCAGACACCGTCTACACAGAAACCACTCAGGCACTGGCCGTCGGTTGCGCAGGAGTGGCCAGCTTCGAACTGGGTCAGACACATGCCCGCGGCGCAGAAATAGCCCTGGCCACAGTCATCGTTGTCGACACAACCCCCGCCGCAGATATCTCCATCGCAGTCATAGGGAGTGCAGTTGATCGTTTGCTCTGAAGGACAGGCGCCTGCGCCTGCGCAGTTCGCCGCCAGGACCGCCACCTGGGCCGAACAACTGCCGGTACGACAGACTGTCTCGGCACCCGGATAGGCGCAGGCGGTCCGGTTGCTGCCGTCGCAGTCCCCGCCACAAGCCGAACCGTCGCTGGTACATGCCTGCCGTGCGCCATGCGGCGCGCCGGAAACGGCCGTGCAGACACCCAGGCTTCCAGTTACATCACAGGCCTCGCATTGCCCTGCGCAGTCCGAGGCACAGCAAACTCCGTCGGTACAAGAGTCGCTCTGGCACTGATTGTCGCCGGCGCAGATTTCCCCGTCGGCATAGGTCTCTACGCAGACACCCGCCGAACAGAAATAGCCAGCCCCGCACTGTGCATCGGTGGTGCAGGGGCCGTCACAGAAGTCGCCGTTGCAGTCGTAAGGATCGCAGTCCTGGGTCATGAGCGGCGGACAGGCTCCTGCCCCGTCGCAATCCGCGGCCAGGCTGGCCAGCCCGGCCGTGCATGAAGGCGCGCGGCACTGGCTGCCGGCCCCCGGGAAAGTGCAGGTCGTGCGGCTGAGCCCGTTGCAGCTTCCCCCGCAGATCGACCCATCACTGGCGCAGGCCGGTCTTGAACCGTGCGGATCGCCGCTGACCGGCCAGCAGGCGCCCAGGTGGCCGGCCACATCGCAGGCCTCGCACTGGCCGCTGCAAGGTCCGTTGCAACAAACGTTGTCGACGCAAACATTACCGATACACTGGTTGGCAGCCGAGCAATCTTGACCGAGATCATATTTGGGCAGGCAGACTCCGCCGTTGCAAAAGTTGCCGTCCGGACAGTCGCCGTCGGTCAGGCAGCCGCCACAGTGATCACCCACGCAGTCGTAGGGCGCACAGGCCTGGGTCTGCTCGCTCGGACAGGCGCCGGACCCTTCACAAAACCCCTCCAGGACCGCCAGGCCGCCGGTACACGAAGGTGCCCGGCACTGGGTCTCGGCTCCCGGATAGGTGCAGCCCGAGAAGTGGACACCGTTACAAAAACCTCCACAGGCCGTACCGTCGCTGGCACAGTCCGGCCGGGTTCCATGCGGCGCCCCGGTCACCGGCGAGCAGGTACCCAACAAGCCGGCCACATCGCAGGCCTGACACAGCATTGGACAATTCGTGTTGCAGCAGACGCCATCCACACAATTTAAGCTCAGGCACTCGTTGGCGAGGGAACAGGCCTGACCCAGATCTTTCTTTGGCAGACACTGCCCCATGGGGTCACAGTAATAGCCACCCGGACAATCCCCATCGATTTGGCAAGTCCCTCCACAATGGTCGCCATCGCACCCGAAAGTACCGCAATCCTGAGTCTGCTCGCTTGGGCAAGAACCGGCCCCATCGCAGTCAGCTTCGAGTATCGCCTGCCCGGCGTCACAAGAAGGGGCCCGGCACTGGGTGCTGCTACCCGGGAAAAAGCAGGCGTTGCGGTTGACGCCGTTGCAGCTCCCGTCGCAGACGGTCCCATCGCCGGCACAGGCCGGCCGGGTATCATGCGGGTCGCCGGTCACGGCGCTGCAATAACCAAGGTCCCCGGCAACGTCGCAGGCTTCGCACTGACCCGTGCAATCGTCGTTGCAGCAGCGGCCGTCCACGCAGATTGTGCTCTGGCATTCGTCGCCGTCAGTACAAGGATCGCCCAGGTCGCCCAGCGGATTGCACCAACTCTCGCCGCTGCACACATCATTACAGCCGGTTTCGCAGACACAATCCCAGATCTGTTGGTAAACGGCGTAGCCGGATGGATGCTGGTTGATGCAGTCCTGTTGGCACTGGCTTGTCGAACAGCCGCTCAAGCACTGCAACAGGGAGCTGCAGTCCGTATGGTCGTAGCAGGCATCCACGTACGACGTACAGACTCCGACCCCGTAGATGACTCCATCGGTGCAGGTATCGCAGTCGTAGGCAGGGACGTTGTTTATATAAGGAGAAATGAAGGAGTTGTAAACGTACGCTACGCGTCCGCTGATGCCGAGCCCGATACACCCGAATACTCCACGGGATGTCACCCCGAGCACGTACTCGGTACCCGTAGAAAGCTGAGGACCGCCGCTGTCACCGTGGCAAGGTCCCTGGCTGACCTGGTTGTACTCGAATTCGTTTGAATAGGTATCCGAGACAGTCCCGTTGCCATAGTGCCGTAAGGTGGTGTCACCCGAGGGATAGGTCAGCAATCCGTAGCCGACGTGCTTGATCGGAGTACCCGATGATATTCCGTCCGGCGATTGCCTGGCCGGTATGATTGGACTGGCCGGCCCGCCGCCCAGGGCGCGGATCAGCGCGAAATCCCAGTCGTTGCCTGAGTAGCTGGGATGATCGATATAATCGTCGGCCGGATAGAGGATAGCGTCTTGATCCGTCCAGTCGTCGGCCTGGATTATGTATTCAGGCTCCGGGGCTCCATTGGGAGGCACGCAATGGGCCGCGGTCAGCACCCAGATGTAGATACTGTCCTGGTGGATAATGGTACCCGAACAGCCGACCGGATAGACGAAGACGACCGCATCGTGGGTAGTGTCCGGTATACCGTTGATGATCTTGGAGTCGAGCTGGCCCAGATGACCGTAGTTGAAACCGTCTGAACAGGCGAAAGGTACGCAGGCGACAACAAACACTACTAGCATAATACGTCGAATCATGGCCTCTCCTTTAACGGGATTCTTAGTATTTTGTTATACTCGCCCGAGAGCCTTGAGAACTGCAAGGGTTACGGCTTCGACCAGCTTTTTGTGTAGCGGATCTTGGGAGGTTAGATCGGGAGCTTTTGAACATGTTCCTGCTGATTCGCAAGGCATTACCCGTCCGGAAATTCCCAACTTTTGCCTGACAGTATCGAGTTTCTCGATGTCTGCTAGGTTGAGCAGGTTCAGATCGCCGAGCATCATGGCCGCCTGAGTGATCTTGGCGGTGTGTTCCAGAGTTTCCATTCGGAAATAAGCGGTTTCCAGTGCTGCCGCCCAGGTCATGGCACCATGATTCGACAATAAGACAGCATCGCAATTGGGGATAAAGGGACGCAGGCCTTCAGGTACTTCCTCGGTAGACGGTGTCGCATAAGGGACGGTCGGAATGGCGCCCATGGTAAGCACCGATTCGGGCAAGATGCATTTGTCCAGCGCGACCCCGGCGACTGAGAAAGCTGTTGCCACCGGCGGGTGGGCATGGACAACCGCATTGACTTCCGGTCGCAACCGATAAACCTCGAGATGCATTTTCAGTTCGGAAGACGGCCGGCACTCGGCCTCGACTGGATTTCCTTGCAGGTCGGTTACAACCAACATGTCGGCGCTCATGAACCCTTTGCTCACCCCGGTCGGAGTGGTCAGCAAGCGCTGGTCCTCAAGGCGCACGGAGATGTTGCCGTCGTTGGCGGCGACATAACCGCGCTGCCAAAGCCGGCGGCCGATTTCGACAATAGCGTCTTTGGCCTGCCAGAGTTGCATCTCGGGATTAATAGCCTTCCTGTGAGCCTTGCTTGCCGGTGGCGATCGCCACCGAGGCGGATGCTCCGATTCGAGTGGCCCCGGCGGCCACCATCGCTTCGGCCGTCTCGCGATCCTTGATGCCACCCGATGCCTTGACCCCCATCTCAGATCCAACCGTTTCGCGCATCAAGGCGATGTCCTCGACGGTGGCCCCGCCACCACTGAATCCGGTTGAAGTCTTGACAAAATCGGCCCCGGCCATCTTTGCCAGCAAACTGGCTTTGACGATCTCTTCTTTACTCAAAAGAACCGTCTCTAAGATGACTTTGACAATCGCCCGGTCATGAGCCGCGGACACGACTCCTTCGATATCACGCCGCACCAATTCGTCATCGGAAGACTTCAACGCGCCGACATTGATTACCATATCGATCTCGGTTGCCCCGTTGGCAACCGCGTCGCGAGTTTCGATTGCCTTGGCCGTTGGAGTGGTCGCCCCCAGGGGAAACCCAATCACCGTACAAACCTTAACCGGCGTACCGGACAACAGCCGGACACACAAGGCAACCCAGCCGGGGTTTATACAGACCGAAGCGAAGGAAAACTCTTTTGCCTCCTGGCAGAGCTTGCGAATCTGGTCTTCGGTCGCATCCGGTTTGAGCAAGGTATGGTCTATCATCTGGGCCATCTGTAAAGAAGCCGGGCGCGCTCCAACCGACGAACCGACCCTGGCCGCGCCCAAAGAAACCAAGTTCTTGACATCTTCGGGACGGTTCTCGACGCACAGCCCGCAGGAATCACATTCTCCATTAGTCACCAATGCACAGGCCGGGTTGGTCTTTAGTTCCCCGCTGACTGGATCAACTACCTGGCCGGGACCGGTCATTTTATCCACGTCGCACAGCCGGACACCCATGGCCTCCAGCGTGTCCTGCAGCTCATTGATTTTTTGTTTCAGGGCAGCCGGCAAGGCGGCCGGATCGAGTTCGGCCGCATAAAGCGAATCGCGCGCGGCAACAACATTAATACCGCGCAGCAATCCATAAATGGCCAGAATACAAACCAGGCTGTCGGGCAAGAGGTTGGTGAGTTTCGAAGCGGCATTCAGGGACATAACCGGCAGGTAGATCGTATTGACTCCATCCAGCAGCGACCAGACCTCGCCATCGGTCAAGACCTTGGCTTCCGGGGCCGCCCGTCTGACGGCCGGCACCCCTATGGTTTTCTGAGCCGAGGCCGAAAGCACCACACAGGTCTCTTCGCTGCAAGCCGCTATCTTGCCCACCTGAACCAGGGCCTCGTCAAGGCGCCGGTTGCCGCCGGTCAACAACACCAGCACCCGTCTACCTTTGGGACTGACCGCCGGCATCCAGCCGGTGTCACTGGTCGCTGTGGCTTGAGTTGGTTCAACCGGGTTACCGAGCCGCTTGATGACTTCGGCGGTTATCTTACGCACCAGATCGTCAGAATCCATGCGGATCCTCCCGCCTTCGCTAAAGCTACGGCGGGTAAACCCGTTGTAGCTTCAGCGGAGGAAGATGAATGGCTGGTTGCCGAGTGTCGACAGTCGGCAACCTTGCCCTGCCTGCTTTACTTGCTGACCTTGGGCAGAATGTCTTCCACGTCGCCATGCGGCCGCGGAATGACATGGACCGAAACCAGTTCGCCGACTTTTTTAGCCGCTACCGAACCGGCTTCTACGGCAGCCTTGACAGCTCCGACATCTCCCCGAACCATGACGGTAACGAATCCACCACCAATGAATTCCTTGCCAACCAATGAAACCTTGGCGGCTTTTACCATTGCGTCGGCAGCCTCGACGGCCCCAACCAGTCCCTTCGTCTCGATCATTCCCAATGCTTCTTTTGTATCCACTTTCAACCTCCGCTGATTACGGTTTGCGTATTTTTACGCGGCCGCCAGGATATTCCTCGGCGGCCACTTCATCCACATAGCCAACAATGGTCGCATCGACCGGCGGCTTATCACCCAGGGCAATAGCCGCATCACGTTTCATGACCAAATAAACTACATCTTCGGGACCGGCGCAATGAATCCCGTCTACGGCCACAAAAGGTTCTCCCACATTTTTACACTGGTCGTCCAGTCCCTGGACAACCAAAAGACGTAATCCTTTCAGATTAGGATCTTTGATGGTGGCAACCACAAGTCCGATTACTCTTCCCAATCGCACGCCCAACTCACTTTCTCGTCATTCGTCGCTCAATTTCCAACATCTTGTCGAGCCGGCGCTGGTGGCGACCGCCGGCATAGGCTGTCGTCAGCCAGAGGACCACCAGATCCTTGGCCAATCCGGGACCCAGAGTTTGTCCACCCAGGCATAGCATATTTGCATTATTGTGTACCCGGCTGCTCTTAACTCCGAATGCATCATGAGCCACAACCGCCCTGATACCCGGCACTTTGTTGGCCACAATGGCGCTAGCCTGACCAATGCTGTCTATCATGATGCCTTTGGCGTCACCGCCCGCTTTTTCGGTCCCGGCCACCGCCTGAGAAACCAGAAAAGCAAAATCCGGAAAATCGACTGCCTCGGGCCCATGCGGGCCGAAATCTTTAACTTCGTGTCCTAAATCAGCCAGCTGGACCTTCAAGGTTTCTTTGAGTTGAAACCCCCCGTGATCGCTGGCGATGAAAATCTTCATCGTTCGACCTCCCGATTGTAGTCCAACGACTTGACTCGGGCCGCCCGGGCAATGATTTTTGAAAACTTGTCGGGGTCCAGACTGGCCCCACCAATTAAGAAACCATCTACATCCGGCCTGGCGGCCAGTGATTCTGCGTTATCAACCGTCACGCTGCCACCATATAAAATCCTGACTCGCGCAGCCCAGGCAAACGACAACAACTCTCCCAAACGCTCTCGAATGAAAGCAACTATTTCCTGGGCCTGGGCGGCAGTCGCGGTGCGACCGGTACCGATTGCCCAAACCGGCTCATAGGCAACCACGAGGTCAGCCGGGTCTGGCAGCGGACTGGCCAGCCCGGCCAGGGCGATAGAAAGTTGGTTGCGCAAGACCTTCAGGGTCGTGCCGTTTTCGCGTTCGTCGAGTTGCTCACCCACGCAGACTATCGGCCGTAATCCAGCAGCCAAAGCTGCTTGCAGCTTGCGTCCAACCAATTCGTCTTGCTCTCCGGCCGCGCGTCGCTCCGAATGGCCGACAATCACGTAGTCGGCCCCGGCGTCGACGATCATCGCACCGTTATGTTCACCGGTATGGGCCCCGAAGGGGAAAGGATGCAAATCCTGGGCACCTAAAGCCACTTGGCTGTGCTTGCCCAGGGCTGCCCGCAAGACGGGTAAAAGCACAAGCGGCGGGCAGATAGCCACCTCGGGACCGCTTTCAATCTGTGGGGCCAGACCGGCCAAGTATTTTTGAACGTCAGCGGCCAATAAATTCATCTTCCAGTTGGCGACTATCAGCGGCCGGCGCCCGCCGACGAAAGGGGCCGGCAACCAGCTGTCGGCTGAACGCTCGACTGTTTCCATAACCACCTGACGAACTATATGTTCGATTCTGTCTCTGAGATCATTCAAGCTTCTTTTGCTCCTGGCTCTTGGGCGCTGCAAGAATTCTTTGGCGGCCATGCGTCGTTAAATAATCAATCACTCCGACGATGATTGCCTCACAGGGCGCGGCCGGGCTTTGAAGTACCTGGCGGGCACTCTTGCCTTCCTCGACCACCAAGACATAGTCTCCGATACCGGCCTGGGCCGCATCGATGGCGATAAAAGCAGGCTCGCTCGGCTTGGCGTCGGAGTCGACAGGTGTCACCAGCAGCAGCTTGGCTCCTACGTGCTCCTGATGCTTGATAGTCGACACCAGTGTTCCTGTGACCCGGGCAATCTTCAAATCAATTCACTCCAATGTTTTCGCATTTGCGCCGCCTACAAAAGACTTCTTACCAAATCCGGATGCGGAGCCGGGATTACGGTCGAGCCCAGCAACAGTCCCTGGCCGCGAGCAGCTAAAACCCCGGCCTCAAGCGCGGCATTAACCGCAGCCACTTCTCCGGTCAACAGCACGTAGCCTTTTCCGCCCATTGCTCTGGCCAGGCGAATCTCCAACAAGTCCACCTGAGCGCTCTTGACCGCCTGGTCTCCAGCGATAATCGAGGCAGCCGTAGAGAAAGTTTCAATCATACCGATCGCTAAAATATTTTTTGGAAACGTCGTGGCGGTAAAAGCCGCCAGAACCTGTGCATGAACATTGGGAATCACTATTTCATCCACCAGATTGTCTGAAGCAATCTGGCTGCCGGCCGCAACTGCGGCAGTCACTTCGGCCACCGCGCCGCCAACGATAATCAAATACTTACCTGGACAAATTGGATTGGCGTTCAGCAGGTCTACCTTAGCCGCCTTGAGCATTGCATCCGCGGCCAGAATTCCGCTGGCTATGCTGGAAGTCTCGAGGCAGCCGACCGCTTGAGGATATCGCTTTGCCTCCGGCCTGGTCTTTTTTGTCGAAGAGTTATTCTTGTTTGGCACGTTCTACCCCACGTCGATTGTCACGCTATTGGAATTGACTTCGACAACTTTGCCGGCCAGACCGGTATGCACCCGGGCCCCCAGCGCCCCATCAGGAATTTCCCCAAGTAAGTCTCCGCTGTTGACTTCCTGGCCCTGGCTGACTACCGGCCTGGCCGGGGCCCCGGCGTGCTGGGCAAGCGGCACAACCAAGCGCGAAAGGACCTGCTTAAACTCGGACTGCGGGGCCGGCAGATCAAAATCGGCAACTCCCAGCCTGGCAATCAGGCGCTTTGAGGGCACCCGCCGCAGAGAACCAAAGACACGTTCCTTGGTGTCGCTGGCCGGTTCGGGTCGTGAGATGTTTGCCTGGCTGAGCTTTAGCTTCAAGTCGTGATTGACCGTGCACGGATCAAGATTCATAACGCAGCTGAAGGCTGCACAAAGGCCACATTCAGAACACAAATAGGCCCCGCTAAAAGCCGCCAGGTCTTCGGCCACCCCGGCCGCCAGATTGCGCATGAGTCGATCGGGGTACAAGCGGTGTCCCAGCAAATTGCGCGGACAAATCTCAGTACACAGCATGCACTTCAGACAAGCCGCCCGGGTCAAGTGAACCTGGCGGCGCTGATCGCGTGTACGTCGCTCAATCACCGGATGATCCGCCGGCAGCACCAGAACCATGCTAGTCGTTTTGGTAACCGGCGCATGCCAATCGCCATTCAGCGATCCCATCATCGGTCCACCGACGATCAGCCTGAGCGAGTCTGACATTTCAGTATCGCTGGCCGCAAGCAGGGCACTGATCGGCGTACCCAGCGGAACCCGGAAGGTAGCCGGCCGACCAACCTGGCCGCCCACGGTCACCCAGCGATGAGTGACCGGCAGAGCGTTTACGATCGCAGCGCCTACATTTGCCAGGGTGGCCACGTTACTGACCACGGCCCCGACGGCCAGCGGCAGGCCAAATTCGGGAATGATACGACCCAATACTTCGTGAACCAGAACGAATTCATCCCCGGCCGGGTAGAAATCATCCAGCTCGAACAACTCGATCTGCTCTTGCAGTCCTTTGAATTCGATTTGCTCGGCTAAGGCCTTTTTAGCCGCTTTGTATTTGGCTTTCAGGGCCACGACTCCTCGTCGGGCTGCGGTAATTTGCATGGCCGCAACCAGACCATCGAGGATTTGGCCCGCGGAGCCAGCCATTAGCTGCTGGTCTACCCTGACTAATGGTTCGCACTCGGCCCCATTGGCGATTACAACTTCAACCTCGGCTGCATATTTGACGTGAGTCGGGAAGCCGCCGCCTCCGGCCCCGACCACACCGGCTGCCCGGATCTGTTGAAGATTGTCTTGTCGCCTGGCTGGATCCACCAAGGTTTTCCTTTCAGACTATCCTGAATGCCCCCGCCAGAACACAGCGGCGTTGTCTGGTAAAACTACGGGCCGATGTCAATCCCTCACCAGTCGGACCGGCAATGCTCAAAGTGGTATATCCTTCGCCGCCGAAACCTAGCCCGGCATACGACGGGGCGTTTTTAACAAAAATCGTTGTTTCAATCTCGCGGGCCACCCGACTCATGTTGCTGACACTCTCCGAGTGCATCATTGCCGAATGCTTGAATCCATGTTCGGCTTGCTTGGCCTTCGACAGGGCCTCGTCCAGATCACAGACTGTGACAATCGGCAGAATCGGCATGAGCATCTCGGCCTGTACGAAGGGATGTTCGAAAGGCACCTGGCAGATGACCAGGCGAACTTGCGAACCGGCCGCGCGGCCGATCTGTTCGAGCAGGACCGAGGCGTTTAGGCCTACGAACTTTTTTACCGGGTGAGGATACGGCTCGCCCGGCTCTACCAGAATCTTGGCCAGTTGTTCGGTTTCGGAGGCGTTGATCAACTGAGCCCCATAGCGAGTCATCTCCTCGATCAGACGCTCGGCAACATTTTCAAACACCAGGACTTCTTTTTCTGCGGTGCACAAAACATTGTTGTCGAACGAGGCGCCATCAACGATACTGCGTGCGGCCTTGCGGATGTCGGCCGTGTCATCCACGATGACCGGCGGGTTGCCGGGACCGGCCGCGATTGCCTTTTTCCCGCAGGTCATCGCCAATTTGACCACCACACCGCCACCGGTGACCAGCAGCATCTTGATCCCGGGATGCTTCATAATGGCCTGCGAGGTTTCCAAAGTAGGTTCGACAATTGAACACAAGAGAGTTTCGGGCCCGCCGGCAGTCCTAATCGCCCGATTCAGGGCCCGAACCGCAATGTTGGTCACCCGCTTGGCGGCCGGGTGCGGGTTTAACACCACGGCATTGCCTGCGGCAACGATTGAAATGCTGTTATTAATCACAGTCGCGACTGGATTGGTGCATGGAGTTATTACGCCGATTACTCCGTAAGGCGCCGGCTCCACCAGGGTCAGCCCGTCATCTCCGGTAAAGCACAGCGGTTGCAAGTCCTCCACTCCGGGAGTCCTGCGAGCCGCCAGGAGATTTTTCTGAATTTTGTGTTCAATCCGTCCAAATCCGGTTTCTTCCACCGTCAGCCTGGCAAATTCTTCGGCCTGCGAAACGGTAGCCTGGCGCATCGCTTCGATGAAAACCTTGCGGCGTTGCAGAGAGACCATTGCAAAAGAATCATAGCTTGCTTGGGCAGCTGCAATAGCTTCATCCATGCTTGAAAAAACACCTTCGCCCGGGACTGCCCCCGCGGCGCTCGGGCCCGGCGAACCGTTAGTCTCAGGCGAAAGAGGCGCTTGGGGGGCCTGCGCCAGGTCAATCTGGCCCTGTACCCGCCGGACCACCTCACCAACCAGTCGCTCGATCTCTTTATTGTTGATCGTTACGGTCATTTGTTTATCTCCCACGAGGCTCTACTCAAACGTCAAGACTTTGAATAAGTCTGTCGATCGGCAATGTCGACTGTATCCACAATCGCAATAATGGTCGCATCGACGGGTGAGTCTTGGGTTGTCTCCGTCAGCCTGGCCGAAGAACCCTGGACAACCAGAACGACCTCATCCTCGCCCGCCCCGACTGAATCAATGGCAATCAGCTGCTTGCCCTGACCTTTAAGTTTTTCGAAATCAACCGGTTCAACTACCAATAGCTTCGCACCGGTTAGTTTTTCGTTCTTCCGCGTACTGACTACATTACCGACGACTCTTGCAAGAAACATCTGTCACCCTCCCGGTCCGGGTCTGGCTGGATCGTTATTCTTCGCTTTTTATTATTTCTACTCCAAGTTCAGCGGCCCGGCTGGCGGCCAAAGGTGTAACTATCGTTTTCGAAGCCAGCCTCAAGCGACGTTCGCCCATGGCCGCAAGTTTTTCTACATCTTGTTCGGTTAACAAGGCATCAATTGATTGGGTCAACGTGCCGGCCGTCAAGCGTATCTTCTCAAACAAGGCCGGCAGATCACCAGAAGAAATCAAGCGCAGCCCTAAAGCCTGAAGTTTCCGACAAATGTCAGCAGCCTGGCGCTGAATTCGTCCGTCGGCCCCGGGCGCAACCGCATTCAGGTCATCAATAATCACAGCAGTGTTGGTCCCTTTGAGCAGCGCCTGGCTGACCAACCGAACCAGCGGCTGACTGTCATTGAGCTCGTACAAAGCTCGCCCAATATCAAACCCGACAGATCCGACAACCATCAAATCACGCGGGTCCAGATCGACAAGCAACTGACTAATGTTAGCATCGGAGAAAGAGGTCAGACGGCTGCCGAAGCTTCCGCGCAATCCGAGCCGATCAAGCTCAACAGCCACCTGCGGCTCAACCAATACAGACACTTCGACGCCCTGACTCAGGATTTCAGCGACCTGCAGCGAAAGCGACTTGAGGCTGGCAGAAACAAGCGGCACCAACAACATGACTCTTCCCGGCCGTCGATCCTTTCTGTGCGAATCAGCCTGCCCGAGCCTGGCCAGTACCTGGTCGGTTACAATCTTAATCAGCCGTTCAATGTCTCGATCTTCTGGCATATTTCCTAATCAACCTGACAACTTATTTCTAACGAATCCGCACACCGCTTGCTGTCAACTCGCAAAATGGGCGTGTCACTCCGTCTGAAGCACCCCCACTAATTGAACAGTTTTCATGCGTACACAGATCGCGGCACAAATCAGGCAGTACTTCGACCCGCTCGCCCGAGCGTACGCCGGCAGAATTGCCCTCATCTGTGTCTAGATGCAGTTCGGTCGCAAAATTATCGCTGACTCTGACGACAACTTCGTCGAAAATCAAGCTGCGCGGCCCCGGAAACCGGACATACACCTTTTGACGATCAACCACATTGAGTTTGCGGGCATCCTCGACGGTGGCATGTATATGCCGAACAGCACAAATACAACCACTCGTCAATTTGACCGCGCCGCGCGGACCAATCAAATGCACTCCCGGAGAACCGGCGATGTCTCCCGAGAGCCGGACTGGAATATTGACCCCGATCACGTATCCGTCGGTCACCGACATTTCGACTTGAGTCGCCGAACGGGCCGGCCCCAACACTCTGACTCCCGGAATCGATCGGCGTGGTCCGACTACTTCAACTAATTCTCTTGCCGCAAACTGCCTCGGCTGGGACAAGTCGGACATGGGTGTCAATTGGTAGCCGCGCCCGAAAAGCTCCTCAATGTGTTCCTTGGACAAGTGAACATGGCGGGCTGATAAAGCCACCGGAATCGTGCGGTCTTCAATATTCATAGCGCTTTTTGGGGCCAGGCGGCCTGGCCGGATAAAGATAACCCAGAGATAAACGCCTGGTACTTGTTATTTTGACTTGAGCGCACTCATGGCCTGACCGACCGCGGTAGCTTGAGTCGGACACTTCTGCGCAAAATCGGTCATGACTTTTTGAGTCTCATTAATCGTCGGCGCCATCAGGGCCATCAACTGCTGGGCCATTTTCAGCTTATCAGCATCGCTCAGCTTATTGGCCACAGTCTCCATGGTTTTAGACAACTTCTCCATTTCTTCTTTGTTGGCCTCGATATATTTGCCGACAATCTCGGCGGCCTTGACGCAGTCTCCCAGGTTTTCTTTGGTCAACTTGTTGATCTGGTTGAGATGGTCAACCATTTTCTTCAAGTAATCCGGGGCATCCGAGGTGTCTACTCCTTTTGCCATGGCAGCCGCAACTTCGGCCATCTTGGCCGCATCGTCTACACCTTTAGTCTCGGCCTTCTCGGCGGCCTTGGCCACTTCGACAGCTTTATCCTCAGTTGCCTTTTTTGCCGCTTTACCTGTCTCGGGCGCCTCGGCTTTATCTTTCTTCTTGTCGTTACAGCCCGAAAGCACCAGGCCGGCAATGGCCAAAATTGCTATCACAATCAACGCAATCCGCTTCATGTTTCCCTCCTCCTATTGGAGTCCACAACCAAAAGACCGGATCATGATGAACCGGCTCAAAGTCGCTTAAATGACGACAGACAGCCACAGTATCTTCGTTTAATACTGATTTCAAGCCCGAAAGATAAATACTCAAATTAGCCATCAAGGGAGTTGCTTCCATCCCGAGCCCGATGTAGTTTATAGTGGAGCTTGACGATGCAAACTCTTAGAATAGTTAGCTGTCTTCTTATCTTCTGTGGGCCCCTGATTCCCACAGAGGTAGCCTGTGATCCGTCAGATCCACAACTCGAGCTGCTATTCAGCCTGGCCTGGGGAGGAAAAAACGGCCCGCAATTAAGCAACCGCGTAAAATCATCGCTGACCCAGGGCCCTACTTCGGTAGCATTAGGGCCACAAGGGAAAATCTGGATACTTGACAATCAGGCCAACCGCCTGCTGGCCTATGACAACAGCGGCTGCCTGCTCGAAGTCGTGGCTCTAACCCCCGGACACCGAGACGATTTGGCAGTCGGTCACGACGGGTCTTTGGCCTTGCTGGCCAGACACACAGCCAAGATCGAAATTCTAGGTAAAAACGGCCGGCCGAAAAAGACCATCGAGCTGGCGGCCCACTTGGGTCCGCCGCGCCGGATAGGTTTCACCCAAGAAATTCAGGTAGAAAACGCACACGGGGAGCGCTTCGCGCTTGGCCGGCCGGATGATCTCAAACCACTTCGCCAGGTGCTATTCAACCGCAGGCAGGGTCCGATCGGCTCGCTGTTCGACTGCGCGGTTTCCGTAGCTAACGGGAAAGTCAGCCTCTATCGCTGGGGGCAACCTTCCAAATTAACGGCCGAGCGCAGGCCGGCCGATCATATTATCGATCTCGAGCTGGACGGAGTTGCCTCGGCTCGATTGGTCAGTTCTTGCTCGTCAAGAGGCATGCTTGTCGAAGTTCAACGCCTGGAAGACGGCCCGGTAGTTAAGGTCTCGAAGGAAATCGTCTTTGTTCAAGACTGGCGTCCGGCGACGACCTGGCAGCTTCCGGGTTCTTCACGGCTGCAGCAAAGCTGCCTGTTTGCCCAGCGGGGCCCGGAGGTGATTATTGTCCAGGCGCTAGATCAGGGCCTGCATTTCTTTCGTTGGAGACTGCCATGAAGGTAGGCTTAATCATCTTAGCGCTTGTGCTGATGACACCCTTAGCTACGGCCATTGACCGGGCCGAAGTCATCGACCGGGCCAAGGCCTTTTGTTACCACCCCTGGCCCTGCGCCCAGGCCAATCTTGAGGCAGCTTGCCTGTCAAATTACGACAGCCTGTACACAGTCGGCGACCACATGGGTTTACCCTACGACTGGGGCGGCTACGTTTCATTGCACCAGTTCGATCTCGACCTTCAAGCCGGCCAGGGGGCCGGGTCACCGCCCCAGGGAGAGGTGGCTGCTTGTACAACCGGCCTGGACTGTTCGGGATATGTCAGCCAATGCTGGGACACAGACTATAAATACGGCACCTGGACAATCGAGGAAATCAGCACGCCGATCAATGTATCCGATTTACTGCCGGGTGATGCCTTGAACTATCCCGGCTACCACATCGAGTTGTATGGCGGTACGCTGGCTAATGGAACACCCTTTTTTTATCACGCCCTGCCTCCCAATGTTCATATCAACTGGTATACCGGCTGGGCCGGCGTTCAGGATTTCGATGCGATTCGCTACGACCAGATCGGCAGCGCCGGTTCCGATCTGGGCAGCATGTCAAACCCGATCTTGATTAGCGGCTGGATATACACAGACAATCGCGATACCCGCCAGAGTCCCAGCGACTTGCTGGATGCCTGCGGGGCAGTGCCGGGCACCGACGAATCCGGCCCGGAATTCGTCTACCAGTTCGAGACTACTGTCCCGGGAACGTTGCTGGCCACAGTCACTGTTGGGGGCGGAGTCGACATCGATCTGCACCTGTACCAGAACCTGGCCGAGCGCGACTGCATCGCCCGCCACGACCACACCTTGGAGATTCAGCTTGATGCCTGCGGGACCTACTACCTCGTGCTCGACACCTGGGTTTCGGCCGATGGGACCGAACACCCGGGAGCCTACACCTTGACTGCGGATTTCACTCCGACCGGCGGCAGTTGCCAGGCCATGCCAAACTACGATTTCCTGGGCGGGCCCGGCCAGGCTTGCGCTTATCCAGACCATTCCGATCTTTACTATTGCAACCCGGGCCTCGGGGCAACTACTTGCCTTTACACCTCCGGAATAGATGCCTTTTCGTTTTGCACCTATCCATGCGCAGACGACGCCGATTGTATCGAGGACTTCCCCGGCGGCTGTTGCTTGGACATCGGCGACCACGAGTTCTTCTGTGTGATTGAGGACCTGTGTCCCGTAGACGACGACGGCGGGACAGACGGATCAGCCGATGCCGGTTCTGATCCCGGCTGGGATGCCGGTTCTGATCCCGGTTGGGATGCCGGTTCGGATCCCGGCTGGGATGCCGGCTCTGATCCCGGCCGGGATGCCGGTTCTGATCCCGGTTGGGATGCCGGAGCTGACCCTGGTCGGGACGCCTTCGCCGATGCAACTGTCGACGCGGGATCTTCGACAGACGATCAAACACTCAACGACAACCAGCCCAGCTGCGGTTGTTCGAGCAACTCAACTTTTGGTTCGGTGTTGCCGGTCTTGTTATTGCTGTTGGGCTGGTTGAGAGCCGGCCGCTCAGATATCCGCCGCCGCTTGACACTCAACACCAGGCACGATAAAAAAAAGCCATAACTATCACGAAAAGAGGATAGAAAAGTGCGCCTTAGATATACCGAACTGAAGGGAATGACAGTCCTGGCCGATAAGGAAGGCAAACTGCTGGGTTCCGTGCGCAAGCTACAGGTGGACTCCAAACGCAAGATGACTGTCGGCCTGGTATTCAAGTCGAAGAGTCTGTCAGGTGAACGCTGGGCAAAAGTTTCTAAAATCCAGCGCGTTGGAGAAGACGTCGTTTTCCTTGCCGACGAAAAAGCTGTTCGAGAAGATGCCCCGAATGGGCGCGATGTCAGGGACTTGTTGGGCTTGCCGGTTACTTCGCTAGACGGCAAACGTCTCGGCGCACTTGATGATCTGATTTTCGAGACCGACAACTGGTCGATCGCGGCCCTGGCTCTCGATTCCGGCGGCGAGGTAGACCTTTCTAAAGATGCTGTTTTCGGCGAAGACACAATCTTGTTGCAAAAGGGCGCCTTCGACTTGATCCGCCAAAGCTCGAGTTCCGGCTCGGGATTTTTAGCCCGCGTTTTTGCCGGCGACGAAGAAGAAACACCGAAAAAACCAAGGCGCAAGACCAGGGCCAAAATCAAGCCTAAAAAGAAAGCCACAAAAGGAAAATCCAGGCGTTAATCCAAAGCAGCTAAGCTAAAACTAACGAAATAGGAGGGGTTATGTTCAGGCAACTCCAGGAAATCAGGGGCATGCAGGTTGTCACGCTGACCGAGGGCCGCATCATGGGCTCGGTCCAGAAAATGTATCTCAACTCCAAGAAGAAGTGTGTTTCCGGAATGGTATTGAAAGAGTCCCGCTTTTCCGGTCAGGAAAGCTGGGTCGACATTCGCGATATAGACAAAGTCGGCGAGGATGTGATCTTCGTCAAGCGCGCAAGTGTCTGCAAGGCCAAAAACCCCGTTGGGCGAAGCTTGAAAGACCTGATGGGTATGCAAGTCGCCACCAAGGGCGGAAAAATTATTGGCTCGCTGGTCGACGTGGAAATCGACGATGAATGGCGAGTCGTCGAAATCAACCTGTCTGAAAAAAGAATCGTTGAAATCGATTCGCGCCAGGCGATCTTCGGCCAGGACGCAATCCTGCTCAGGGTCGGGGCCGAGACCCAAGTACGCAAAGCCTCACGTCAAAAAACCGGATTTCTTGCCAGAGTCTTCGGCTCGGAAGTCGTTATGGAAACTGCCGGGGCCATTTCCAGGGCTGAAAAGGCCGGCGTTCCTGCTAAGACTGCTGTAAAAACGAAGAAAACCACACGCAAGAAATCGCGCAAGAAGTAAATCAAACCATCAATCAATATCCGCAAGCAAACACAATCAGCCCGACCAGCAGTCCCAAAACCAAATTGAAAGCCTTGATGGTCAGCGAGTCACGAACGCTGACCGACAGCAAGGGCAGCATCCCGTGGCCGTCTTGAACAATAGAGCTGGTCAGCAAGATCGAAAACGGGATTGTGCCCTGCACAAACAAAAAGACAAACAGCAAGTGAGGGCCCGAGTCTGGAATGACGCCGATCAAGGCGGCCAGAACCAGGATCCAGACCAGGTGACCTGAAATGATTTCATGCAGATCAACGAAATGTTCGCCGATCGCCAGCAACAACAGGGCCCCCAGAGTCCAGGCGAAGATACGCGGCAAATGATGACGAGTAATGTGGTGCCCGATATGCTCGATCAGGTAGTGGTCAGGCACGCTAATGATCACGAAAAGACCGGCCGCTAAAAGAACCAGGATGGCGATTCTGATCCAGTTCCACTCGTCGGGCCCGACTACTCCGAGGCTGACGCCTAAGCCGGCAACCAGTATCACCAGCAAGTAGACTATCCTGAGCGGGTGCATTTTAATCAGCTGCGATCTCAGCCCTTGTTCCGGCCAGGTCCGGCAATCTTGCTCGCTTAGATGATGGGCTTCATGGCGACACTCGGCACAGGGAACGATCTTCAGTTTTCTGGCCAACTTGTCACAGATAAAGCCATAAGCAACACCCAAGACGAATAAGATCCCGAACAATAAAACGGCGGTTTTAGGCATTTGGGCAAGCATGACGAAGGCGGCATCGCCGGAAGATGCCACGAAACAACCGACGATGGCCCCGAACCCCAGCATGCCGCGAATGTAAAAAGTAACCGATAAAAACGACCCCAGACAACCCGGCAGGGCGCCTAGTAGACTCGACAACAAATACTGACGCGATTTGCCGCTCCTCAGCGCAGTAGTCAGTCGGCCCTGGGTAAAAACATTGAGGTAATCGACGACAACCATCATCATGAAGACAAACAGGCTGATCCCCAGGGCATGCAGACCGGCGTACAGTAATGTGTCTCCTAGCTCAACATGATCGTGCATCTTGTGAACCCTAACTAAAACTGATTTGTCAAACAACTTGAAACTAGTTAGCTCAAGCTGACATGTCAAATAGTTCGATTCATTAGTGACAAACTGAATGTTTTTTGCGTAAGATGTCCGGAACCAGGCGGAATCAACAACAAAGGAGAAACCATGCTTAAAACACGTATAACCGACCTGTTGGGGATCCGCTATCCAATAATAAAAGGGGGCATGGCCTGGTGCTCAGGCGCCAAGCTGGCTTCGGCAGTTTCGGCGGCCGGTGGACTGGGATTAGTCGGCGGCGGCTCGATGGACCCTGATTTATTCCGCAGCCAGATTCGAAAAGCAGCTACCCTGACCGACAAGCCGGTTGGGGTGAATATCCCCTTAACATTCAAACAATCACCGGATTTAGTGACAGTCGCCAAAGAAGAAAAGGTCCCGGTTGTGTTTACTTCGGCCGGTTCACCCAAGCGCCACACTGCAATGTTTAAAGACAACGGCGCCAAGGTTTTCCACGTCGCCAGCACGCCCGAGCAGGCCGTCAAGTGCGAAAAAGCCGGCGTTGACGGTGTGGTAATCGAAGGCTACGAAGCCGGCGGGCACAACGGTCGCGAGGAACTTACTACCATGGTCCTGACCGCCCATGCCGCTAAGCTGGTTTCGGTACCGCTGCTGGCAGCCGGCGGTATTGCTACCGGCCGGCAACTCCTGGCGGCCCTGGCACTCGGAGCCGAGGGCGTACAAATCGGAAGTCGTTTCGCCATGACCAAAGAAAGTGCAGCCCACCAAAAATTCAAGGAATTCTGCGTCGCGGCCCAGTCCGACGCAACTCTGGTTGTCTTGAAAAAGAAGATCCCGGTTCGCATGATGGACAATCCATTTCGTGAACGGATCATCGAGGCCGAAGCCAGGGGGGCCTCGGGAGACGAATTGCTCGAAATCCTGGGCGAAGGGCGACCGCGCCAGGGTATGTTTGAAGGTGACTTGACCGAAGGTGTCCTCGAGATTGGACAGGTTGCCGGAATGCTCGATGATCTGCCGACCTGCGCAGAGGTTATTAAGAAGATCGTTGCCGAATACGAGCGTGCCCGGCGAGTCCTGCCGCCTGTATCCGAATAGCAAATCTCGGGTCGTCTCTTTAGGCCGAGATTATTTCGATCAAGGACTCTTTTTTTGCCATCATCTGGCGAACTGCGACCGGAAAAAGTAAGCGATAGATCAAAAAACCCAGCCCGGGCAGAATTGCCAGCCCCAGCCACAACCAGGCTCCGGCTGCCGAGCAGACATTCAGGACCGTCAAAACGATTAGCGAACACAAGCTCAAGACAACAACGCTCCAGAGAAAACTGGAACCGACCGGACGGTCCCGTCGGGAAAGGTTGAATCTGAACTTGCGCGGATAGCGAATCGAGAGCAGGTTGCCGGCCGCCAGAGTGCAAAATAAACCAAATGGAAAAACCAGGATTGGCAACAACATTGATTTGCTTTTGACTGCCGGCATAACGGCAACCAGTAAAAGGCCCAGGCAGGTGAACTGAACCAGGGCGAAGACAGCCTGGGCCAGGTTGCGTCCGGTCAACCAGTCTTTTGGCGAAACCGGAGTTATAAAAGTCTGAATGATGCCCGACCCATCATACCCGAAGCTGTTCGAGAAGAACTGCCCGGATAAAACCGAAAGAACGTAAAGACACATCAGTGTTAGAAACACCGCCGCCCAAACCTCTCCCCACAGATATTGAAACAACTGGGGCGCCCCGATTATCTTCAGCAAAATGAGCAGGAAGAAAGGCACGGCAAAAAGCAAACGCGCCTTGGGATTGCTTGTCAGGGTCTTGATTTCTTTTTCGAAGATAGCCGAAACCGGTCCAGAGAAACCCGGCAACTGCCAGCCTTTTGGTTTATCGACAGCCTTATCAGTCTTGGGCCCCGGCGAAGCCTGAAGTCGAAAACCCTTGCCGCCACGGTAGTAGCGCTTGAGCAATACCAGGCCCAATAGCCAGGTGATTGAACCGGTAAATAACATCATCGCCATACAACCTATTACGATTGCAGTTTTCCCGACGGCCGCGGCCGATAATCCCAGAGCCAGCCAGCCGGGCGGCGTGTTGCCCAGGGCCCGGGCCGTGCGGGCCAAAATCTCTAAGTCTTTTTCCGAGCCGCCGAATTCGCCCAAGCGGGCAAATAGCCAGGATGCATCTACCGGAGGAATAAAAGCAGCCAGTCCGAGGAATACTAAAAAACCTGCGAAAATTATCTCGCCCGAGCGGCGCGATGTCATAACATTCAGAAACAGGTTCTGTAGAAAGCGACCGCAGGCGACATTCATCAGGGTAAAGACGACTATCAATCCGCTAGTCGCAAGCCAGCCGGGCATCAGCGTCCGCGACAGACCCAAAGCAGCCCCAATCAGGGCCGGATAGAAAAAAAGAACGGCCGGTTCGAACAAGGCCGCAGTCGATTGAATCATATACAGCCTGGCCGGCCGAACCGGATAGCTGAAAAATCGGCCGAGCTCGTAGGCTTCATCAACCTGGGCGGCAACTACCGGCCAGATTACCCAGAAAAGTCCCAACAAGAAAAAATACAGGCTCAGGCTGAAAGCCATCCAGACCGGATTGGTTGCAATCCGGCCAACCTCAGAAAAAAGCAGGTATCCGCCGACCCCCAGCCCACCCGAGAGTCCCAGAGCGGCTAAAATGGCCAGCCCGGTGCCCCAGTAACCTCGCCCAGTCATCTGCCTGGCAAAAAGCAAAAATCGCAGAGACAAGATCAGCTTGACTGTCTCGATTAATCCTGGAGGTTTAAAGTCAGTCACGGGAGTTTTTTCCTACCAGCCAATCCGGTAGTTGCTCCTGCGGACCCTCTGTCCCGACTACCCGGCAAAAAACGTCCTGCAGGGACTCACCGCTCGAGCGCAGTTGCTCAATATCCGTCTCATGAGAAAGCCGACCGTGATTAATAATCCCCACTCGTTGACATAGCTTCTCGGCAACTTCCAGAATATGGGTAGTCAGTAAAACCGTGGCACCCTGCCCACAGAGCCCGATCAAGAGCCGCCGGATAGTTTCGGCACTCAGGGCATCGACACCTTCAAAGGGTTCGTCAAAAAACAAAAGATCAGGAGCATGGATCAAGGCACAGCCGATAGCCAGCTTCTTACACATTCCGCGGGAATAATCAGCCACTAAAACAGCGGCATCTTTTTCCAGGTTGGTAAGCTGCAGCAGCGACCTGGCTCGCCGGTTTGACTCCTTGCGCCCCAGACCGAACATTCTGGCGGTGAAAACCAATTGCTCGAGACCGTTCAGGCGCTCGAACAGGGCCCCCTTCTCCGAGACGACTCCCATGCGGGCCTTGAACCAGGGGTCATCCGGATCCATTTTTTTACCGAGCAATTCTATCTGGCCGGCGGTCGGTCGTAACGTGCCAGTCAACAAGCCAATCGTGGTGGATTTGCCGGCCCCGTTGGGTCCCAGCAGACCATAGAACATCCCGCGTTCGATACGCAGATCCAATCCATTGACCGCAACTGTATTGGCGAAATGCTTGACGATGCCCTTGGTTTCGATGGCTAGTTTGTCCATGCTGACAACAGCATACCGGCATCTCCCGGTCAGATCATCAGGTATTTTGGCAACAGGCAGTTCACTGATCTTGTGTATACCAGGCAGGCAAGCTAAACTGGCCCTCGGTTATCTCAACCGATTAAGGAGCAGGAAATGGGAAAGACTGCCGGCATGCCCAATTATCGGGCAAAACAAAACCTGTTGTTCGGCAAGGAAATCAACCCCCAGGAGTTGTCGCGGATTGGCCGTGAGTTCCTGAAGGCCGGCTGGCTGAACGACGCGATCGACTTTCTGGCCAAGGGCGGTGATGATGAATCACTGATCGACATTCGCGCCCGGGCAATCGAAGAGGGTGACGTCTTTATTTTTCGCCGAGTGCTTAAGGCAACCGGTACCACCGCAGAAGAGAAAGACTGGCGTGAGATCGGTGATTGCGCCCTGTTGCTCGAAAAATTGCAGTTCGCCCGCGAAGCTTACCGCATGGCCGGCGATCGCAAGGCCATGGACAAAATCGATAGCCTGATCAATCCAAGTGATGAGTCAGCTCTAGAAGAGCCCCGGGTCGATCAGTCCGAAGAAAGTTAAAAGGCATGCCTCGACTCGTTATAATTTTTCTGGGCGGGCTGCTGTTTACCCAGCCGGGTTGCGTTTTCTTGGCCCTTGGCGAAAAAAAGATGGCCGTCTGCGAAAGCATATATTTCGACAACATCGACGGAAAAGAATATACAATCATCCGTCACAAAAACGGCGTGGCTTCAGAAGGCTCGCTGACTTTCAACATCAGTGACGACTGCCAGATAGAATACCGCAAAGATCTGACTCAGCTGGGCATAGATTCCATGCATATCAGAGATGCCCGTTCGGCTTCCGGCGCAATCGTGGTTTTACGAACTACGACAGAACATAAACACGGCGGCCTGTATGCCTGCAGCGCTCCGCTGGTCGAATTTGAAACTCTCGAGTTCCTCTGCCCGCCCGAATTGGGCGGCATAACTTTTCAAATGATTCCTCAAAATTAATCTATAGAGCACTCAGCTTCTCTTTCAACCACTGGCCGCGCGGCGGTAAAATCAGTAAGAAGAATACGGCCAGCGAAAGAAACAAACCGCTAATCGGAGCGTTCGAGCCCAGCATGCGGGTGATCAGTCCATACAGGCCGACCGAGGCACTCAGGCCCCAGCTAATAATGCAGCCGGCAGTGTAGCGCGTCAGAAATACCGCCTGGCGGCCGATAACCGGATCGATGTCGGCCGGCAACCCCCAAGACTGCAACTGTTCGGCCGGGGCCGTGCGCACACGATCCGGATTACATAACTTCTGACGCGAGAGCGGAACAACTATCAATGTCAGCCCGGCCGCCAAACCTCCCAGAATCAGCTCGACTAACAAAAGACTGCTCGGCTTAACAATCACTCCCAGGGGCGGGCCGAGGACAATTGTCACGCTACAGATCCCCAACACACAAACAACAATGATTGCATATATCCATTTCAGTGAGCGTAGTTGCTTTTCGTAAACTTCTACGACCAGGCGATTCATGACATCTCTCGGCGACCCGACAGGGCCCGGCCGAGTGTACCCCGGTCGACATACTCGAGTTCGCCACCAACCGGAATACCGGAGGCTATACGGCTGACCCTGATATCCATCGGCTCGATACGCTTTTTTAGATACAGCGCGGTTGCCTCACCTTCCACGCTGGAACTGGTGGCAACAATCACTTCTTTGACCTGTCCCGGCAGCCGCTTGAGAAGATCTTCCACTCGAATTTGATCCGGGCCGGCCCCGTCCAGAGGATTCAACACGCCCCGCAGTACATGATAGAGTCCGTGGTACTCATGGCTTTTTTCAATGGCCAGCAGATCTTGAACTTTCTCTACTACACACAAGATCGAGGCGTCCCGGCGCTGGTCCGAACAAATACTGCAAGGTGATGGTTCGGACAAGTTGCCGCAGATCTCGCAGGGGCGGACGCGCTCGATTACGTCCTTGACGGCGGCAGACAGGGCCAATCCATATTCAGGCGGAGACGCCAGGACATGAAACACCAAGCGGGTGGCTGTCTTTTCGCCAATCGAGGGAAGTTGTTGCAGTAGACTGACCAGGCGCTGCAAGGCATCGGCCATGTCCGCTCCTTAAAGGTTAACCCAACGAGTTTATGAAAA
This sequence comes from Deltaproteobacteria bacterium, assembly GCA_019307065.1. Classification (GTDB taxonomy): domain Bacteria; phylum Myxococcota; class B64-G9; order B64-G9; family B64-G9; genus JAFDKH01. The sequence continues at coordinate 35,929 of JAFDKH010000039.1, forward strand.
AAGTGTATCGAGACCGGGAATAGGCATGCCTCCCGTAAGGGAACGCGTCGCATCGGCCGCCAATTCGCGAGCCTTCGAAATGGCCTGATTAGTCGCAGCCATAACCAGGTCTTGCAGCATTTCGAGGTCTTTTGGATTGACTACCTGCGGTTCTATTTCTACTTTCATGATACGTCCGCGGCCATCGGCCAAGACTTTCACCATTCCGCCCCCGGCCGAGGCCGTCACGGTCTGGCGGGCCAACTCCTCTTTCATTTTCGAAAGCTTCTCAGAAAATGCCTGGGCCTGACGCATCAAATCTTCTATTCCGGGAATATTCAAGAGTTACTCCTTCTGAGAAGTTTTGATCGTATCTACTTCGGCTCCAAAAATCTTGATTGCCTCTTTCACCATCGGATGCGAAAGGGCCTGACTGCGCATTTGGTCCTCGGCATCTTGCTTGTCCTGCTCCCATGACTGAGCCAGAGTAACACCATCTTCGGCCTGGCGATCCTCGACTACCAGCTGCGTGTCCTGCCCGAAAAGTTCACGGCAAAAACCTTCAAGCTCTTGCATGTTCCGCGAGGTCTTCATTTGATCGGCAAAGAAACTACCCGGCTGAAGAGAAATTCTCACCTTTTGGGCCGACAACTCCAGCGGGCAGGCGTGGTTCAGGACCGAGCCCAATGAGGGTCGGCGCTTAGAGACCAGCGCCACGAGCTTCTCCCACCCTTCAGGGAATTTCCCTTGCGAACTTGGGGCCTCAGTTGCTTCTTTGATTGGTTCTGCCTTGATCGGCTCGGCCGGCTTTATTGCAGCCGGACTATCATTTTTTTTGGGGGGCGGCTGCTTGGCAATCGGCGGAACGAACTGAACCCGTTCGGACAAGCGTTCGTTGCGGGCCGGCCTTGGGTTATTTTGGTTTTGCGGCAAGGCCCCCGAATCGAATTTCTTCGACAGCTGCTCTACTCTCTCGAGGACATCAGCTATGTCGAGCAAGGGCTCGATAGCCGCAAGCCGCAAGAGGGCGATTTCGAGAACCAGGCGCGGATAGGGACTGCGCGGAAGGTCTTCGAGCGCCCGAGCCAGAACATCGAAAATCTGGTGCCAGCGTAAGGTCGGCGCTTTTTGGGCCTGTTCGGCAAGTCCCCGGCGATCTTCTTCGAGGACATCGACTAAGGCATCGGGGTTTTTCAAAGAGCGGTAGAGAATCAAATGACGAATGTGCCACAGTAAACCTTCGAGAAAACGCTTCAGGTCATGGCCCTCGTCGAATAACTTCTCGACCAGAAGCATTAGCTGGTCGGGCCGATTATCGACTACATGCGAAATCACTTCTGCGAAGATCCCGCTCCTGGTCAGGCCCAGGGCTTGATAGACTTGCTCGGTAGAGATCTTGTCACCGGCAAACGCCAGAACTTGATCGGTCAGGCTGAGAGAGTCACGCACCGAACCGGAAGCCTCGCGGGCAATCAGCTGCAGGCCGGTTTCCTCTATTTCGGCACCCTCAGCTGCCAGGATTTTCCGCAGGTGGTCTAGAATCACATCTGAAGGAATCCGCTTGAAATCGAACCGCTGACAGCGCGAAAGCACGGTCAGCGGAATCTTGTGCGGTTCGGTAGTCGCAAAAATGAATTTCACGTGGGCCGGCGGTTCTTCTAGCGTCTTAAGCAGCGCATTGAAAGCGCTGGTCGACAGCATGTGGACTTCATCAATAATGTAGATTTTGAAACGACTGGAGGCTGGAAGATAGCGCGAGTTGTCGCGCAGACTTCGAACGTCGTCGACTCCGGTGTTGGAAGCTCCGTCGATCTCGAAGACATCGGAAGAATGTCCGCTTGTAATTTCTTTGCAGCTGCTACAGCTATTGTCCGGTTCGGTAGTCGGACCCTTTTCGCAATTCAGAGCTTTGGCCAGAATGCGGGCCACCGAAGTCTTGCCGACTCCGCGCGCGCCGCAGAAAAGGTACGCATGCGCCACGCGATCGAGCCCAATCGCATTCTTGAGCGTCTGAATTACGCCCTGTTGACCAATCACTTCATCGAAGGTAACTGGACGCCACTTGCGAGCCAGTACAAGGTAGGACATGAAAACCTCTTTATGCAAAAGGGACGGCCAGGCAACCCTGCATCACACGGACAATGCTGCTGCCGCTGCTCCCTTCCGGGCCTGACGGAGTTCGCAACCCGCCGTTGCGCAGGACCCGACCGTCCCAAACCAACTTCCATCGGAGAGAGAGGGATTCGAACCCTCGGTACCTTACGGCACATACGATTTCCAATCGCACCCCTTCGGCCTCTCGGGCATCTCTCCAAAAACTCGACGTCTGCACTCGAGACGTCTATCTATGACCGATTTCAAAGATCAAACAAACCGCTACGGAGAGAGAGGGATTCGAACCCCCGGTACCCAGAGGGTACACCTGCTTTCGAGGCAGACGCCTTCAGCCGCTCGGCCATCTCTCCATGTGTTTCTCGGGGCTATCCCTCGAAAAACCGTATATTCAAAGAACCGGATACCTACTTTGCCTTCGCTCAACTGCGCCGATTTTTGAAAAACGTCTTCAAGAGTTCGGCCGCTTGATTTTCCAGCACACCTGAATCAACTTCGATCCTGTGATTCAGGCGGCTGTCATCGGCCAGGTTGTACAATGTCCCGGCCGCGCCCGCCTTTGGGTCGCTGCAGCCGAAAACCAGGCGGGCAATCCTGGCCGACAACATGGCCCCCAGGCACATCGCACAAGGCTCCAGGGTAACGTAAAGCGTACAATCGGTCAGTCGCCAGCGGTCCAACTGTGTAGCCGCCTGCCTAATCGCCGCCATTTCTGCATGCGCGGTTGGATCGTTTGAAGCCTCTTTATGATTTCTGCCCCGGCCAACCACTCGATCCCCGGCCACAATCACCGCCCCGACAGGTACCTCGTCCTCCTCGAAAGCTTTTTGAGCTTCTTCGAGCGCTGCCTGCATAAATTTTTGATCCTGGTCGGTTTTCATAGCGGTCATACGCGCCCAAGAGGGTTCGAACCTCTGACCTTCGGTTTCGTAGACCGACGCTCTATCCAGCTGAGCTATGAGCGCACAATACGGAGAGAGAGGGATTCGAACCCTCGGAACGCGTTAAACGTTCACTGGTTTAGCAAACCAGCGCCTTCAGCCTCTCGGCCATCTCTCCTCAACTTCGCATCCGGTTTATCTGGATACTTCCGATTGTCAATGAACAAGCCCTTCTGCCACAGAGCTTTTCTGTCTAGCACCGCCATAGGTCGCTGTCAAGGACCGTCAGAAGCCCCTGAATTGTGTTGGGAAACAAAAAAGTGGGCCCCCAAGGTTCCCAGGTGTCGGGGGGGATGGGGACGCACCCAGGTACACAAGAAGGCCCTAATCATTTCCAATTACCGTGCTCGCTCCCCCCCCCGGGATTTCTTGTTGCGAGCCCTGATCGTACTGCCCGATCACATGGCAGCAGTAT
>JAFDKH010000192.1:0-10473 GCA_019307065.1 Deltaproteobacteria bacterium
GGCGGGGTGGACACCGAACGCAACGCATGTGTCCCCGAACCCGATCCCGCCGAAGTTCCGTCCAACCTGCCGCCCGATCGCTTAATTTTCGAAGACACCGTGCCCGGCACGGCCGACAGCTACATGGCCGGGATCGGCATATCCGACGCTTTCCTGGACTGGTTCATGTATAAGGTCTATCTCTCCGGGTTGTTGTGCCTGTCGATCGGGACCGAAACCACCGACATGCTGACTTCATCGACAATCTCGCTGATGGGAATGGGTTCGCTGAACACCCTGACCACCGGCCGCAATGTGCCCGTTGAACTGAGAATGATACCCGGCCATGTACCTTACATGGAAGTTGGAGCCGGCACCTTTACTGAAGATGATCAGGGCAACCGCATTATCGACGAGCCGCTGCTTTATATATTCTTACCTGGGGTCGGCCTCGACTTTTACGTCTTGATCGACGAGCGCTGGACCAGAGTGTTGACCGTCACCTTGGACATCGACATGGATGTCGGCCTCGATCTCGATCAAGACAATATGCTGGTGCCGTTGTTCGGCGAAGATAGCATCCATCTAAATAATGTCGTGGTCAGCAACTACGAGCTGCTGGCTGAAGATCCCGAGACTCTCGAGAGCTTGATCCCGACCCTGGTAGGCATGGCCCTGCCGATGCTGACCGGCGCCATCGCGCCGATCGAAATGCCGCCAATCGAGGGGTTCGCACTCGAATTCGAGGCGCTCAAAGGCGTCAAAGAGCGCGCCGGAACCGACTATTACGAATATCTGGGTCTGTATGCAAACTTGAGTATGGCTGATGCGCCACCGCCCCCGGCCCGTCAGACCTGGGCCGAGATCAGCGACATCAAAGTCCCCAATATAGACTTGATGTCGATCAGAAATCCGGACGGCCCCCAGTATCCCGAGATATTGGTTGAAGTCGCCGCCAACGGTGATGAACCGGCCGAGTTCTCTTTTCGGGTAGACGACGGCTTCTGGCGTCCATACAGCACTAGCTCGGTTCTCAAAGTTCACGATCCGCGCCTGTTGATGATTGGTCAACACTCGATCGAAGTTCGGGCCCGTACAGTCGGCGCTTATCGCACCCTTGATCCTACGCCTACAAAGATGACCTTCGAAATCAAACCGCCTGACTTCGAGGCCCGTAAAGACGAACTGCTGCAGCCGAGTTCTGAGGAGATCGAGCCCCGAACGGTATCTGGCGATCAGGCCACTGTCCTGTATCAGCCTCAGGGCAATCAACAAGTCCTGGCTGAAGGCGAAGGCTGTGCATGCTCTTCGGGTAACTCCTTTGGAATTTCGTTGCTCTGGCTGGGCCTATTGGGATTATTGTTACAGCGCAGGCGAAAATAAAAAATATACGTCTTCTAGTCCTTTAGCGAAACGCGCTCATCTTTGCGAGCAAGCTTTACGACCTTGTCCAGGTATTCCTGATCGGCGCACAGCAACACTACTCTGGCCTCAGGATAGTCCTCAGCCAGAACGTCGAATAATGTTGCGACAGTTTCGTCGAGCGCATCCAGGCCGGGCCTGATCTGTGGCAACTCGATCGCAAAACTCGAAAGGTTCGCTTTCTTCAGCGCGTCGAGCATACGTTTAACGTTTCTCTTGAAGACTACTATATCCATGGTGATGCGTTTGCCTTGACCGAACATTACCACCCGTTCGGAGCCAATCCGCTGGCAGGTGTCCAGCATCAATACTTCACGCGACTTGGCCGCATACCAGCCGGAAATCAGCAAATCGCTTATACGTCCGTTCAAGCGCCAGTCACAGAAACCGGCAGCTCCTTTTAATGGTTTTTCGTCGTCGAAAGGAGCCAACACGATTGCCTCAACAGACAGATTGTCAAGACTGGCTAGCTCGATTGGAACCAGTTCAAGTTGCAAAAGATTTGTCATTCACTGAAATTCCCCGGCCTCAATCCACAACGCCTGCCAGCTTGTCGAGAATACCGTTAATGAAAGCCCAGGAATCCTCAGTTCCAAAACGTTTGGCAATCTCGATAGCCTCATTCAGGGTGACACGCTTGGGAACTTCTTTGACATGAAACAATTCGAAGGCGGCCATGCGCAAAATGTTGCGATCAACGCTGGCCATTCGGGTTATTTTCCAGTGAATGCTGACAGACTGAATCGCTTTGTCGATTTCCTTTAAGTGGTCGACGGTTCCGCGTACCAGCAAGTCGGCAAATTCCCGGCCTTCGGAGTTTGACTCAAAATACTCCCAGAAGTTGTCAATTACCCAGTCGACGGGGTGTTTCCCCATCTCACAAGCGAACAACATCTTGAGCGCATTTTCTCTGGCTTTGCGGCGGACACCCATTGCGAAGGCATAGAAAAAAGCTACTTGCGACCTTTTTTGCCGCCGATTTGGCGGTAGAGGTTGGCCATTTCCAGAGCCGATAAGGCCGCTTCAAAACCCTTGTTGCCCATTTTCGATCCACCTCGTTCTATGGCCTGCTCGAGACTCTCAGCCGTAATGACTCCCATGCCGACTGCCACGGGAAATTCAATACTGACCGCAGCAACTCCCTTGAATACTTCCGCCGAGATATGATCGAAATGGGGCGTGCCACCCCGAATTAGTGTCCCCAGACAGACAATCGCATCGACACTTTTAGAAACAGCCAGCTTCCTGACAAGAGCCGGCAATTCGAAAGCCCCCGGAACACGGAAGACGGCAATGTCGTTGTCCTTAACAGCGTGCCGATTCAAAGCATCCAGGGCTCCTTCGAGAAGCCGTTCGCTGATGAAGCTGTTGAAGCGACTAACGACAACAGCAACTTTGAGTCCCTTGCCTTCGAAGTTGCCTTCATATATTTTCGGCATAACATACCTCCTACCAAGATCTTGAATTCTTAAAGCTCGATCACTTCTTATCGTCGATAGCGGTCAAGACATGACCCATCTTGGCTCGCTTGGTACGAAGATATCCGATATTGTTCTCATTTGGAACTACTTCAATCGGCACCCTTTCAACAACCTGCAGTCCATAACCTTCCAGCCCGATAATCTTTTTGGGGTTGTTGGTCATGAGTCTCATCTTACGCACGTTGAGATCACGCAGGATCTGAGCACCGATTCCATAGTCACGCAAGTCGGACTTGAACCCCAACTTTATATTTGCTTCGACGGTATCACAACCCCCGTCCTGTAAATTGTATGCTCTGAGCTTATTGACCAGGCCTATTCCGCGACCCTCCTGCCTGAGGTAAAGCAATACACCAACGCCCTCTTGATCAATCATTGTCAGGGCCCCGGCCAACTGATTGCCACAATCGCAACGCAAAGAACCAAAAACATCGCCGGTCAGACATTCGGAGTGCACTCTAACCAGGACCGGCTTAGTCGGGTCGATCTCGCCCTTGGTCAAGGCCAAATGAGTGTAACTGTCGACATCATTTTCATATCCAATCGCAAGAAATGGACCGCCATACCGAGTTGGTAAATGCGACTCTACTACTCGCCTGACCAGAGTATCTTTACGCAAACGATATTCGATCAGATCGGCAATCGATATAATGCATAGGTTGTGTTGTCGGGCAAAGACTTCCAATTCGGGCATACGAGCCATCTGGCCATCATCATTCATGATTTCACAAATGACTCCGAACGGATTCAGCCCGGCCAGCTTGGCCAGATCAACCGATCCTTCGGTTTGTCCGGTTCGAACCAGAACACCGCCCCGGCGGGCTCGCAACGGAAAAACGTGTCCGGGTCGAACGAGATCATCCGGTTTTGCATCATCGGCAACAGCCGCAGCAATCGTGGTGGCCCGATCGAAGGCGGAAATGCCGGTTGTCACTCCCCGACGGGCTTCGATCGAAACAGTGAAAGCCGTGCCAAATTTTGTTTCATTTTGACTTTGTTCGACCATCATCGGCAGCTGCAGGCGACGAATCCTGTCATCCGTCAAGGTCAGGCAGATCAAACCGCGACCGTACTTAGCCATGAAATTGATTGCCTCGGGAGTAGCTGTTTCGGCGGCCATACACAGATCGCCCTCGTTCTCCCGGTCGGCATCGTCGACTAGAATTACCATTTTCCCGGTTTGTATATCGGAGATTGCCTGTTTGACTCTTACGATTACGTCGTTTTTCATGGGTTTGCTTTTCATTTCACGCACGAAGTTAGCTTACTGGTTGTTTTTATTCAAGGCTTACGATTTCAAAAACCCATGCTCTTCAAGGAATTGCTGGTCAATTTTAGAAGTCTGGCCTGCTTGAGTAAAGTGTCTGACATATTTGCCAAGTATATCGGCCTCCAGATTGAGCTTGTCACCCGGCCGGCAAGCAGCCAACTTGGTCTTTTCCATTGTATGCGGTACCAGGGTTACTCTGAACCTGTCGTTGTGCGGCTCATTAATTGTCAGACTGACCCCGTCGATTGCGACCGAGCCCTTGGGCACAAGATATGGCACAACCGGCTCGGGAGCCAAAATGCTCAGATCGAGGTTTTTGCCTCGCGGGGTTCGGCTGACGAGTTGTCCGACCGCATCCACGTGTCCGCTGACAAGATGGCCACCCAGTCTTGAGTCAAGTGTCAGTGCCCGCTCGATATGAAGCTTGTCGCCAACTGACAAGTATTGAAGGTTAGTGGACTTGACCGTCTCGTGACTTACATCAAAAGTCAGCTGGTCTGGCTTGGTTTCATTCACTGTCAGGCAGACCCCATTAACCGCGATCGAGTCACCCGGGCGGATACTCTCGAGCGGTAAACCCGTCCGAATAGCGATAATAAGGCTGTCAGTTTCTCCAGATAGCGCCAGCAGGGTTCCCAGATCTTCTATTATTCCGGTAAACATGTATGCGCCCCTTTATCTCGGCCAGACCAATCGACCCGAGCAACGCATATCCCGCCCGAGTCGATGCCAGCTAATATCGTCAAGCCGCGGGGCCCTGGCCACGCTGCGCGGCCCAGAAAACCCGGCCAGGGGAATAGCGTCCTTCCCCAGCAATAATGCTGCCAGGATTATTTCGACCCGGTCGATCATTTTTTTGTCCATCAAACTACCGATCAATCGTGAACCACCTTCAACCAGCAGCCGATATACTCCGCGGCCAAGCAGATCTTTCATTACCCGAGTGAGTGACAGCTGACTAGTCGCCGGAACCCGGATAATTTCAGCCCCGGCCGCCTCCAGCCTGCGCGCCTTAGCTGGCGATGCCTCTTTTGAGCAATAGATCCATAAAGGAGCCGCACGCTTGACTTTAAACAGGCGGGCCTTGGGCTGGATCGATAAATTTGTATCCAGCAATGCGACGGCTGGATCAATGCCTGCCAGGTGTCGGACATTCAAACTGGGATCATCTTTGCGTAGCGTCCCGGCCCCGATCATCACGGCCTGAGATCTGGCCCTGAGCCGATGGGCATACTTGCGGGCCTCCTTCGAGGAAATCCAGCGTGAATCGCCAGTCCGGGCAGCAATCCTGCCGTCCAGGCTGGCGGCCGCCTTGAGCAATACGAACGGGCGCTTGCCCTGAATAGTAATGTTGTAGACTTCGTTGAGACGGCGACATTCATCTTCAAGGATTCCGGTGACAACTTCGATTCCCTGGCTGCGTAACATAGCCAGGCTGCAACCGCATTCTTTTGGGTTGGGATCGCCGGTGCCGACAATCACGCGCCGGATACCGGCAGCCTGGATGCCTTCAGTGCAGGGGCCGGTACGTCCAGTACAATGACAAGGTTCGAGAGTAACATACAGATCGGCAGCCTGTGCCCGGCCTCCTGCTCGGGCCAGGGCCTCGACTTCGGCATGTGCCTTGCCAGCCCGCTTGTGATAGCCCTCGGCAATTATACGGCCGTCTTTTACTACAACCGCTCCGACCATCGGGTTGGGCCAGGTTCTCTCGCGAGCCTTTTTGGCCAGAACCAGCGCCCGGCGCATGTAGCGCTCAGAGATCTGTTTGTTTTGCGCGGCTTTAGACTGGGAGCGGCTCACTTGTCGTCTCGTTTATGCCTGCGTTTGCTGTCCTCATGAATGAGATCTTGAAGCTCGGCCATGAACTCTTTTAGATCTTTGAATGATCTGTAGACACTCGCAAAGCGAACGTAGGCAACATCGTCGAGATCATGCAAGTAGTCCATAATTCTCTCACCCAGCTCTTGTGAAGAAATCTCGCGTTCGCCTTGCTCCTGGATTTTTCTCTCAAGATCATCAACAAACCGCTCGATCTCATCGATACTGACTGAGCGCTTTTGACAAGCCTTGAGTATTCCTGATTTCATTTTTTCGCGATCGAACTGCTCACGGCGGCCGTCCTTCTTGATAACCATCGGTATGGTCGTTTCGACTTTTTCGTAGGTCGTAAAGCGTCGGCTACAATCGGAACACTCGCGCCTGCGCCGAATCGCGTGGCCATCCTTACTCAATCGTGAGTCAATTACTCGGTTTTCCAATTGGTTGCAAAATGGACACTTCACGCTTCACCGCCTGATTCGGAATCATCTTGCGCCTGACCTACGCAGATCAGCTTAAGCTTGGCTTCGTCGGCTATGGATTGGGTAAGTGAATCTTCGTAATGGCCTTCAAAATATACCTCTTTTATCCCGGCGTTGATTATCATTTTGACACAAATGACACATGGCCGGAATGTACAATACATCGTTGAACCTTTGATGCTGACTCCATGGTAGGCAGCCTGGATGATTGCGTTTTGTTCGGCATGCAATCCACGACACAATTCGTGGCGCTGCCCCGAGGGCACTTTCATTCGAGCACGTAAGCAGCCCTCGACTTCGCAATGCGAAACTCCCTTGGGAGCCCCGTTGTAACCAGTCGCTAAAACCATCTTGTCTTTGACAATCACGGCCCCAACCCGGCGACGCAGGCAGGTTGAACGCTTCTCGGCTAAACGAGCGAAATCCATGAAATAGTCGGTCCACTCGGGTCGCTCTATCACAATTCAGCCTCGCTTGATTTTTGCGATCCGCTTAGCATGTCGATCGCCTTCAAATTCTTGCTCGCAAAAGACCTTCAAAATGTCTTCCGCTTCACCGAGCCCAATAACCCGTTCACCAAGGCACAGAATATTGGCATCATTGTGGGCACGTGCCATGCGAGCGGTGTAGGCCGAGGTGCACAAGGCCGCCCTGACCGATTCAAACCGGTTGGCGGTCATCGACATGCCTATTCCAGTGCCACAGACCAGGATTCCACGGATGTATTCGCCCGCGGCTACACCCTTGGCAACTTTGATCGCGAAGTCGGGATAGTCAACCGATTCGGCTTTGTCAGTCCCCAGATCTTGAACCTGGTAATCCCACTTCTTCAGCAGGCTATGCAAGTGGTTCTTTAGATTCAAGCCACCATGATCACAAGCGATAGCCCACAAATCGGTTTTTGCGTCTGAGGTTGGCATAGCTAAACTCGGCCTCCTGATACTGATCTTAGCAACATAAGTTGTTTTTATGACAATCGTTCTTTGAGAAATTCGAGAATGTCAGCCACGGTTGAGATCTTCTCTTCGAGTTCTTCCTCAGGAACGTCATCGAGTTGAAGTGAAAACGTGTCTTCTATATCCATCAATATCGTATAGCGATCGAGTGAAGTAGCTCCGAGATCATCCTTTAGGCTGGCTTCGGTTCGGATGTGTTCTGGAGAAGTATTCAAGATGCCACCGACTATTTGTTTGACTTGTTCTTCGAGGGTCATGACAGCCTTTCTGAGCGAAGACTCTTCGATAGTTTTCTGATCGATTCAACGCCGCTTACTGGAAAACACTGAGTAGTTACGTCAATCCGGCGAGCAAGCCCGGTCAGCACAGATCCTGGTCCCAACTCTACAAGCCGGGAAACCCCTTGTCCAAGAACCCAACGTAAACAGTCCTCCCAGCGAACCGGAGAGACAACTTGTTCGACCAGGCGGTCCGAGATTGCATGATTTTCCTGATGGGGCATACCGGTAACGTTTGACAATACCGAGCAGCGCGGCTTTGAAAAGCTAACCTCGGCCAGCACTTTTGACAACTCCTCGGCTGCCGGGCGCATGAGCTGTGTGTGGAAAGCAGCCGATACTTTAAGGCGAATCACGCGCCTTGCTCCCGCCTTTTTGAACTCAGGCTCAGCCCGCTCGATAGCCCTGAGATGTCCGCTGACGACAATTTGCTCGGGTGCATTTAGATTTGCCACCTCGAGCACGTCATCAAGGGCTGCTAGCCTACAGATCTCTTCGACTTTCTTTCGATCGAGACATAGAATCGCGGCCATGCCTCCACTGTCGGGCGGCATGGCGGCTGCCATGAATTCGGCCCGCTTAGCGACGCAATGCAGGGCCTGACCGAAATCAAGTGCTCCGGAAGCTACCAGAGCCGAATATTCACCCAACGAATGCCCCAGGCAGGCCACCGGCTCAATACCCTCTTCCTCGTCCAAAACCCGGTAAGTTGCAACCGACATGGTCAGCAAGGCCGGCTGGTTCCTGGTAGCCGACAGGGCCGACACCTGGCCGGGCTCACTTTGCAAGTAATCGTCCACCGACCAGCCGAGGATATCGGCAGCTTGCTCGAAAACTCTCTTGGCAGATGGCGATTTGACGGAAAAATCCTGTCCGTCAAAAGCTGCCTCGGAGCCCTGTCCGGGAAACATGAATGCCAATGTGCGCTTATGGCTATTCGGCTGGACGGAGAGATTCGCTTCCATGCCGGGTTGTCCAAGCCTCTGGTCAGGATGTGATCTCTACTATCTCCCGGCCTTTGTAAAAGCCGCACTTGGGACATACTTTGTGCGGCATCATCGGTTCAGCGCATTGCGGACAATCAACCACGTTGGGCGCGGTCAACTTCCAGTTGGCCTTACGGTGATCTCGCCTCGATTTGCTTTTCTTTTTCTTAGGAACTGCCATTGTTCACTCCACTCCTGGCTGGCAACTCAACCAGACTATGCCGGCGGTTGTCCAGATCAATTCTTGGTCACAGTTTTCAGCGCTGCCCAGCGGGGATCGATTTCTCCCCGATTGCAGCCACATTCTCTCTCATTCAGGTTCGCCCCACAAGCAGAGCACAAACCCCGACAGTCTTCTTTGCAGCGCGGATACATTGGCAAGGCCAAGATGATCTGCTCGCGCAAGATTTTTGTCAGGTCAATATTATCACCTTCGTAAAACTGCTCTACTAGATCTTCTGCAGCAAGTTCAAGATCCTGGGGCAGCATATCAGCTTGTTTGGGCTTCGGCCTCAAAGTGGTTGAGAAAACTACCGGCACTTGAAGTCTAAATTTCGTCAAACAAGCAGCACAATTAGAATCGAATTCGAGCTTGAAGTTTGAATTAACTAAGATATCCAGCCCCATTCGCTGAACTCTAATCGCAACTGACTGATCCGAAACAACCTTGAATTCGACCGAACCGGCGCCCTTTAATATCTCGGTCAGCCAACTCCTCTTGAGCAGCTGATCGACATTTTGACCATCTTCGCTGATTTCTGTCAGTTTCAGGTACATAGCTGTTTACTCTTGGAATCCTTCGGCCACCCCAAAGCTTAGCAAAAATACGGGGCAAGTATAAGTGTCTAAAGGTTTTTGTCAAGCGCAGGCTGAAATCGAATCGCCCTGGGCCGTGCCAAATAGACAGTCCATAGTCTTTCCACCTAGCCCCTACAGCCGGCCCGGGCGGGTTCTTGCTTCTCTTGACAGCTATGGGGGCGAGCGATACAACCCTGATAATGGTTATATACCGACCAATTGCAGCCATATGTGTCTGGCTGGTGATTTGCTGGGGGGTTCCATCTTACGCAGAAAACCGCCCCGGATCGCAATTGACGGCTGCGTCCACAGGCTCGGCCATGGTTGATCGTGGCATCAGGCTTTATCTTGAGGGCCGTTACGAAGATGCCCAGGATTTTTTCGAACGAGCACTCTCTCGTGAAGATCTCGACCTCAATCGGCGCCTGGGTGCCTTCCAGTATTTGGCTTTTAGTCACATTGCTCTGGGTAATTTTTCGGCTGCCCGGCTGACATTCAAAAAGCTTCTGCAAATCAAGCCCGATTACAGACTACCGGCCGGGACCGCCCCAAAGATTGTCGATGTATTCGATAAAGTCAAAGAGCAATTCATCGCCGAGATGCCGCCCGTAACGGTTATTGATCATAGCCCGCCCCAAGAAGGCACCCTGGGGACTTCAACCGAATTGAGTGCGACCGTGCAAAATATGCCGCGCGGTGGAAAACTCATTGTCTACTACCGCTACGACAAACTATCGGACTACAGCAGAAAAACAATGAAAGAAGGACAAGCCGGCGTTTTTTCTACCAGCCTACCCTCCCCAATGAACACCGATCAGGGAGTATTGATTTACCGGATCCTGGCCCGTGATCAAAATGGCAAGAGCCTGGCCAGTACCTCCCCGGCCTCCGATCCGCACCAGGTGGCCTTTTCGAAAACTCAAACCGGCTCGAAAAAAGAATCGCAATCTTCGACCTGGTGGATCTGGGTTTTGGCAGGCAGCGTGGCCGCCGGGGTCGC
>JAFDKH010000192.1:10484-17952 GCA_019307065.1 Deltaproteobacteria bacterium
GCCGGAGTCGCTGTCGGGCTAGGTGTCGGCCTGACTCGCGGCGGTGAAGAAAACGGACGGGCTATTGTGACTATCAAGGTAGAAGACTGATGCGTAAAAAGATTTTCAACTGCTGCCTGGTGTCTGTTCTGCTGATTGGTTTTGCAGGCTGCGGTGAAGATTCCCGCACCTCGTCGGTATCGGCCAGTTTGCTGATTCCCAGGGCATTGGTCGACGATTTAGAATCAGTCGTAATCTATCTTTTCGAAGTCAGACACGGCGAACCAAACTGTGACAAGCTAACCACCGATTTTGCCACCTACGAAAACGATGCATTCAGAAAGGTCACTATTGATTTTAGGACTATCCAGGTCACAGTCATCGATGATATCCCAAATCGTGGACGGGTCTGGAAGTTCTATGCGCGTGGATTCGATGCGGCCAGTCAACCTATTGCTCAAGGATGTGATAGTGGGCTCTATGAAGTAACTCCGGGATCAGAAGTCCCCATCAGTATTACTATTGAACCTATGCTTTAGCTAATCATTGTCCGGGGCGTTTTCGTCGATAAACTCTTTTATCAAACGCTCTTCGACTGAATCCAGACCGACAAACTTGATTCCGGCGCCCAGTCCGGTCGGGTCATCAGGCACGTTGACTACTTCGCCGACTGTCTCGATCACGCCTTCGATACCGGGTAGCTCGAACTTCAGTTTGATCTGGGTTCCCACCGGATGAGGAATTGTACGTTCGAAGTAGACGCCGCCGACTGATAGGTTGCCGGCCTGCTGAAAATACAAATCTTCCCCTTTGACTTCTTCTACCCAAATCGAAAGCGGTACACGCTTGTCCTGGCGACGCTCTATCTTCCTGCGCTCAGGCTGAGATTCTTCCGTGCGTGTATCCGGCCGACCCTGTCTTCTATCTTTCTTTGCCATTAACTTCTCCCACAATAAAAAACAAAAAGTAGCTTCTAATATACCGCGCACCGAAGACAACATCGACGGCTGGTCTGATAAACGACCAGCTCGTCGCTGTAAGCTTCGGCACAGCTAGAAGCAAAAGGTACGTCTTGATTGCCAAATGACACACCTTCTACTAAATTGTCAAACCGCGCGATACAGGATTCGAACCTGTGGCCTTTGGCTCCGGAGGCCAACGCTCTATCCAACTGAGCTAATCGCGCATTGGACGCGGATCATAGCAAAGTAGTCAGATGATGCAAGAGAAAAGCCTGCGGTAACAATTTTGTAAAGGTTTGAATTACTGTACGTGGATATGTTCGAGCGCAGTCGCAGTGTATGGTTGATCAATAATAAAATTGATGAAACGTACTCCCATACCCACCATGACCTTGCACTGGCCTCCCCCGGCTGTCTGGTTCAAAAAACACAAATGAACCACCTCCCCGACTACCGTCATCTCAGTGTCGCCGCCAGGCAGAGTGAAGATTACTTCCATTTTACTGCCAAGGGGGTATGGATCGATGGTTTCGATGAAAATCCCGCCTTCCGAAATGTTGCGTGCAATTCCAAAAGCACTACCCCAAGCGCCTGAAATATAGACTGAAAAAACCTTATCTAGCCGTTCTTGGTCTCTTTTTTCTACCGAATCAGTCAAAGCTGGCCTCCTTAGTGGGTGCGAATTTTGACTACATAATACTACATGTAGGATAAGGTAGTCAAGAATCCTTCCTCGGAAACCTCGAAAACCATGAAAAAACTAAGTACCACCTGGATTGTTTGCCAATACCTCCCGGTTTGCTTTATCCGACAAGCTCGGATATACCTGCAAACAATGCAGTCAAATTGAAAACGGAGAGATGAGTGGCCCGCAAGCGCCTAGGTGAGATCCTCATAGAAGAAGGGCTAATCGATGAGCGCGATCTCAACCAGGCATTAAAATACAAGGAACAGTCCGGCTACCGTTTGGGCACTTCGCTGGTTGCCTTGCGTATCATCGCCGAGTGGCAGTTGACCGAGGCACTCGGAAAAGCTCTCAACCTCGCCGTGGTCAATCTGGTTGAGATAATACCAAGCGCAAGTGCCCTTTCGAAGATTCCCTCACGCCTAGCCGAGCGTTTCGACTTGATCCCCTTGAAAATTACAGGCCGGGGCAAGAATAAAGAGCTGATGATCGCAATGAGCGACCCTTTAAATCGCTCAGTTATAAAAAGAATGCAGGATGTCGCCGAATGTCCGATAAAACCTGTCCTGGCCGGTTTGTCTGCCATTCAGCGGGCTATTCGCGAGCATTATCATCCGACCGCCAAGAGCAAGACTTTGAAGCGCGCTGAGAGAATTCGCACGGCCAGAATATCCAAACAACAATCCGGCCAGGCAGTGAGCGCCAAAGTCCGCCGCAAGACAACCATGAAGCGACTGATCAAGGAACTTGATTCGATCGGCAAAGATACGCAGCTCGGGCTAGCTCTCCTGCCGGCCCAGGAGAACCTCGGCGAATACTTGTTAAACCTGGAAATAAAGCTGCGAGCCCTTTTACACCTGATGCTAAAAAAGAAAGTTATTAGTCAAAAAGAGTACGTCCAGACCCTGAAACACTTCCTGGAAGCCATTTGGCCGGATAAATAATCAAAATTGCCGCATAGCACTTTGGTAGCCCGGAGTGGATAGAGGTCTTGCTCGAGAAACCCAGGTAGCCTATACTTTAGATAATGATACTAACCCAGTCCAGATCAATGAAATCAGCCAAGTTCTTCATCCTTGTTGGCCTGATCTTGTTTGTGTTCCAGCCCGAGGCTTCAGCCCGCAAGCGTCGCTATGGCAAACTGGTAATCAATTCGATGACTGACGGAACCAAGGTTTACATTGACGGCAAGCTCAAGGGCAAGACTCCTTTTGATAAACCAATTAAATTAAGAGTCGGCAAGCACAAACTCAAAGCCACCAAAGCCGGATACTCGACACTCAATATGCCGTTTAAAATCAGGTCTCGTAAAAAAACCGAGGTACATGTCGATCTGTTGCCATTCTCTGGCCTGGTCAAGATCACTTCCAACCTGGAGGGGGCCGAGGTCTATGTCGACAATAAGCTCCTGGGTCACACGCCTTTAATCCGCGACCTCGTTGTCGGCGATCACAAGATCATGATTCTCAAAGAGGGCTACAACGATTTCGCGACGGAGATTAATGTCAAGGCCGGAGAAAAACACTTCGTTGAGGGCGTTCTGACTCTCTTCAGAGATTTTTCTCCCGAGGTTTTGGCCATTGCCGCAGCTCAAAAGAAAAAGGCCGAGCAGGATGCCAAGGACCAATCACTCCAGGCTGAACTAGCCCATATGACCAAGACCCAGCCCGTCGCACCAGCTCAGAGCTGGTACACGGACTTACACAAGCAGTGGTGGGTATGGGCCATTGCCGGAGCCATCGTGGTTACCGCAGTAACCGTTCCACTAGCCACCACCGGGGGCGAACAATCCGGCCTGAATGATCACAATCCGGCCGCGACCATCCAGTTGAAATAATAAAGATTTTGAGGACTAAGCTGTCAGGTTTGTTGTTTAGATGTCGACTGTCTGAAGGCCAGACAGAACAGCCCAACGCCTGCAAAATATACCAGGGCGGCGACAATCTGGGTGGCTCGATAGCCTGAGTTCATCGAGACTGCGACTGCCAGGACCGAACCAAACACACTGGCAGCTCCGTTGACACCCCAAGCCCAGGGCACCATTTCAGGAAAATGAGCAGTCAGGGTTTTGATCCCCAACGGCATCATGCGACCCATCAGTAATCCCGGGCCGGCCAGCAGGACTACCGAGACCAAGACTCGTACAAACAACGGTAGCCCAACAAAAGCCCGGAATAGAGGCCCTAGCAAGAAACCGTATATCAACACGACTGCGCCCAACATCAAGACGCTCGGCCCCAGATTCTTGATCGCCTGCTGGGCTTCAATTTTTGTCGTCAGAAAACTACCCACACCGGAGGCCAACAGCAGGACAAAAAGCACAACGCCCAGGGCATAGATCGGATGTCCTAGAAACAAGACGAAATGCTGCATCCATGAGATCTCCAACCCGATAAAACCCACCCCAATGGAGATAAAGAAGAGCAAGCTCAGTGATTTTTTCAAGCGGAAACCCTTGAGATCCTGGCGCCTGAAAACAAACAATGGAACCAAAATGAACAAGAGCACGGCTACAGCAACGATCAACAAGAGATTGGCCAGGATCTGCACGCCCAAGTCGTTTTTTTCCCTGGAACCACCGAACATCTGACCGAGAAAATCTCCGGGCTTGATGGTGTAGAAGAAAAAAGGACGATTGTCGCTAGGCGGCGAGATATCCAAAGGGTGTTTTTCAAAGATTGAAGACGGATCTTCGCTTCTTATTAGTTCACCGATCAAATCTCCGCGCCGCAAGGGGCTATCCGGATCGTAAATAACGCGCAGGCCGTCGCGCCGACAAGTCTCACGTAAAATTGTCAGCTCCTCAGCTGAAAAAGGTGTACGTTTCAACAAGAAGCTTGCCATGCGCTGATCGGCAGCCACAAAAAAGTAGCGGCCGCAGTTTTTTATGTCCTTGAGATTCAAGGCTGCAATACCCAGACTGATTAATCGGACGAATTCGCGCGGCGGGTGCCGCAACCAGCGCGTCATGCTTAGCACGCCCTGTTCGGTCAAGTGATCGAGGAAATCAGAGAAGGCCTCGACTGTGTACAACGTGTTTTCTGAAAGAGTAAAAGCACCGGCATTTGTGGCCGCCCAGGTATCCACCAGGGTGGCTTGAATGGAATCAAATTGCTTATCGGCCCGTCGAATATAACTGCGGCCCTCTCCGACTACCACTTCCACGTTGTCGGTCGTGTATAGCCCACCCGAATATTTAGAGAAGTTTTCCTTCATGACGTCCGTTGCAATGATTGGGTTGAGTTCAACACCAGTGACCTTGGCGACCCCTCTCATCAGCGCACCAATAACGTCTGCCCCCCCTCCCGGGCCGATAATCAGTGCGTGGCCGCCATTACGAACGGCATACACCAGCGATGCCAGCCGTGTTTCTGAAAAACGCATGCTCGCCCGCGAGCCGTTTTTATAGGCCGAGGCATTGAAGATGCGCGTAGCAGCATCCGAGTCTATGTTCATCCAGAGGAAATCTTCCGGGGTTTTCGAGACTGTCACCCGCGAGAACGAATTCCAACGCGAGAAGATCACTTGGCGCTCATCAATGGCCTTGACTGAAGGAACCTTGAAAATACCCGCGCCGGCGTCGAGCCCGACAACACCCCATAATAAAATCGCGATTCCCAGGGCTACAACGAATCTGCGCCCCTGCCTGAGCACAAAAAAAACAGCCGAACTCGCTCCCAATGCGCCCGCCGCCAGCACGGCTGTTGGACCGCCCAGAATGTTCAGGGCGGGAATGGTCAGCAGGCATCCAAGGGCAGCTCCACTCAAATCAAAAAAGTAGACCCGGCTGACCTGCTCTTTCAGTAGCGTGATTGCCAATGTAAGGCACATACCGCTGAAGAAAAACGGCAGCGCGGCCACCAGATACAACACACTCAAATCAAAAATCGACTCCCAGCCAAATCCCGGTGCAACTTTTTTAGTCAGCACAACCCATAAAGATATGATCACGGTCAGCCCGAAGCCAAGAGCGTGAAACGAAAGGGCACGCTGCATTTTCTCGGGGCGATAGGCCCGCTGCCGAACGTACAACACGATACCGGCCACGCCGATACCGAAAAGTGCCAAGCTGACCACCAGGAAGGCAAAATGATAGAACAAAACAACTGAGAAAATACGCGTCAGGGTCAGTTCAAGCATGAGACTCGAACCGCTGATCAATGCAATTCCGGCCATCAAACCAGGGCTGCTGGCAACGGCAGTACCGTTAGCGCCACTAGCTGACATCTATTACTCCGCTGCCTGCCTGATCGGATTTTATGACGTTGGCCAGATCGCCAAACAGGCAGTTGACAGCAATATTGTGGGCTCGTGAACAGTATAACGGCTGGGCGTGTCCAAATTTCTGGATAAAGTGGTTTTGAGCCTCGGGATATGGAAAAATTGCACTGGTCGGCGGCCAGATCATCGGATCGAGAGCGTAAAATATCGAGTAGAACTTGATTTGCTCAGGCAATGGTCTTGAATTCAATTCATGCAGGAAGTCGCTACCGGGTAATAATTGCAACCCGCTCTCGCCGATAACTTTCCGGATATAAGGTACTAGGCCCACCAGGCGCAGCAACCCGCGGTGCGGGATAGCCGCCAGGGCCGCCCAGGTTCCCTGGTGCGGGCTGGATAAGAACAAGCATTTCTTTATCGGTAGATCGGCCCCCATACCATGCTGGACCATGGCGCGAATAATGATGCCCCCTTGGGAGTGACCGACTAAGTAAATTTCCTCGGCATCAGTAGTGCTGACGACTTCTCGCAAGACTGACTCCAACTGGGATGAGGTCAGAGTTAGATCTTGACTGTAGGGGAAATCACCCCAGATATAGGTAAAGGAATCGAAAACCTCGCTGCTCAACTGACGCTCTAACCTGTAAAAACTCAGCGGACTTTGCATATAGCCGGTCACCAGGACAATCAAGCGACGTTGACCTTGGTATTCGTCGAGACGCCGGTCGTGGTAGTTGTTTTCATACAATAGTCTGCCGGACACGCTGACGGAAGTGTCGACGACGTTCTTGCTAATAAAATAGACTTCTTCGATGGCGGACAATCCCATCATTATCGAGTTGAGATATCTATCGGGGGGCAGCAATCGCGCGTTGATTTTTCTAAATTTCCGGATGAGACGGTCAGGTGCCTTTTTGAAAAGATCCACCGGTTGTTCCTAACACTCCCCCTGGTTATAACCCTTCATTCGGCGGCGCCTGATCCCAAAAGGCATCAGCACCAGAAACAGGAGAGTACCAGTGGTTCCTATAGTACCGCAACACTGTTCATCATCACTGTCGGTATGACCATCACAATCGTTGTCAACACCATCATCGCAGTTGCGGTTGCGTTCACGTTCTTCGTTCGGCCAGGCGGCGTCACAATCCGTCCAGCTCCCAGCCAGGCAAAACTCCTGACCCGAAAAACAATCATGCCAGCAAGTGCGGCCAAAGCCTTCACAAGCATCATCGGCGCAATCAGTCAGGTCATCACAATCGTTGTCAAACCCGTCATCGCAGTTGCCGATCATGAGACCTTCTTCTTCGACAGCCGGGAGACAAGCCTGCCAGGCTCCATCCGTACAAATTTGCTGACCCTGTATACAATCGTTCATGCAGCTGAGAGTGTTACCTTCGCAATCCGGCGGTCCGCAATCGGTCAGCCCATCACAATCGTTATCGAGGCTGTCGCTACAAGCTTCTACACCAAAGTCCGAACCATATTCGGCCTGGTCACAAAACTGCCAATGCCCGTCAACGCATTTGTCACTTAAATGATTTTGGGGGCCAACACAGACACCCTGATCGTGCTCACAAACCGTCAATATCAAAGCCGGGTCAGCCGCGTCGATTTGGCCGTT
>JAFDKH010000193.1 GCA_019307065.1 Deltaproteobacteria bacterium
CCCGGAGGGTGCCGCCTTCGCGGGAATGACAAGATTCTATTGTTCTGGTGTTTGTCGACAGCGTACTACGCGGGAATGACAAGATTCTATGGAGATCGCTACGGCAGATATTGCAACTGTAAAGTATAACTCTGGCACAGATTGTCTTGGCCGGTGGCGGCCCGTACGCAGATTATCCAGTCGTTGTTGTTGCCGCTTTGGCAGGTTGACCCGCTACTCGAACAACTCGAGACATGCTCGCTTTCGCCGGCGCACTCTTGGGTGCTGCAGTTGTTGCGAAAGGCTTCCAGGACCAGGTTGCTGCGGGCCGGATTGAAGCGGGCCCGGAAGTCAGCCAGACCGGGGTTCGGGCTGGAAAAAGTCACCCGGAAGCAATCTTGTTCGGTGCGCAGGCCTGTTTTATGAACCAGCACCCCGTTTGCGTTGATGGCCCGATTAGCGTTGTTGAGCGTCCCGATGTTGTTGGCCGAACTACAGGCCCCGGGCGCATCACTGGTGTCGCCACACTCGCAGCCGTCACTATCGGTTCCATTGATATCGAAATAGTTCGAGTCGCAAGAGGCGATCCGGCAGTTGCCGCCTGCGCAGGTTGGCGTGGCATGGCTTCGGCTGCAATCCACGAAACAGGCGGTGCAGTGACTCAGGCTCTCGAGCGACGCTTCGCAGCCGTCGGAGTCGGTAACATTACAATCGTCGTAAAGATTATCACAGCTGGTTATCAGGCACACGCCGCTGGAACAGTCTTCACCGGCGTGATCCAGCGCGCAGGGCTGGTCGCAATCTCCGCAGTGGGCTAGCGAAGTCGTTTGCGTCTCGCACCCGTTGGGATCGGAATAGTCGCAATCACCCCACAACGAATCGCAACTGCCGATCTGACAGTTGCCACCCGGACAAACCGCCGTGGCGTGATCGCGACTGCAGGGCTGATCGCAGGCGCTGCAATCATCGACGGTTTCTAAAGAAGTCTCGCAACCATCGGAATCATCCGTGTTGCAGCTATCCCAGTTCAAGTCGCAAAGATCTATATGGCAGACACCGTCGCTGCACTGGGCCGTGGCATGATCTCGCTGACAAGGCGATTCACACCCGCCGCAGTGAGTCATGTCGGTATCGGTATCGAAACACTCCACCCCGCAGCATGTGTCGCCGTTTTCGCAGTCGGGTCCGGTCCCCCCGCAATAACACAAGCCCAACACACAAATCTCTCCGGAATCACAAGCAACCGGCGTCCCTGAGCAGGTCGCCTGCGAACAGCTGTCGTTATAAGTGCAGGGGTCCCGATCATTGCACGAACTGCCCGATTCGCTCCAGACCGCCAGGCCCTGTTCGCCGTTGAAGAGGCAGGTATAGGTAATTCCGCTGCATTCTTCCGTTTGGCACTGCGAATCAAGAGTGCATACGGCCGCCGGGCAACATCTGCCGCCGGCGCACTCGATTGCTATACACTCGCCGTCTTCGCAGATTTGCCCATTTCCGCAGGGCGTTTCGCAATCGGGCTCATAGCAGTTGCCGGCTGCGCAAATTTGATCTCCAGGGCAGACAACGCCCAGGCACATCCGATCGACACAGACATCGTTCACACAAACTTCATATGTTCCACATTGATGAGCCCCGCAATCGGCCGGATAGCAGTTGAGATCGGCGGCGCAGATCTGACCGGGATCGCACTGTACATGGGCGCAATCAAGCGGAATGCATTCTCCATCCCGGCAGACCTCACCCGTCCCGCAGCCAACTTCAGCCGAAGTACAGTCAGACGGCAGACACTCGCCGTCGGCACAAGTCTGGCCGGGCGGGCATTGCAGGCCGACACAGTTTTGCCGGATGCAGCGGCCCTCGAAACAAACCTGCCAAGCTTCGCAAATCTGTTCGCCGCAGGCAATCTCAAAACACTCGCCCCGCGCACAGCGTTGCCCGACCGGGCAGTCCACGCCTACGCAATCTACATGAATGCAGCTGCCCTGGTAGCATACTTCGCCGAAGTCAGAGCATTCGAAATCGGCGCAGTCGACCGGGTAACACCAGCCGTTGGCACACAGCCGGCCGGCCTCGCATTCAACACCAATGCAGGCGCGTCGCTGGCAGACACCGTCGATGCAGACCTCGCCTTCGCCAAAGCATTCACTGCTGACGCAGTTGGCCGGGTAGCAGTAGCCCCCGGCACAACGTTCATCTTCCGGGCAGTCGACTTTAACGCAACTGCGCTCAACGCACTCCTCGTCGATACAAACTTCGGTATAACCCGGACACTTTTTGGTTTCACAGTCGATCGGATAGCAGACACCTCCGGCACAGCGCTGATTGAGACCGCAATCGACATCGACACAACTGACTTGTTGACATTCTTCGTCAATACATACTTCACCCAGGCCCGGACAAGTTCGCCAGACGCAGTCTTTTGAATAACACACTCCGCCCACACAGGTCTGCCCGGGGCCGCAGTCTTTGTCGAGGCAAGCCACTTCGACACATTTATCGACGGCACAAATATAGCCTTCTGGACAACTGAAATCGGGACAATCGCGGGCACGACAGACCCCGTCCACAACTTCGCCTTCCGGGCAATCAACAGTCGTCGAAGAGGAACAAGCGGATAAAAACGTCGACACCGTCAAAACCGTCGACACCGTCGACACCGTCAGAATCAAGGCTAAACAAGAAATCAATTTGGGCGCGGCAGTTTTCATTATTTGCTGGCCTGATAGCGGAACCGGATCGTATAGCTCTGGCACAGGTTATTCTGGCCGTTAGCCGCCCGGACGCAAGCTCTCCAGGTATTCGAGTTGCCGGTCTGGCAGGGGCTGTTCAGACAATATGAAGTAAATGATTCAGACGGCTGCCCGGCCCCGCAATCCGCAGTCGAACAGCTGTCCTGGTAGACGTCGATGGTCAGGTTGCCCGGGTCGGAACTGAAATCAATCCGCAAATTGGCCGGGCTGTCTGAAGGATCTTGATAGTCGACCAGGTAACAATCCACGTCCTCACGACCGCCGGACTGATGCACCAAGACCCCCGAGCGAGTTTCTGAAACATTCGCCGCGCTGATCGTGCCGACACTTACGCTCGATGCGCAGGCCCCGGAAATATCCGAGGTGTCTCCGCACTCACAGCCATCCGAGGAACTGCCGTTGATATTAAACCAATTGGCATTACAAGCCCCCATCTCACAATTGCCGTTATCGCAGGCACCCTGGGCATGATCGTAAGTGCAGGCATCTCCGCAATCAGAGCAATCACTGGCGGTGCCCAGCTGGGTTTCACAGCCATCACTGAAGGTCGAGTTACAATCTTCGTAAGGACTGACGCAGCCGCAGTTGCCCGCCGTACAATTGGTGTGCTGGCCGCAGTCGACGAAGCAGTCGCTGCAATGATCCGGATCGGTGTTGATATTGATTTCGCAGCCGTCGTTCCAGTCCGAATTGCAGTTGCGATAGCCGCTGTCACAAACACAACCGCCCGCATTGCAGGTAGCGTTCTGATCGCAATCTATATTGCAATCGCCGCAGTTGTTCGGATCGCCGGCGATGTCGGTTTCACAGCCGTTTTCAATCTGGGGGTCACAGTTAGCCCAGCCCGAGTCGCAGCTTACTATTGTGCAATTGCCCGAGGCACAGCCATGAGTATTGACGTTGGGAAAATTGCAGACAATTCCACAGCCGCCGCAATTGTTGGGATCCCCGCCGGTATTGACTTCACAACCGTCATTGAAAGTCGAATTACAGTCAGTGTAGCCGCTGTCACAGCCGCATGCGCTGGATGAACAATTTGCGTTTTGGCCGCAGTCGTTCGAGCACGAGCCACAGTTGTTCGGATCTGTCCGCAAATCGGATTCGCAGCCGTTGGCCCAGTTGGCGTCACAGTTGGCGTAGTTTGCGTTGCAGACGCAGTTGCCGGAAGAACAAGTCGCATTTAGACCGCAAGCATTGTCGCAGGTGCCGCAATGGTTGGGGTTGCTGCTCAGATCAACTTCGCAGCCGTTGTTCCAGTTGCCGTCACAGTTAGCGAAGCCGCTATTGCAGACACATTGGCCGGCCGAACAGTGCGCGTTGGCTCCGCAGTTATTATTGCAGCTACCGCAATGCTGTGAGTTCGAGGATGTGTCGACACAGTTGACCCCGCAACAAGTCTGCAAAGCGGAACAATCCGGCCCGCTGCCGCCGCAATGGCAGTCGCCGGCCACGCAGGTTTCGGCGCTATCGCAAATGTGGTTGCAGGTCCCGCAGTGGTTCGCGTCGGTATTTACATCGACGCAGTCAGTCCCGCAACAAGTCTGCGAGCTCGAACAATCCGGGCCGCTCCCGCCGCAATGACATTGGCTTGCAACACATTGCTCGTTGGCGTCACAGGTGAAGTTGCAGCTGCCACAGTGGTTCGAGTTGCCGGTCAGATCGACGCAAGAAGTGCCGCAGCAAGTTTGGGCGGCCGTGCAGTCCGGCCCGCTCCCGCCGCAACGGCAGCCGCTGGCGACACATTCCTCGTTGGTATCACAACTATTGTCACAGGCGCCGCAATTGTCAGGATCGTTGTCGGTAGTCACACACTCAACGCCGCAGCAGGTCTGCACAGCTGTACAGTCCGGCCCGGTACCGCCGCAACTACACGCCCCGCTGACACACAGCTCGCCGGAATCACAAACGATTGGACCGCAGGGATCGCCTTGACAAACTCCGCTGTCGCAACAAAAGTCGCAGGTCTGCCGATTCTCGGGGTAGTCGCATTCGCCCGCCGAACAAACCCCGATTGCCGGATAGTAGCCCCGCGTATCGGGGTCAACGCAATAGTCATTCGGCGGATTGTCGCAAATCAGATCCTGGCCCGAGCAACTACCCGCACTACAGCTATCGTTAAATGTACACAGATTGGAATCGCTGCAGTCATTGCCGCTTTCGGACCAAAGCGCCTCGCCGCTGCCCGAATCGTACAGGCAGGTAAGCGTGATATCATCGCACTCCTCGATTGCACACTGGTTGGCGAGGGTACAGATCTCGGCCGGGCAACAGCGTCCGCCGACACAATCGGTCGGCACGCAAACCCCGTTTTCACAAACTTCACCAGCGTTGCAGGCTGTCCCGCAGTCGGGGCTATAGCAGTTACCGGCTGCGCAAATCTGGCCACCCGGGCAGACGATTCCGACACACAAGCGATCGACACAAACCGAGTCGATACACAGTTCATAAGAACTGCAAGTCTGGCCGGCACAGTCTTCAGGATAGCAGTTCAGATCCGAGCCGCAGACTTGCCCGGCCGGGCACTGAATGTGGGCACAATCTGCCGGGATGCAACTGCCGTCTAAGCAAATTTCATCCTGGCTGCAGCCCAGGCCGCTTTGGTGACAGTCCGCTAAAAAACACTCTCCATCAGCACAGGTCTGGCCCAAAGGACACTGAACCCCGACACAGTTTAGCCGCTGACAGCGGTCGGCATAGCAGACTTCGTCAGCTTCACAGGCCTGGCCGCCACAGTCGGTTTCAAAACACTCTCCGCGAGCACATCTTTGGCCGGCCGGGCAGTCGATCCCGATACAGTCTGCGTGAATGCATTGTTCTTGATAACAGACTTCTGAGAAATCGGAGCATTCGCTGTTGCTGCAATCTTTCGGATAGCACCATCCATTGGCGCAGACGAAGCCCCGCCCGCATTCAACATTGACACAAGAAATGCGCTGGCAGACTCCGTCAACACAAACCTCGCTTTCGCCGAAACAACCGGCCTCGGAGCAATTCACCGGATAGCAGATACCCCCGGCACACTTGAGCCCGACCGAGCATTTGATCCCGACGCAGGTCCGGTCTACGCATTGCTCGTCAACACACACCTCGGAATAACCGGGGCATATTTTCGTCTGGCAGTCAATCGGGTAGCAGTTGCCGGCGGCACATCTTTGGCCTTCAGGACAAGAGACATCCAGGCATCCAGCCGGCAGACATTCCTCCTCGACGCAGACTTCGCCGAGACCCGGGCAGTTTCTCCAAACGCAATCGGCAGGATAGCAGTCACCCCCGGAACAATCCGAGCCCGCTTGACACTCGACTCCCAGACAAGCCACTTCGACGCACCGCCCGTCCAGGCAGACAAAACCCTCGAAACAATCGCGATCCAGACAAGAAAACGGCAGACATTCACCGTTGACCATCACCCCGTCGGTACAACCGACTTCGATAGTCCCCGATGAGCAAGCCGGAGCAAAACCGGCCAGCAGCACACCCAGGGCTAAAATAACATTCAGTCTGTTCAAGCTTGCCATATACCTCCTCCAAACCATATAAGCACAAAGGCAATTTTGGAGGGGCCATCCCATAAGTATCTACGGCAGATCCGGCGATAATCTTGCCGAACTGCCATGCCACCCATTCTTATGTTATTTTAACACGTCAGCCCCTTAAAAAGCCAGTCGCTGTACCGATTGGTATACTGAGGTCTAACCGGCTCGGTCGTGAATTTTAGAGAAATGACCCCCCGGACCGGATAACCCTGGTGAAATCAAAACGTTGACATTACCAAGCTTGCTTTGATATGGGATATTGAGCTGAAATTATCATACCAACAATACTTAGGAGGGGGAATCATTATGAATAATGCGATTCCCGTAGACAGACGAGTCTCATTCAGCCTGATTTTTTTGTTGCTATGTTGTTCGCTGGGAGCATGTACTCCGGCGATCGAAAAACTGTGGGAATACCCGATCGGGTCGCCAATTTACTCAACCCCGCTGGTGGCCGGTGATTTTATCATTTTTGGCTCCGAAAGCGGAACCCTGCATGCGGTCGACAAGAAAGGCCACGCGCGCTGGCAGTTCCAGGCTGCCAGTTCCGAGATTTTTTCGCATCCCTTGACGAATGGAAAGCTCGTTTTCTTTGGGGCCACGAATCAAAAATTTTATGCGGTCGACATGCGCGGCCAGTTGCAATGGCAATTCGCAGCCCGCGAGCGGATTAAATCCGACCCCGCCATAGCCGAGGGTGTCGCCTACGTGACTTCATATGACGGGCATATCTACGCCTTGAAAACCGATACGGGCAAAATGATTTGGCAATTCCCGGAACCTGTAAAAAAACCTGAACCCGAGCCGGTTGAAGATAAAGACACCGAAGCCAAGAAAGACGAAGCCAAAGAAGACAAAACCACCGAAGACGTAGAAGTGAAGGCGGTAGAGCCGGTCATCAAGCCCCTGGCATTTTCTTATGCAGCCCCGGTTATCAAAGACGGGATCTTGTATGTCGGCAACCTCGACGGATACCTGTATGCCCTGCAAACAGCCGACGGTAAAATGAAGTGGCGCTTCAAGGCCGGTGAAGGAATAACCTCGACCGTCTGGATTGAGGGCGGAGTAATCTACTTCGGCTCGAAAGATGATCACGTCTATGCCATCGACGTCAAAACCGGTCAAAATGTCATCTGGAAATTCAAGGCCGGCGATGATATCTTGTCTTCTCCAAAAGTAAATTCCGGCGTTTTGTATGTCGGTTCCAACGACAACAACTTTTACGCTCTCGACTTGAAAACCGGCAAAGAGAAATGCCGTTTCACCGCTCAAGGACCGATAATCTCCTTCGGGGTATTCTATAAAAACCTGGTGCTGTTCTCAGGCGGCCAGAAGGACGGCCGGATCTACGCCATCAACAAAGATACCTGTGAGAAGTTCTTCGCCTATAAAACCGGCTACAAAATAGAGAGCGACCCGGTTCTGGACGGCGATCATCTGTATGTAACCTCCGGAGATCGAAGGCTTTACTCCTTCAAGATCAACAAAACCGAGTAGTTGACCCCGAATAGCCGACAACTACTATCTCCATACCTTTGAAAGAATTGTTCCTTTGAGCCCGCTGCTTATCGGTTTCATCGTATACCTGGTCATCATCTTGTTGGCTGCATCGCTTACCTGGCGCCTGAACAAGACCCAAGCAGATTTTCTCCTGGCCGGCAGACGCCTGAATATTTGGGTCGCGACCCTTTCCGAACGGGCCAGTGGTGAATCAGCCTGGCTGTTATTGGGACTTCCCGCCGCCGCCATGACCATGGGTTTGGTGGAGAGTTGGACGGTCATAGGCATCATCGGAGGAATTGGTTTCTCCTGGTGGGCAGTCGCCAGCGGCTTACGCCGCGAGACGGAAAAATACAAGGCCTTGACCCTGCCCGAGTATTTTACCCAGCGTTTTGGCGACTCGGGACAGATGATTCGATTTGTGGCGGCTTTGATAATCGTGTTTTTCTACTCCTTCTACGTCTCTGCCCAATTCAACGGAGCCGGCAAAGTCCTGAATGTCACCTTCGGGCTGCCGAACGGGATCGGCATCGCCATTGGCGCAATGATTATCATTCTATACACCATGATCGGGGGCTTCTTCGCAGTAGCCTGGACCGACGTGATCCAGGCCGTGATCATGTTCGGGACTTTGGTAATTTTACCGATCGTCGCGCTGGTGGAATTATCCGATCAGGGCTTGTCTTTGGAGGCGGGCCTGAACGCGAGTGAAAGCCTGGGTTCCTTTACCTGCGGAAAAACAGGCTGGGCCGCGGCGGCAGCAATTATAGGCGGATTGAGCTGGGGCCTGGGTTATTCCGGGCAACCTCATACAGTCACTCGCTACATGTCGATCAAGAAAGCAGAACACATAAGAAAAGGTAGGGTTGTCGCCCTGGCCTGGGCGGTTCCGGCCTTTCTGGGGGCTTTGTTGATTGGACTGGTGGGCTTGAACCTCTACCCGGCCGGCACTTTTGGCGACAGCGAACAGCTGATGCCCTATATGGCCACCCAACTTCTGCCCGGATGGCTGGCCGGAATTTTCATTTGCGGAGCGATCGCCGCCATGATGTCTACAGCGGATTCTCAATTGCTGGTCGGCACCTCGGCCATCGCCGAAGACATTTTACACCGCGGCCTGGGCATCAAGCTGTCCCAAAAACGCCTGGTGCTGATGAGCCGCCTGGTCACCCTGGGATTGGGAACCGCGGGATTTCTGCTGGCCCTCTACAGTGACAAATTGATCTTCAGCATGGTCAGCTATGCCTGGAGCGGCCTGGGCTCATCCTTCGGACCCGCGATCCTGTTGACCTTGCACTGGAAAAAATGCACCGGACAAGGCGTGCTGGCAGGCATGCTCACCGGTGCGGCCACCACCGTGATCTGGTCCAACATCGAAATCCTCGAAAACGCCATTTCGGTTCGGGTAGTGTCTTTCGTCCTGGCGGCTATAGCCATAATTTTATTCAGCTTGTTTGGTTCAGCCAGAAAAACAAAGCTCCCGGTCTGACACAGTCGATCCTGGTCGATTTAGTCTCCGACATCTCGGTTTTCCTCGTACATATTCCGACTTTTCTGCACATGTAGTTTGATGTAAGACAATTTCTTCTTTTTTCTCATTGACTTACGAGCCACCCCTGTGGTTATATTGGCTGGCTGGCCAGTATAACTATCGAGGAGGCAAATATGGATTTATTGGACCCGATCAAAGCCATTTGCGCGCTCGGAGAACAAGTCGGCCTCACGCCTTCCGAGATAGAAAAAGCAACCAAGCGAATCAGCCTGGCACTTGCCTCGGTCATGTCGACCGCCGATTCCGACCAGCTGCCCGACAGCACTCGCATGCTTCACGGGCTGGGTAAGAACTTAACCGACAATCCCATGCTGGTGGCCTGGGGTTTGAAAATCGCCGCGCGCACCAACGATCATGTCTTTGCAAAATTCGTAGACAACTTCTTGTTGGGCACCGTGCTCGAGCGCAAGCCAATCGTCAAGGCCATGGCCAAAGAACTCGGCTATCACCCGCCCTCGACTTTGCTTATCAACCCGACCATGCGCTGCAATTTGCGTTGCCAGGGTTGTTACGCTCACAGCTTCAACCAAAAAACAGACATGGACCGCGGACTAATCGAGAAAATCCTCGTCGAGGCTCGTGAGCTCGGCATCCAGTTCATTGCCGTGACCGGCGGAGAACCGTTTCTTTATCCCGAAATTGAAGATCTGTTCGGCTCGTTTCCCGATATCAATTTCATGGTCTACACCAACGCCCAGGAAATAGACGCCGAGCGGGCCAAACGCCTGGCCGAACTAGGCAATGTCTGGCCGGCCATTTCGGTTGAGGGGTTCGAAAAAGAAACTGATCTGAGACGCGGCCCGGGGGTTTACCGCAAATTATCAGACGTAATGGATCAGCTGAAAAGCAACGGGGTCATGTTTGGAATCAGCACCGTGCCCACCCGGCATAACACCGAACTTCTGGCTTCCGACGAGTTCCTTGATCATTACATCGAAAAAGGCGCCTTGTTCGGCTGGGTGTTTACCTATATGCCGGTCGGTAAAAACCCCGATCCGTCACTAATGGCAACTCCCCAACAGAGAGAGCTGCTCAGGCAAACCAGCCTGAACTGGCGCAAGACCAAGCCGATCTTCATGGCGGATTTCTGGAACGACGGCCCGCTGTGCGGCGGCTG
>JAFDKH010000378.1 GCA_019307065.1 Deltaproteobacteria bacterium
GCTCCATTGGATATTCCGCCCAGGATTCCACCTGCGTGATTTGTGCGGAAATTGCCGGGCGGATCCATTAGATCGTTGGAAGAAGATCCTTTTGTCCGAGCCAACGCAAAACCATCGCCGATCTCAACCCCTTTAACCGCGCCAATTGACAAGATTGCCGCCCCTAAACGGGCATCTAGTTTGTCGAAAACCGGTTCACCCAGGCCGGCTGGTACTCCGCTGGCACGAACTTCAATCACTCCACCAACTGAATCTCCATTCTTCTGAGCAGTTTCAATTGCCGCTTTCATCTCAGCAGCCGCCTGTTCATCCGGACAACGCAGAGGATGTTCACGTGCCTGAGACCAGTCCGAAGAGCCCGTGTCTGCTTTTATTCCGCCAATCTCCGAGACAATGCCGGTTACTTTAATATTGGCGGCCTCGAGCACCAGGCGCGCCAGCGCTCCGGCGGCAACTCTGGCCACCGTCTCACGGCCCGATGATCTACCACCACCTCTCCAGTCACGAAGACCGAATTTTTCTTGCCAACAATAGTCGGCGTGGCCCGGTCTGAAAATATCTTGCAATGATTTATAGTCGTCCGATCTTGCGTCCTGGTTTTCGATCAAGAGAGCAATCGGTGCTCCGGTTGTCAGTCCGTCATAAACGCCGGAGAGTATCTTCACTTTATCAGGTTCTGCTCTTTGTGAATGAAGGCTGCTTCGCCCGGGTCGTCGCAAGTCCAGATCTTTCTGGATATGTTCCTCAGATAACGATAATCCCGCGGGCACCCCGTCCATTACGGCGCCCAATCCCGGTCCGTGGGACTCACCGAAGGTTGTCACTCTGAACAGTGTTCCAAAGCTGTTCGAGCTCATTACACACCACCTCCTCCGACTTGTCGTTCGTGTCAACTTTTAATTCTGCAGTCTCTTCATACAACTTGTGGCGTTTTTCGGCAAGCAGTCTGGCCTCATCGAGAGGCGAAAGTGGCGTAAGGGCCGGTCGCTCGTCCGAGCCGGCTAATCGGCGAACCAGCTCCTTAGGATTCGCTTGTAACCAGATCACCTTTCCCAGCGCTTGCAGTTTTTTTCGGTTCTCGGCTGCCAGAATTACTCCGCCACCGGTTGCCAGTATCGTCGGCCCGGAAAGAGACAGTGATTTCAAAACCCGTGCTTCAATGAGCCTGAATGACCGCTCGCCTTCGTCGGTGAATATGGCAGCTATACTCTTTGAAGCCAGATGCTCGATCTGGGTGTCAAGATCCACGAATGCAACCTGCAGTTTTGAAGCCAAGCGGGCTCCAACTTTGCTTTTCCCCGATCCTCTCGGACCGATCAATATTAAAATCACCTGAACAACTCCAGCATTTCCCAGAACGACGGATAGGATTTTGCCACACAATCACGATCCCGTATGTCCAATTTCGGCAGACGCAAGGAAACCAGACCGAAGGCCATGGCTAAACGGTGATCATTTGTCGGATCCAGGGTGGCAGCCCGAAGGTTTTCTGATGCGGGATATACAACCAGGCCGTCGGGTTTTTCTTCGATTTTAGCTCCTAATTTCGACAACTCATTTACCAGACCACCTATCCGGTCGCTCTCTTTGATACGCAAGTGAGCGACGTTGGTAATTTCGGTTGGCTCAGACGAAAATAACGCACAAGCTGCAATAGTCGGAACCAGATCGGGAGTATCTCCAAGATCCATTCTCCGCGCTCCTGGCTCGTCCAATTGCCTTATCAGCCTGACAACAGCACTATCTCCCTGAACCGATTCATCATTGACATTCTGCAGGCTAACCGGTTTCTTAGTCAGCCACGAAGCCGCCAACGGGTAACTGGCGCTGCTCCAGTCCCCTTCCACAACATATTCGTCGCATTGCGGTGTTCCCGGAAATACACGAATTTCATTATCGGCTTGCCAGCTAACCTTGATTCCAAATGAAGCCAGAACATCGATTGTAATGGCTACGTATGGCCTGGACGGCAGAGTACCGGAGATCTCGATTTCCAGCCCGTCCGAATTGCGGCATCCCGACATTAGCAGGGCCGACAACTCCTGACTCGAGCCTGAGAGGCGGGTATTGACTAGTTGCGGCCTGCTACTCGAAACCTCAGGTCCGAGTGATTCGAACCTAATCGGCGGACAACCGGCATTTCCTAGTTCTTCAATGTCCACACCCAAAGATTTCAGTGCATCAAGAAGACCGGGCATGGGTCTTGTGTGCATGGCTTTATCACCGTCAATCACGTATATCCCTGGAACATGGGGCGCCAATCCAGCAAGAAAACGAACTGCTGTTCCGGCGTTGCCTAGATTCAGTCGCTGGCTCGGTACACTGAAAACCGCCGGGGGCTGAATAATCCAGCATTCCGGCTGGGAGTCATCAATTCCTACACCAAGCTGACGCAGGCCCCGGCGCATGGCCTCGGAATCATGGCAATCAAGCGGATTGCGCACCCGGCAAGGCCGGGCTGAAAGCGCCGCGATCAGCAAGGCCCTCTGTGTAATACTCTTGGAGGCAGGAACGTGAATCTCTATCATGGATCTATCTCCAGCAATTCGGCTGCAAGATCGAGATCGAACCAGCGCACCAACTGTAATCTTCCTTGTTCGGCCCACAGTTTGCGTCCGGAAAATGCAAGACCGCCTGCCTGGCGGGTGTCTCTAGTCAAACGTGTTTCGTGGTCGAGAACTACATCCAGCACGATCTTTCCTTTTAGCAGGCTTTTGTCCTCAACCAGGGTTGCTAAAGAATCTAAGCTACCTACCGGAGTCGTGTTGATTAATACATCGAACTCGATCGCTGCCAAATCGTGCAGGTGACCAGAATCAACCCGGAATTTATCCGCCAACAAAGTTGCTTTGTTTTGATCACGTCCAAGCACGGTAACTCGGGCGCCGGCTTGAACCAGCGCTTGAGTAACTGCCGCCGCAGTCCCTCCATTTCCAAGAATAACAATTCGTTTTCCATTTAGGGAGCCTGATTCATTCTCAAGCAGCGCAACCGCTCCCAACCCGTCAGTAAGGTCACCGGACAACAAACCATCTTGATTAACTGTAATAGTGTTTACCGCGAACGCCTCGGAAGCCTCTTTGGTAACGAAATCCATTT
>JAFDKH010000379.1 GCA_019307065.1 Deltaproteobacteria bacterium
TCGCGCGGGGAATTTCTTCGCTTGAAGGGTGGGCCTTTCCTCTTCCCGTGCGGCTTGGGTTGCGGCCGGTTGGCAGCCGCGCGTTGCTCGTCGTGGACCTGGTCACCATGCCGCTTCAGCAGGTAAGCCACAATCTGAACGGCTTGATCGTGTTCGAGAATACCTTTTGACTGAGCTATAAAACCGTCGCAGATAGCGGATTTGGCCGCCTCGATTAGTCCGTCCAGTTGACCGTTGGTGCGTTCTTTGACCATCTCGGCCGCCGGCGGAAACTTGCGTTCTTCGAATTTAATGCCGAACCTCCTCTCCAGTAAACCCAGGGTGCGCACCCTGACCCCGCTGACCAAGCTGACCGACGTGCCTTGTTTGTCTACCCGCCCGGTGCGCCCGACCCGGTGTAAAAATATTGCCGGGTCTTCAGGCAGGCTGAAGTTGATCACGTGCGACAAATCGCTGATATCGATCCCGCGCGCGGCCAGGACGCAACTCGCCGCTCCGAATGGCCGCCATAACCCGCTCACGTTCTTTCTGGGGCAACTCGCCTGAGATCATCTCGGTCTGCAGACCTTCACGGGCCATCAAGGTCGCCACCAGCGAAGCATCTTTGCGGGTATTAACGAACACAATCGCCGAAGACGGTTTTTCGACGGCCATTACGTGCAGCAAATAGTGATGCCGGGGGAGTTCGTCACCGATAGTGTAGTAAATGTTGTGAATACCATCGACCGACAAGACATCGGCCGACAGGTCTATCCGGACAACATCAGAGGTATAGCGATCGACTAAGCTCTTGGTGTCTTCATCCAGACTGGCAGACAAGATCACAACTTGTTCGCAGTTAGTACAGCCATCCATCAAGCTGGTGACATCTTCGTAGAAACCCATCGAGAGCATCTCATCGGCTTCGTCCAGAACAACGGCCTTGAAAGTGTCAGGCTTCAAGACTCGCCGGCGGACTAAATCGAGCAGCCGGCCGGGCGTGCCGACAACGATCTGAACGCCGGCCTTGATTTTGTTGATCTGGTCACTGATCGAAGCCCCACCGTAAACCGCGACTACTTCAATCTTCCGGTGGTGCCCGATCCCGGTCAGCTCGGCTGCAATCTGCCCGGCTAGTTCCCGGGTAGGAGCCAGAACTAAAACGGCTGGTTTTTGGATAGTACTGGTAAGCTTCTGAATGAGCGGGATTCCGAAGGCGGCCGTTTTGCCGCTGCCGGTTTTCGAGCGCAGGCTGACATGCCGGCCTTCGAGAATCAATCGGATGGCTGCTATCTGGACTTCGAGCGGTTTTTGGTAACCGAGATCGGTAAGCCCTTCAATGATGTCGGCTGCAATACCCAAATCAGCGAAAGTTTCCAGGGGTGTCGATTCGGCGGTGTCAGAACTCATGGGCGAATAGAATAGGGAATTCTTCCGGAAATTCAAGCTATTATTCAGTCAAGCTTTGCCAGCCGGGTGAAAAACCTGTATATTCGCCTTGTTCGCGCATTAGACAACGAGCGGGTAAATGGCTAGATCACAAGAACTCAAGCTGAAACTCAAAAAAGCGCTCGGCCGAGTAATTGCCGAGGGGCACCCCTGGATATTCAAAGATGCACTCGAGGAGCCCCGTTTTACGCCCGGCCGGATTGCCGCGGTTTTCGATAAACTGGGCAGTTTCGTGGCCCGCGGAATCACCGATTCCGGGCCGATCGGGCTGCGAGTCATGACAACTCGTGACGAAGCCATAGATGATGCTCTCTTTGTCCGACGCATCGAAACGGCCGCGGCCCTGCGCGACAGAGTCATACCTCCCAAAACCAACACCTATCGCCTGCTGCATGGCGAAGGTGATCGTTTGCCTGGCGTGGTCTGCGACGTCTATGCGGAATATGCCGTTTTGCAGTTCGATGGTCAGGGGATGGTCAACTTCAAGGTAAACATCATCAGTGCCCTGAAAAAAGTTCTTGAACAGCGTCAGGTTCACAATCTTCTACTAAGGACCGGCCGGCGCAAAGAACGCAGTCTGTCAGCCGAGTTCGGCCAGCTGCCCGAGAAACCGGTTGCAGTTGTCGAGCGCGCTATGCGCATGCAGGCTGATCTGATTAACGGCCAAAAGACAGGCATGTTTCTCGATCACCGCGACTCGCGCTGGCAGGTACGCAAGCTGGCCGCGGGAATGACTGTGCTCAACTTGTATGGCTACACCGGCGGCTTCTCGGTCGCAGCCGGTTTGGCCGGGGCCCAGGCGGTTGAGACCGTGGACGTAGCCCAAGCTGCTATCGACCAGGCCAATCAGAACTGGCAACAAAACGGTCTCGATCCGGCCGATCATAGCGGGCATGTAAGTGAAGTGGCCGAGTTTCTGACCAGAGCCGCCGCGCGGCAAGCCCGCTACGATCTGATTGTGGCCGATCCCCCCAGCTTTGCCCCGCGCGAATCAAAAGTACCTGCCTCACTCAGGGGCTATCGGGCCTTGCATCGCGGCGCCCTCGAACTTATCCCCAAGGGCGGCTATTACCTGGCCGCCTCGTGCTCTAGCCACATAAATCGTCAAGCTTTCGAAAAAACAATTCTGCAAGCCGCGCGCCAGGCAGGCGCAATCATCCAGGTGCTGGATCGCTGGGGAGCCCCGGCTGATCATCCGCGCCTGATGGCCTTCGATGAAGGCGATTATCTCAAAGTAGTCCTGGCGCGTGTCGTCGATTAGAGATCGTTGAAGTTGTATTCATTGGGGTCGAAAGACTCGCTATCGGCAATAACATTAACCAAAAACCCGCCTCCAAAAGTGCCCGCGAAAAATCCAATGAACACTCCGGGCAAGATCGTCGGAGCTGCAAAGGCCCCGATGCCGACCCCGAGAAAAACACCCAAGACATGAAAAATATTGCGAGTCGACGTTTGCCACTCCGACTGTTTGTCGGCCAGGGGCGCACATAGCCGCATGGCTTGAGCGAAATGTACTTCGAGTTTGGCCCGTACTCTAAGTTGCTTGATGGTTTCGACAGCAGACTTGGGCGCAATAGACAGCGAGGATGCCAGGATAGCCAAGTCGCTTCTCTCTTGCTTTACAAACTTGCCATCCACTAAGACCATGACCGCCCCGGTCACAAATACCATCGCGCGCACCTTGCGCGGCAGATCTGTAAGACGCAGGCGCTCGATATTCGAACGTTCGACAAGAATCTGCCGGGTTGTGTCTTGCTCAACACCCAACCACCCGGCAAAGTTGATAAAGAGATCTTCTTCTTCCTGGGCCAGTTTTCGATCGCTCATTGACAGCTGCGCCAGCGCCCCAAGTAATCTCAACTTTTGTTCCGGACTCAATTCCAACAAAATGTTATCGGACTCATTCATGCCTTGCCTCTCCAGGCCTTACAAAGGGCAAAAACGCTATAAGATATCAACAAACTCATCAACTGTCATTTCACAGTCACTGACAATCTTGGATAGT
>JAFDKH010000380.1 GCA_019307065.1 Deltaproteobacteria bacterium
CCGTCGAATGAAACTACATTGCAGCCATTGTCGAACGATCGTTCGAGAATTTTTGTGATTTGCTCGAAATCATCGAAGAATTCGTATTTACTTTTGAGTATTCCCTCGGTGTTGCAGAAAAAACAGTTTGTATTGCACTTCGACGCCAATTTGACAGTGGCTCTTTTTCTTTTCTCTACTGGTTCTAGAATTTCTGGTCGGAGTTCTTTTTGGGGCTCATCTTGCGGTTTAAAAAACTGTCTGACCGATTCAGCTGTAAGATCCTCTTCCGCCCGCAAGATGATTTTCAAGACAGACTCGAAAACCTGTTCCTGTTCTTTTTCCAGACAAGTGGCATCGCCGACCTGAAAGAAGAGGTTAAAAAGTCCGGTTTGTCGAAAATATTTTCGCTGATCGTCTCGGGGCTCTATGAATACCTGGAATGGCTCATTTTGGCCCGAAACCGAGATCACCAAGTAGTCTTCAGTCGTATCCAGTTCGAAGCAATTACCAAACTTGCCCAAGTGTTGGTCCAGTTGGCCCGGCAAGTTTTTGAGAAAATCTTCCAGGTCGCTAGTTTTCTTGCACTTTTTCAAGTCGCACCAGTGTAATAAAAATCAAGGCCAAAACACTAACCAGTTTCATTTGGCATCTTTTTTTATAATGCGGTCTATGATCACTTGGGGGTCCAGAAAAACCGCATACAACTCGTCCGAGGAATAGGCCCCATCCAGGTCGTACAACCCGGCACAAATAGAGTCGAATTTGCAGAATGAGCACACTTCGGCTTTGTCATGCATGAAGTCTGTCTGACGAATCTCCCCTTTTTCATCGAGAAAATGAACCGTACGTTCTTCTTCTTTGACAATCTTGCGAGTTTCAGTGGAAGCCTGGGCGAATTCAGCCATGTAGCATAACGGCAGTCTTTCGATTCGATAAGTTCTCGAGCTTGATTCGAGAATTTTGACCGCCCGAAAGAGAGCCAGTTCGAAATCAGCCAATTTGGCGACAGTCTGAGGATTCTCGGCCACTCTATTCATCTTGGGATCGATGTTGTTCCAAACAAAATGCCTGACGAAATCGAAGCGTTCTATGATTGTCTGCACGGTCTGATCGAGATGATCGGCGTTCTGGGCGCAAATCACAGTATTGACATCACAAGTAATGTTCAGTTTTTCTACAAGTTTGAACGTCTTGTAGAGGTTCGCCCAGGAGTCTGGGTTGGATGTCAGATATGACTGTACTTCGGGTCTTGCGCTGTGTACAGAAAGGTGAACGTGTTGAAGACCCGCACGAATCAGCTCTTCCAACACGCCTTCTTCAGCCGTGCATTGTCCATTTGTTATCATCCTGACATGCAGACCCTCGTCTCTCGACATCCTTACGATACGCTCAAGTTCCGGGTGTAGAGTTGGTTCACCGCCAGTCAGGATCACTCCGAAATACCCGGCCTTCTTGAGCTTTTTAAGCTGCTCGTGCGCATCACCCAGAGAAAGAGTACGTTCATTTTCAGGATTGGAGCAAAAAAGACAACGCTGGTTACACAACCTTGTAACCTGTATATATCCAAGATTCGCCAAGATCGTAAAGTTTACATATGAAAGATTATGTAAACTATTCCTCTATTGGTATGAATTCGTTCCATCCGTATCGCTCGGCATATTCACGCCATGGTCCTTCGCAATCGAAATAGTGAAGACATTTCTCGCAAGCCGGTCCCTTTAGCTTGCCCTCTCCGAGTCTGTATTCGCGGTAGTCTTCGATGATACCCTCGGCATCGAAAATGCGGGTTGCCGGCATTACTTTTTCACCTGCGTATTCTTCATAGCCTTTCAAGTAGCAGTAAGGAACCGCTTCAGTCATCACCGTGATGCCCGCCTCGAGACCAACATCGAGCGCTTTGTGTAAATATGGTTTCAGCAATTCGAACCTGGGCACTACTGAATCGAAATTCATATCCGGACCCGCCGAGCCGACCGGATGAACGAAAGCCAGCTGATATTGGTCAACACCCAGGTCCACCAACTTCTCGGCCAACTCGGGCAGGTGTCTGAAATTTGATCGGGTTATCACGCTGTTGGTAATTACATTGTGTCCCAGTTCTTTAAGATTTCGGATGCCCTGAACGGTCTGCTCAAACGATCCAGGCACTGTTGTCAGATAGTCATGCAACTCGGCGATGTGACCGTGCAAGGCTGGAGAAAACTCGTTGGCCCCTGCCCGGGACATTTTCTTAGCGAATTTCATGTAAGCGAACATGCGGCCGTTGGTCTGTATTTGAATTGATGGATACCCAAGCTCCGCGGCTTTCGTTACCAGATCGACGATATCCGGATGTAAACTGGGCTCTCCTCCGGTAAATACGACACCCTCACAGCGATCACGGTTTTTCTCAATAATTCCCGTTAGTTCTTCTACGTCACGGCGGCCGTATTTTTCCCTCTTGCGACCCTGAACACAAAATCGGCACTTGTTGTTGCAAGCGAATCCAACCTTGACATCGACTCGATCCGGAACCGGCCGTAGTTTGCGCGATGGTTGTCTCTTCATGAGAAATGCATCAATTCTTGCCTTGCATCATCCGGCGCAGGGTAAGAAGATCTATTGAGGCTGGCGCAGGGCACTTGGCGGGATCTATTTTCTGAAGTTTTTCAACAAGCTTCATGATTATTTTTGAAGCCGCGCTATCAGGTGCATATTCTAGCACTGAACAGCTTTCGATCTCGGCCTCTTGGATTTTCCGATCCCTGGGAATTATTCCTAGAATTTCGGTATCTAATGCTTTGACGAATCGCTTGATCGGGCTCAAGTCGGCTTGATTATCTCGAATATTAAGAACAACTCCGGCCAGGCACACTCCGTTATCAAGATAGTTTTTCACGCCTTTGGCAATGTTGTTGCCCGCATAAGCCGAGGCCAACTCCTCTGACAAGACAATCACGACCTTTGGCGCAAACGCACTGCGCATCGGGGCAGCAAAACCCCCACAGACCACATCACCCAGCACATCGAAGATCACCACGTCATATAGATTTTCGTCGATAACTCCGATCTCTTCGAAAATCTCGAACATTCTTGAAACTGCCCGCCCGCC
>JAFDKH010000194.1 GCA_019307065.1 Deltaproteobacteria bacterium
CACATTAGCAGCTCTTTAGCGATTCAAACCGACGGTGGTGCAGGCCACCGTGGATGCGAAATCACGTCTTGAGCTGTGTCAAATACCGCCATCTATAATAAGCCCGTGAAATTTGAATAGAACCGATCAAACCTGTCTCGAACCTAAGGATTGATGCGCATAATAAAAATATCGTGTATGCCGTCCGTGGTCAGCGTAGTTTCATTGGCTTCACCTGGTCCGAAAATAGCCGTTCCTAGGAATGAGCCTGTTACCAGGGATGATTCGTCAGGAAGTGAGGAAATGCCACGGGGATATTCTACATCCTCTCCGCCTGCTTGTCTGGCCCAGACAAGACTTCCATGCGAGTCGAACTTTGCTATAAAAATATCTGCATTTCCCGTTGTGGTAAGAATAGTCTCATTGGATTCCCCCAATCCAAATGTTGCTGCTCCTTTGAAAGTACCTGTTATTATTGCTTTGCCATCGGCTTGCGAACAAATACTCTTGGAAGCGTCTCCCTCTGCCCCGCCAGCACGCCTGGCCCAATCAAGATTCCCCTCGGGATTGAACCGTGCTACGAATACGTCCATTCCGCCTGCCGAACTAAGAGTAGTTTCATTTTGCTCACCCGGGCCGAACCTGACGCTGTCTGAAAAGTATCCTGCCGCGACAGTTGACCCGTCAGACAACATGGAGACGGATGATATACCGGAAAACCTTGTTCCAATCGCGCGCCGAACCCAAGCCAATGAACCATCAGGGTTGTACTTGGCAACAAACACGTCCCCTTCTCCTGCCGAAGTCCGCATTGACTCATTAGGCTCGCCGATCCCAAACGTCACCGCACCTAAAAAATCTCCGCCAACAACAAATGATCCGTCTGGTAAGGATGAAATAGCAGCGCCCTCCAACGAAGATGATGATCCGCCAGCTTGAACTAGCCACGTCAAAGCGCCAGCCGTGTCGTAGCGAGCCAAAAACATGTCGGGATCGCCTGCAGAGTTTAATGCT
The DNA here is from genome assembly GCA_019307065.1 of Deltaproteobacteria bacterium. Classification (GTDB taxonomy): domain Bacteria; phylum Myxococcota; class B64-G9; order B64-G9; family B64-G9; genus JAFDKH01. The sequence goes on from JAFDKH010000194.1 coordinate 994, forward strand.
ATCTGGCCTATGTCTCCAGGTTCGAATACTGCAGTGTGACTGAAATGTCCCAGGAGTGTGATGGATCCATCCGGCATCGCCGCAATACTTTGCATGACCCAACTACCATAATGAGATGAAACAACGATCTTTGCCCAAGCAAGTGTTCCATCCTGGTTGTGTCGAACAATAAACACACTACGCCTGTCCATGGGATCCAATGTAGTTTCGTTGGGTTCTCCAACTCCGAATGTGGTTGGTGTCTCAAACCATCCTGTTCCAAATGATGAACCGTCGGGTAACGTAGCAAAACCATAACAATACGAGTCACCTGTGCTTTTTACCCAGGCAAGCGTACCGTTGTCATTGTAGCGTGCCAAGAATGAGCCCAACCCGGTAAAAAGTGCTGTCTCGTTTGCCTCGCCTCGTCCAAAAACAGCAATATCACCAACTGAACCAGATACTAAGAACGATTCGTCTGACAGAGATGAAATATAATTACCTTCATCAGAACTATACCCGCCTGCCTGTTTTACCCAGGCCAACAATCCATTCTCAGAGCTATCGCTTCCACACGACGACAGACTAAAAAATGCGAGTGCCGAAAAAAGCAGGGCATGCAGCCTCATAACAATTCTCATTCGCCGAGATCTCCCACCCTCAGTAACCATTTGTTATTATACCAGCAGAAAAATTTGACGCTCATTTCTCGGGAAAAGATCCGGTCTTGTAGAATTCTTCCAGGAGTTTGTCTTTTTCGGTATTGCGTGAAAAAAGCCAGTCAGCCAGCTCTTCGCTCGACCCGGGCAAATCTTCGATGGGATAGCGGCGTACGTGCAGGTGGGCAACCCGCGAGAAACCCAGGGTATATTGCCAGAGGGAAGGCACACCCTCTTTGTAGCCGATAGTGACGTCATAGACGGCATCCAGGTGATCGCGCAGGCCCTGGACTGATGCCGCAAAACCCTTGGTGCGTGGTAAGAGTACATTGCGCGGCAGGGCAATACCTCTTTTCTGGGCATACTTGCGACCTTCTTCGCGCTTGGCAGGGGTGAATCGAGTACCCTCGACAAATGAGACCAACCAGATCGGAATGTTCCCCTCCATAAACTTTGAGAAAACGCGTTCAATAGATGCCTGGTCCTTGGCCCAGTCACGTTTCACGAAAATACAATCAAGAAACAGCATCCCCCAACCGACACCGGGTACGTATTTTATTGCGTCCTTGACCACCCACTTGAGATCGCCCAGGCGCTGCTTCTCCCTGGCGAAAAACATCAGAAAAGTAATGTCCGGCATCTGCTGGTGATTGGCGACTACAATTGCATTTTCTTTGGCCGGCACCTGGTCACCGGTCATCTCGACCCGGGTCCCGTGCAAAAGCTTCACCAGACTGACGCACCAGCTCCACCAGGTATTGGCGCACCAGCGATTGAAACGCCTGAATCTTTTGCGCGAAAACGGGATCAAAACGACACTGGTCATCTGGGCCAGATTGATTACCAACAAGGCCGGAAACAAGAATATCAGTGCCGGAGTTACCTTGACTGTCGCAGCCAGGCGCGCAATCTTACTTTCAGGGTTTTTCAGTGGCTGTAGGGACATCGTTACTCTCCTCGCCAAACTAGATACCACAATCTAGAACTTCAGTCCCCGGTTTCTTTTGCACAAAAGACCCTTAGACGATATGGATCGTCATTGCGTAGGCATATTCATCTTCAAATCGGGAGGCATGCTATGTGTCTGAAAAAAATGGGATTTGCGCCCTTTATTTTCCTGGCAGTTCTCATGGTTCTACCTATTGCGGGCTGTCCCCAGCATCAAATCGGCGAACCAATCGGAGGCGGAGCTGGTTCCTCCGCAGGCTCAGCCCCCGTTGTCGAAGAGAAAACCAAACCGCTCGAGGTCGTTACCTGGACGGGTAAGTTTTCCGAGGGCTGGAAGAACTACGACAAGCTAATCAACGAACAGAAATTCGAAGCCGCCTCCAAGCTGGTCGAGGACATGATCGAAAAGGCCAAGACCGACAAGAACAGCGAGGAATGGGTGCGCGGCTTGCTACGTTACGTGCAACTGCGAACCGCCCTGCATGGCTATGAGACCTCGGTGCGCTTCCTCAAGGAACAACCCTGGCCAAACGATCTACTGGGCAGTTCCGTGCTGAACTTGTTCTACGCTCAATCACTGGTCACCTACGCCCATAACTACTCCTGGGAAATTCGCAAACGCGAAAAGGTCGAATCAAAAGCAGCAGTCGATCTGAAGGCCTGGACAATGGAGCAGCTATTCGAAGCAGCTCACAAGACCTATCAGGAAGTCTTCAAGCACAGGCAGCAACTAGGCCGCTTCTCAAACGCTCAATTCAAGGAATACCTGTCTCAAAACAACTTTCCCCGTGATATCCGCTCAACTCTGCGTGACTCGATAAGTTACCTGTGGGCCCAGCTGTTGGCCGACACGACCGGATGGCGTCCCGAGCATTCTAACGAAATTTACCAGCTCGATCTGAAGCAAATGCTGGCCCGGGCTACTAAAGCACCTAAGAATATCAGGCTGACCGATCCGGAACTTCATCCGCTGACCAAGATAGTCACTATTTTAAAAGATCTGGAAGACTGGCACACCGGAAACAAAAGAACAGAGGAGGCCTTCGAGGCGCACCTGGAACGACTTCGTCAGCTACACCGCAACTTCAAAGATGCCGCCGATCGCCGGCTGATAAGCAGTCAGCTTCAAAAGAGACTCAAGTCGGTCCGCAAGTTCAAATGGTGGTCGGTGGGTATGGCCGCCCTGGCCGAATTCACCCGAGCCGAAGACACTCCCGACAACCAGGTGCGTGCAAGAATTATCGCCCTGGCCGGCCAAAAGGCATACCCCGAGAGTGTCGGCGGGCAGCGCTGTTTGAATATCATAAAAAGCATCGAGGCCCCCGACTACCAGGTCGAAGCCATGGCGTCGGATGCACCGGCCAGGCAATCGATAAGAATCACCCATAAAAACCTCGAACAGCTCAACTTCCGCGCCTATGCCGTCGATCTCAAGAAACACATCGAGAGCTCAGACGACTACAATGTTTTTCTCAACCGGCAACAGCTCGAGAAACTGATGCGCAAGCAAAAGCCGGCCTATCAATGGACCAGCCCGCTTCCGGCCACACCTGATTTCAAAAACCACAAGACCTTCCTGACTCCCCCGATCAAGAAGACCGGGTTCTACGTGATCATCTCTTCGGCCAAACCCGGCTTCGAAAAAAACGACAACAAAATGCTGGCAACCAATATTGTCATCAGCGACCTGGTCCTGGCCGCCCGGCAAGAGCAAGGTCAAGTCGAAGTCAACGTGCTTTCGGGCGCCAGCGGCCGGCCAATCAAAGGCGCCACGGTTTACCTGTACAAGCACGACTGGAACACGCGCCACAAAGCCGTGGCCACCAAAACCACCGGCAAGGACGGGATCGCCCGTTTCAAGAGAAAAGGGTCACGGTCTTATTTTCTGTTTGCGCAAAAAGGTAAACAGATCGCCATTGATCCCAACTATCTCTATCTCTACGGCTCACGGCCGGTACGCCAGACTAGGGCCACTTTGCTCTATACCGACCGCTCGATTTATCGGCCGAACCAAACGCTGCATTTCAAGGCCATCGTCTATAGCGGGCGCTACGACAAGGCCAACTATAAGACCGTCCCGTCAACCAGAGTTACCGTGTCGCTCAGGGACGCCAACTATCAACAAGTCGCCTCCAAGACGCTGACCACAAATTCCTTCGGGAGCGCTTGTGGCGAATTCAAGATCCCGGCCGGGCGATTACTGGGACGCTGGCAACTCAAGGCTTCGCCAAACGGTTATGCCTCCGTTCAGGTCGAAGAGTACAAGCGCCCGACTTTCGAAGTTAAGTTCCTTGATCCCAAAGACCCGCTCAGACTCAACCGGCAGGCCAAACTCAAAGGCGAGGCCCGATACTATTTCGGATTGCCGGTCACCAACGCCAAGATCAAGTGGCGCGCGAAACGCACCCCGGTCTACCCCTGGTGGTGGGGCTATTATTACTGGCGCGGCGGAAGCTCGGGCGGCCAGACCCAGACGGTCGCGACCGGCACAAGCAAACTCCAAGAAGATGGCACCTTCATAATAAGCTTTACGCCCCAGGCAGATGAAAGAGCCGGAAAAAAGAACAAAAATATAACCTATCGCTATTCGCTGACTGCCGACGTAACTGACGAAGGTGGCGAAACCCGTTCGTCGACTCGCAGCTTCCGGCTAGGCTTCGTTGCGGTCGAAGCCCAATTGACCAGCCAGGAAAACTTCTTCTTGGCCGGCCGGCCGGGCAGCCTGACCATCCGGCGCACCAATCTTGACGGGGCCGCGGCGCCCGGCAAGGGTTTTTGGCGACTAGTCGCAGTTTTGAATCCCGAAAAGACGCTCTTACCGGCCGAGCAACCCTTGCCGTTGCCGCCCGGGGTCGAACAGGACAAAGCCTTCATGACCCGCGGAGACACCCAGCGCACTCGCTGGTATCCGAACTATCGACCCGAGGCAGTCGTACGCCAATGGAAAGACGGGACCCAAAAAGCCAAGGGCAATCTCACTCACGACGACAAAGGTGAAGCCGAAGTCAAGCTTCCGGCCCTGCCGGCCGGGGTCTACCGCGTGCACTATCAGACCACTGATGCTTTTGGAGCCAAATACGAAACCTTCAAAGACTTCATCGTTGCCTCCGAAAAAACTCAACTGTCATTGCCGGCTTTACTCAAGGTCGAAAAAGGCTCGGTCAAGGTCGGCCAGACCGCCCGGGTCCTGGCCCTGTCGGGCATCGGCAATCAACTCATGTTTCTGGATATTTACAAGTCCGGCAAACGGATCGAGCGGCGGCTGCTCGAGTCGAGCAAGGACAAAACTCTGATCGAATTTCCGATCACCGAAAAAGATCGCGGCGGCTTCGGTCTGACCTTGTGGGTCATGCGCGATCATCAGTTCATGCAGTTCACTCAAAGTGTTTTCGTCCCCTGGGACAACAAAGAGCTGAAAATCGAGTTCGCCACCTTCCGCGACAAACTCACCCCGGGCGCCAAAGAAAAGTGGAGCATCAAGGTAAGCTCGCCGGCCGGTAAAGACACCGCCGTGGCGGCTGCCGAGGTCCTGGCCTACATGTATGACCGCAGCCTGGATGCCTTCGTGTCACACAATCCGCCTTCGCCGCTTTCGCTGTTCCCCTATCGGACCGGTACGACCTCGACCCGGCTCAGCCTGGGCCAGGCCCGCCAATCCTGGGTAGACTGCCGCGGCTTCAAGCCCCTGCCCGGCTACCCGTCGCTCTACGGTGACCGGCTGCTGTTTTTCGACGGTTACAGCATCGGCGGCCCCGGCCGGCGCAGGCGCGGAGGAGGAAAGGGGGCCAGGCTAAGCGGCATGGTGACCAAGAAGCCACAATCGGCGCCAAGAAAGTCAAAGAAAAAAATGGAGCGGCTCAAAGAAAGCGCCGCCGACGCCCCGGCGGAAGCTGCTCCGACTCTATCCATGGACAAAGAAGCCGATGAAAACGGCAAGCGCGACAGTCTGGATTCCCGGGAGCGCAAGGAGGCCCAGGCCCCGACGATTAAAGTCCGAACCGATTTTTCCGAAACCGCTTTCTGGCAGCCGCAGTTGCTGACCGGCAAGGACGGCTCAGTGACTTTCGAATACACTGTGCCCGACTCGGTTACCTCTTGGAATGTCTGGGTCCATGCAATTACCCGCGATCTCAAATCGGGCTCGCTGAAAAAAGAAGCCCGCAGCGTAAAGGACCTGATGGTTCGTCCTTATTTGCCGCGCTTTCTGCGCGAGGGCGACCAGGCCCAGCTCAAGGTCGTGGTCAACAACGCCTCGGATAAAGAAATGAAGGGCAAGCTGACCTTCGACATCATCGATCCCGATACCAAAAAAAGCCTGCTTTCTTCTTTCGGTCTCGAGCCCAAAGACGCAACCAATAAGCCCTTCAGCGTCAAGGCCGGGGGTGGCACAAACCTGACCTTCCCGATCAAAACGCCGGCCAAGGTCGGATTGATTGCCTTCAAAGTGACCGCCGTCTCAGGCGCTTTTTCTGATGGCGAGCTGAGACCAATTCCGGTGCTGCCCGGCCGGGTTCACCTGGCGCAGTCGCGCTTCGTAACCTTGAAAGACAAGTCACGCAGGGAAATGACCTTCGAAGACCTGGCCAAGGACGACGACCCAACCCTGATCAACGAACAACTGGTTGTCACCATCGACGGACAGCTGTTTTACTCGGTCCTGTCGGCCCTGCCGTATCTGGTCAACTATCCCTACGAGTGCACCGAACAGACCTTGAACCGCTTCATCTCTACCGGGATTTTGGCGTCGATGTACTCAGACTATCCGGCCATCGAGCGCATGGCCAAGAAGTTCTCCAACCGTAAAACAAGGCTCGAGCGCTGGGACGCCGACGATCCCAACCGCAAGATGGCGCTCGAGGAGACTCCCTGGCTGCGCGAGGCGCAGGGCGGCCGCAAGAGTGCCCATCCCCTGATCAACGTGCTCGATCCGAAGATAACCCGGGCCCAGCGGGATGCCTCATTGGCCAAACTCAAAAAAGCGCAGACCTCCAGCGGCGGGTTCCCCTGGTTCCCGGGCGGACCGCCCTCGCCCTACATGACCTTGTACATCCTGTACGGTTTTTCCAAGGGGCTGGAATTCAATGTCGATGTTCCCAAGCCGATGGTTCAGCGCGCCTGGTCTTATATGAAGCGCCATTATGTCGATCGCCTGGTCGAGGATTGCATGCGCCACAACGGCTGTTGGGAATTCATCACTTTTCTCAACTACGTCATTTCCAATTATCCGGACGCTACCTGGACCAACGCAGTTTTTTCGGACATCGACCGGCGGCGTATGCTCGATCACTCGTTTAAGCACTGGAAGAAACACTCGCCCTACCTGAAGGGCTACCTGGCGCTGACTTTAAAGCGTATGGACCGCGAGAAGGACGGCCGCCTGGTCTGGGAGAGCGTAATGGATTCGGCCAAGACCAAACAGGATCAGGGCACTTTCTGGGCCCCCGAGGACCGCGGCTGGCTCTGGTACAACGACACGATCGAAACCCATGCTTTCGCCATCCGGACCGTCATGGAACTGACCCCCAAGAGTGAAAAACTCGACGGGCTGGTTTTGTGGATCTTCCTGAACAAGAAACTCAACCACTGGAAATCTACGCGAGCTACCGCCGAAGTGATCTACTCGCTGGCCACCTACCTCAAGAAGACCGCCCAATTGGGAGTCAAAGAAGAGGCCCTGGTGACCATCGGCGATCTCAAGCAGACCTTCGTTTTCAACCCCGACGAATACACCGGCAAGAAAAACCAAATCGTCATTCCCGGCCCGGAAGTCGACCCGAAAAAGTCATCGACTATCGTGGTCGAGAAAGAAACCAAGGGATACATGTTTGCTTCGGCCACCTGGCACTTCTCGACAGAAAAAATGCCGACTGAAGCGCGCGGCGATTTCTTGAGCATTACCCGTAAGTACTTCAAAAGAGAAAAAACCGGCCGCGAAGCCGTCCTGAAACCCCTCAAGGAGGGAGCCCGTCTAGAGCCCGGCGATGAGATTGAGGTGCACATATCGTTAAGGGCCAAGCACCCCATGGAATATGTTCACTTGCGTGATCCGCGTCCGGCCGGCTGTGAGCCGGTTTCGAATGTTTCCAAACACAAGTGGGCCCTCGGCATCTACTGGTACGAGGAAGTCAGAGACAGCGGGATGAACTTCTTCTTCGAACGCCTGCCGCAGGGTGAGTATCCCTTCAAATATCGAATCCGGGCAGCGATTGCCGGCACCTTCAAGGCTGGACCGGCTACCGTCCAGCCGATGTACGCCCCCGAATTCACCGGATATTCTTCTGGAGCCACGATTAGTATCAAACCAGCCAAAAAGAAATAATCGAGACTTGTCATACCTTTTCATGTGATTATAATAGTGCGGCTGCCAGCTGAGACCGGCAGCTGCACTATTATTTACTGCACGAGAGGAAGGCCGCCATGGGATACATCGAGTTGAACAGCAAAAATCTGGATCAGACAATTAAAGATAACGCCATTCTGATTATCGACTTCTGGGCCCCCTGGTGTGGGCCCTGCAAGATGTTTGGCCCCATATTCGAAAAGGCTTCAAAAAAGTATCCCGAGATCGCCTTTGCTAAATGCAATACCCAAGAACAAGAACAGGTCGCGGGTTCTTTCGGAATCAAGGCGATTCCCACCCTGGCTGTGTTTCGCGATCAGGTTATGGTATTCATGCAATCCGGCGCCCTGCCGGCCGAAGCCCTGGACGACGTGATCAAGCAGGTGCAGAGTCTCGACATGGATGAAATCCGCGCAAAAATAGCTAAAGAAGAGGCTAAGCCAAAGGAATAGGCGGCATGATTCCTTACATCAGCATCCCCACCTGGGATTTGGGTTTTGTGGTAATCGATCCCTTCGGTATCCTGGTCGCCATCGCAATTCTAGTGGGATTTTTCTCAACCAAGCGCCGGGCGGCTCGGGTCGGTCTCGATCCTGAAGAAGCCCACACCATGTTCATCTGGATTGTCCTGGGCAGTTTTACAATGGCCCATATCGTTTCGATGGTTTTTTACTTCCCCGAGCGCTTGATCGAAAAACCCTGGGAGATCTTCTTCATCTGGGCGCCGATTTCTTCCATGGGCGGGTTTCTGGGCGCCTTGATTACCGCCTATATTTATACAAAGAAACGTAAGATCTCATTTCTGGCTTATTGTGATGTTTTTATGTGGGGCATCGTAATTGCCTGGATTTTCGGCCGAATGGGGTGCTCGATTGCCCATGATCACCCCGGTGCGCTCAGCGATTTCTTTCTGGCCGTCAAATTCCCGCGGGGTGCCCGGCACGATTTGGGATTCTACGAATTCTTGTTCACTCTGCTGGTCATGTATCCGATCACCCGGATGTTGGGCCGCAAGCCGCGCCCGGATGGTTTTTTTCTCACCCTGGTTCCTATCATTTATGCTCCGATCCGCTTTATGTTCGATTTTCTACGCTCGACCGATTATGGCAACATCGATTTGCGTTACCTCGGCCTGACCGCTGCCCAGTGGTTATGCATTGCCATGTTGTTGGCTTCAGTCTGGGGCCTTGTACGAGTTATCCGCAAAGGCCGTCTGGGCACATGGCCCGAGCACGGCGCGCAAGAAGCCAGCCCGCCCGAACAAGAACCTATGCCGAATGACGCGGACGATAAATAAATGTCTGCCAAGAAAATGAGTGCGAATAGTCGACCCCGGGTGCTGATCACCGGTGCATCCAG